>CAMHHO010000170.1:0-2543 GCA_946184965.1 uncultured Prevotellaceae bacterium | reverse complement strand
GTACCCTCGGTGTTCTCTTCCTCTGTGGCTGCTTCTACTGGTACTTCTTCTAAAAGCAGGAAATGACCTACTACAGCCAACACTCGAAAGTCTGGGTCTCGGTGGACTGCATTATCTTCGGCTTCGACGAAGGCAAGCTGAAGGTGCTCATCGGCCGCAGACAGATGGATCCCGGACGCGGTGAATGGAGCCTCTACGGAGGCTTCGTCGCCGCCGACGAGAGCATCGACGACGCCGCCACGCGCACGGTTTCGGAACTGACGGGACTCAACAACCTGTATATGCGACAGGTGGGAGCCTTCGGGCGCATTGACCGCGACCCGGGCGAGCGCGTCATTTCCATCGCCTACTATGCTTTAATCAATGTGAAGGACTACGACGAGCGGCTGCGGTTGGATCATGGGGTCGAGTGGATGAACGTTGAGGAACTGCCGAAACTCTACTCCGACCACAACGAGATGATTCGCAAGGCACGAAAACTGATGCGCCAGAAACTGCGCACGGAGCCTGTCGGATTCCGGCTGCTGCCCGACCTGTTCACGCTGACGCAGCTGCAGAAACTCTACGAGGCTGTAAACGGCGCGGAGCTCGACAAGCGCAACTTCCGCAAACGCATCAAGGAAATGGACTATATCGAGAAGACTGAACTCATTGACAAAACAGGGTCGAAGCGTGGTGCCTATCTCTACCGCTTCAACAAGCGGGCGTACCACGAAGACCCCAACTTTAAACTATAAACATTATGTTAGAAGAACTCAAACAGAAAGTATTCAAGGCCAACCTCGATTTGGTCAAGCAGGGGCTGGTCATCTTCACCTGGGGCAACGTCTCAGGCATCGACCGCGAAAAAGGTCTGGTAGTCATCAAGCCCTCCGGCGTTGACTACGACGTGATGAAAGCTGAGGACATGGTGGTCGTCGACCTCGAGACGGGCAAAGTCGTCGAGGGCAACCTCAACCCGTCGAGCGACACGCCCACACACCTTGTCTTATATAAGGCATTCCCCAACATTCAGGGCGTCGTTCACACCCACTCCACCTACGCCACCGCCTTCGCCCAGGCCGGTCGCGACATCCCCAACATCGGCACCACTCACGCCGACTACTTCTATCAGGACATCCCCTGCACGCGCGATATGACTGAGGCTGAGGTGAAGGGACAATACGAGCTGGAGACGGGCAACGTCATCGTCGACGAGATACTGAACATCCGCAAGATCAATCCCGACCACACGCCCGCCGTCCTGGTGAAGAATCACGGTCCGTTCTCATGGGGCACCAGTCCCGACAACGCCGTCTACAACGCCAAGGTGATGGAGCAGTGTGCCAAGATGGCCTTCGTCTCATTCTCGGTCAACCCGAACACGACGATGAATCCCTTGCTGGTCGAGAAGCACTACATGCGCAAGCACGGACCTAATGCCTACTACGGACAAAAAGGACAGAAACATTAATCAATAACTTAAAAACAATTACAAACAATGAAAGCATTCGAGAATTACGAAATTTGGTGGGTAACTGGCGCACAGTTGCTCTATGGTGGTGACGCAGTGGTGGCCGTTGACGGACACTCAAAGGAGATGGTCGAGGGCCTGAACGCCTCGGGCAACATCCCCGTGAAGATTGTATATAAGGGCACGGCCAACAGCTCGAAGGAAGTAGAGCAGGTGATGCTGGCTGCCAACAACGACGAGAAGTGCGTGGGTATCATCACTTGGATGCACACCTTCTCGCCCGCAAAGATGTGGATCAAGGGCCTGCAGCAGCTGCAGAAGCCCCTACTCCACTTCCACACCCAGTACAATGCCGAGATTCCCTGGGCCGACATCGATATGGACTTCATGAACCTCAACCAGAGTGCTCACGGCGACATCGAGTTCGGACACATCTGCACCCGTATGCGTGTGGCCCGCAAGGTGGTCTGCGGCTACTGGAAGGACGAGAAGGCTCAGAAGCAGATTGCCGTCTGGGCTCGCGTGGCTGCCGGTGTAGCCGATGCCCACAACGTGCGCTGCCTGATGTTCGGTATGAACATGAACAACGTGGCCGTTACCGACGGCGACCGTGTGGAGTTCGAGCAGCGTCTCGGATACCATGTCGACTACTATCCCGTCAGCTCGCTGATGGACTACTTCAAGAAGGTGACCGACGCTGAAGCCGACGAGCTGGTCGAGGAGTATAAGAAGCTCTACACCATCAAGATAGACGAAAGCGGTGAAGCTGTCTATTGGGAGAAGGTGAAGAATGCCGCCAAGGCCGAGATTGCCCTGCGCCGCGTACTGAAGGACGAGGGCGCTACCGCCTTCACCACCAACTTCGACGACCTGGGCGATGCCGACATCGACGCTCCCGACTTCTGCGGCTTCGACCAGATTCCCGGTCTGGCTTCGCAGCGCCTGATGCAGGAAGGCTACGGATTCGGCGCTGAGGGCGACTGGAAGACGGCCTGCCTCTACCGCACACTCTGGGTCATCTCGCAGGGACTGCCCACCGGCTGCTCGTTCCTCGAGGACTACACGCTGAACTTCGCCGGCGACCGCTCGT
>CAMHHO010000169.1:0-2804 GCA_946184965.1 uncultured Prevotellaceae bacterium | reverse complement strand
TCACGCATCTGCTTGCCGTAGTACACAGCCTGTATCGCCTTGTTGATGATACCGTGTCCTACGGCAAGCACTGTTTTTCCCGCGTACCTCTTCTTAATATAATCCAGAAAACGGCCTGCCCTTGCCAGCAGGTCGTCAAGCGACTCAATATCGTCGGGCCAGACCTCACCCTTCAAGCTCGGGATGTAGCGGCCCGTGAACGAGCCCCAGTCGCGCTCCCTTAGCAGTTCAGTGGTCTCCACCTCAAGTCCATGAGGCTCTGCCAAGATGATGGCCGTATCAACAGCCCGCTTCAGATCGCTGGCCACGATGGCATCTATCTGCCTTACAGCCAGCTCATCACGCAACTGCCGGGCCTGACCGACGCCCACGTCGTTCAGTTGTCCCTGCGTCTGTCCCTGCATCAGCTGGCTCGCATTGTCAACCGTCTCGCCGTGGCGCACTAAAAATAAAATTGTCTTCATTGGTGCAAAGATACGAAAAAAATGATTATCTTTGCACACAAAACAAGCAAAACGTTATGAAAATACTTCAAAGTTCGATTTTCCGTGCCCTCTGTGCCATCGTCATCGGCGTACTGCTGATTAAGTTCCCAAACAATACGGTGAAGGGAATCACCGTGGCCATCGGTGTGCTGTTCCTCGTTTCAGGACTTATTTCGTGCGTCACCTACTTCTGGTCGAAGCGCAACGTCAGCGAATACAAGATCTACGATGCAGAAGGTAATCTCGTGGCTGGCGAACAGCCGACGTTTCCCATCGTCGGCATCGGCAGCGCCATCCTGGGACTTATCCTGGCCCTATCGCCGACGGCCTTCGTCTCAGCCCTGATGTACATCATCGGTGCCATCCTCATCCTCGGAGCCATCAACCAGTACATGAACCTCATCGGCGCCCGCCGATACGGCAGTGTGTCGTTCTGGTTCTGGGTCATGCCGACGCTCATCCTCCTGACTGGCGTCTATGTGCTTGTAAAGCCTCTGGCCCCGCTGGAGATGGCCATGCTCGTCCTGGGCTGGTGCACACTGGTCTACGGCGTGGTGGAACTCATCAACTCGCTGAAGTTCTACCGCGACAAGAAAGCCTGGCTAAAGTCGCAGCCACAACAGCCACAACTCGACAGCTATGAGGAAGTGGAAGAAGTGAAAGCCTAAACGCCCGTCACGATGCCCTGAATATAGGTCTTCAGAATATGAATGCCGGTGCGGTTATCACCACCCCAGGGGATGATGAGGTCGGCAAACTTCTTGGTTGGCTCAATAAACTGCTCGTGCATGGGCTTGAGCACCTTCTCATAACGGTCGAGCACCATGTCGACCGTGCGTCCGCGCTCGACAACGTCGCGACGGATGTTGCGGATAAGGCGCACGTCGTCGTCGGTATCGACAAAGATCTTCAAGTCCATCATGTCGCGCAGCTTCTTATAATGTAGCGCCATGATACCCTCAATGATGATGACAGGTTTCGGCTCTACGTGTACCGTCTCCTTCTGGCGGTTGCTCTCTATATAAGAATAGGTGGGCTGTTCGACGGCCTCACCATTCTTCAGCATTTTGATGTGCTCGGTGAGTAGTTTCCAGTCGAAGGCATCAGGGTGGTCGAAGTTGATGGCCTTGCGCTCCTCGGGTGTCATGCCCGTAGTATCGTTGTAGTACGAGTCGAGAGGAATGACGGCGGCGCAGTGTGGCGGCAGCGCCTTTGAGATACGCTTCACGACGGTGGTTTTACCTGAGCCGGTTCCCCCGGCGATTCCGATGATTGTCATAGGTTTGGGCTTTTTATTCTTTGATGCCGCAAAGATAATGCTTTTATTGCACAAAAACAAAGAAAAAAACGAAAATAATTTCACTATTTCCAAAAAATACCGTAACTTCGCGCCGATTTTCACGAACAAACAGATTATGAAGAGGATACTAATAGTACTTGTTGCCATTATGAGCGTGGCTACAGCAACGGCACAAAACAACGAGCAGCAGGGCAAGAGATTCATCAAGCACTTGGATGTGAGCCTCACAGCAGGTTCAACGGGTGTCGGCTTTGACTTGAGCACGCCTATCGGCGAGTACGTGAAGCTGCGTACCGGTCTGAGCATCATGCCGAGGGTTGAACTGCCTACGTCGTTCAAGCTGCAGGTAGGCGATTCAGTTGAGACGAGCAAGTCGAAGTTTGAGCATCTGTCGGAACGTTTGTCTGGCATCACGGGTAAAGAGGTGGAGCCGAAAGCCGACATGATACGCGTGCCCAAATTCTGGAACTGGAATGTGCTGGTCGACGTCTACCCGTTCCGCGAAAACAAGCACTGGAAATTCACTGCGGGCTTCTACTGGGGCAACAAGACGATTGGCGTGGCCTACAACACGGCAGAGTGCGTGCCAACGCTGCTGGCCGTGAATATGTATAATGGCATGTACGAGAAGCTGCACGGCAAAACCCTGAAGGAACTGTCGAACGTCAAACTGATTGACCTGGGCGAGGGCTACGAAGACTTCACCACTGACCCTGCCATCCTGAAACGGCTGCAGAAGACGGTTGACTACTACGGCCGCATGGGCGTAAACATGGGAAAGTTCAGCCACGACATCAAGGACGAGGAGGGCAACGTGATACACAAGGAGGGTGACATCTACATGCTTGAGCCGAACAACGAGAGCATGGTGAAGGCAGAGATGTATGCCAACAACTTCAAGCCCTACCTGGGCTTCGGCTACGAGGGCCGGCTCATGAAGGACAACGACCGCTACCTCATCTCGTTCGACTGCGGCGCCATGTTCTGGGGCGGCACGCCGCGGATTGTCACCCACGACG
>CAMHHO010000168.1:0-2816 GCA_946184965.1 uncultured Prevotellaceae bacterium | reverse complement strand
GGGTAGCTGTTGGCCATCGACACCTCGCTGTAGTTGTAGCCCCAGTAGCCCTCGCCCCAGTAGCTGGTGTGGTTGGCGATGCCGGCGTGGCTGACGGCAGCGGCAAAGATGTCGGTGACGGTCTGCAGGTACATGGTCATGAAGCCGCCGTAGCTGGCACCCATGCAGCCTATCTTCGAGGCGTCGATGAAGGGATGCTCAGCGCAGATGCGCTTCACGCCCTCGATGATGTCGCCTGCCGGCGTACCAGCAGGCACGGTGCCATCGGCGGCGGGCGCGCCGCCGGCGGTGTTGACGTGGCGCGAGGCCCACTCCTGGCCGAAGCCGGTGGCTCCGCTGGGCTGCAGGATGTAGACCACGTAGCCGAGAGAGGCGTAGTACTGGGCGGGATAGCGCGACTCGAAGGTGCGCGTGACGGGCGAGCAGCCGCCGTAGTAGTAGACTATCATCGGATACTTCTTCGCGGCGTCGAAGTCAGCAGGCAGATACAGGCGCCCATAGACGGTGTCGCCGTTGCTGTTGGTGAAGTTCCAGTCGCGGCAGGTGCCAAGCTCAGCGTCGCCGAGGGCGGTCTTGCCTTCGAAGAGGGAGAACTGCTTGACGGCACTCTTGCCCTTGGCCGTAAAGGCTATGAAGGCAGAGGTGGGCTCCATCGTCTTGTCGCTGAGATAGCCCAGCACGTTGGCGTGCTCAGACAGACTGAAGCGGTAGGCATTGTCGCCGACGAGTTCAAGCCTGACAATCTTGCCGTCGGCAGGATTGAGCTGATAGATGTGCACGTAGTCGCGGTTCTCGGCGTTGAAGAATATCTGTCCGCTGGCCTTCGACCAGACGACGCTGTTGATGCTCGGGTCGAAGTCCTTCGTCAGCGGCGTCACCTTCTTCGTGGCGATGTCGTAGAGGAAGAGCTCGTTCTCGGTCATGCTCGGCGTCACGTCGAGTGGCAGCTGACAGCCGATGCGGTTGAAGGCCTCGGGCGTGCCGGTGAACAGAATCTGCCTGGCATCGGGCGACAGCAGGGCACCGCCAAGGAAGCCCACGCACTGCAGCACGGTGTCGACCTTCAGCGTACGGGCGTCCATCAGGTAGTAGTCGCCAACCTCCGTCGGGCGCTGGGCCAGCCAGGAGTAGCTGGCGCCGATGAGCAGCTTCTGCCCGTCGGCACTGATGTCGGCCAAGTACTGGCCCTTGGAGCCGAAGGTGATGCGCTGGCTGACGCCCGTCCTGACATCGAAGCGCACAAGATACCTGCGCTTGCGCCAGCCGGGCTGACGGTCGTCCATCTCGGTCACCTCGAAGAAGCCGGCATCCTCCTTCGGGCCGTCCTCGGTGGCGGTGATGATGAGGTAGTCCTCGGTCGGACTGACGGTGTAGCTGCCCTCGGGCAGTCCGGCGGCCCAGCGGGTGCGCTCGCCCGTCAAGGCGTCCACCTTATATAATACGCGCTGGCCCTGCTCCTTCTCCTCCTCGAGCCAGGCCACGCTCCGCGGCATCCAGTTGACGCTCTTCGTCGGTCGCCCCAGCAGTCGGCCGCTCTTCACGTCGCGCAGTTCGTAGTCCCAGCGGCTGTTTCCCGTCGGCTCGGTGGTCTGGTAGCTCATGCTGACCAGCGAACCGTCGGCCGAGAGGGCTATGCCGCGCACGCGCCGCCCGTCCAGCAGGTCGTGAATCATGTAGGGATGGCGCTTGTCGGTGGTCGGACTGACGGCAATCTGCGTATCGAAGCTGACGCTGATGCTGTCGGTGTCGTTGGGCTCGGCCAGATAGCGGATGGCGAATGTATGGTGCTCGGGGGTCAGGCTCAGGTCGGCGCCGGCCTCCTTGTCGTCGATGTAGAGCTTGTAGTTCTTGGGGCCCTTCACACTGACCTTTCCCTTCACGTAGTCGGCGTTGTTCACGTAGAACGTCAGCACGCCCACCGACCGTGAGTCCTTCAGCGAGGGCAGCACGCTGCCGCTGAACACGCCCTGCGCCTCAGCCTGCAGCGGCAATGCTGAGAGCGACGACTTCACGTCGAACTTCTTGCCCTGCACGTCGACGGTGTCAGCGGCAAACGGCGCAGCCACGGCGTATGGTCCGGCCAGTCTGAACGTTTTCACTTCTGTCTTGTGCTGCTGGGCAGCTGCCTGTAAGGTCAAGGCCGCAAGGGCGGCCACCGTTAATAGTCTCTTCATATTCATCCCTTTCTGATTTTTCTGCAAAGTTACGAATAAAATTCCACTTTCACCAACATTGCCCCGTCATAATAGTTAAATGTTGCAAAACCGTCTGCGTGCTGTTTTTTTTCTTCATCGCGCACAAAAAAGTTTAAAAGTGCCTACACTGCTTACACTAAGCCGTAATAAACTGTATATCAGAGTGTTTCTTTGTGTAAGCAAATTCATTTAGTGTAGGCAATACCCTCAAAAACGCTCTGATATCGGCTGAAATCCGCAAAAACGACGTCGAAAATGCTGATTGCCGACAGCAACGTCCGGCATCAAAACGCCAAGCACAACCGACAATCAGAAACCTCAGTCCACAAACCGCCAGAACAGTGGCTGTTCCCAACCGTTCCCACGGCCTGGGACAAACGTTCTAGGCCGTGGAACGTTTGTTCCAGCCTGTGGAAACGTTCCGAAAGCGCCGTTCTCTCGTTGTTCAGCAACATTGAATCAGAGCGGAAAATGCCGCCTTTTTGCCCAGTTGCCACGTCTTTTTAGAAATGTTGCCTACACTAAATAAATCTGCTTACACTTAATAACTTGCTGTTTTCCAGTCTGTTAACCTCAAGTGTAAGCAGTGTAGGCACTTTTTAACTTTCACGCGTATGCGCG
>CAMHHO010000167.1:0-3000 GCA_946184965.1 uncultured Prevotellaceae bacterium | reverse complement strand
GTCCGGCCACGCGCCAGAGGTCGGTGTTGTGGTGGGCCATCCAGCCGCCGCAGTTATACATCGTCTTGGCAGTCCTGGCTCCCGTCTCGCTCAAGTCGCGAATCATCTGGAAGAACGGCTCGTTGGTCTCCGTCAGGTTGCATACCTCCGAGGGCCAGTAGTTCATCTCGGCGTTGATGTTGATGGTGTACTTCGAGTCCCACGGGGCATCGCGCTTGTCGTTCCACAGTCCTTGCAGATTGGCGGGCTGACCGCCGGGCTGACTCGACGAGATGAGAAGGTAGCGCCCGTAGTTGAACAGCAGGGCCACCATGCCCCAGTCGCTGCTGCCCGCGAACTTCTCCAGTCGCTTCACCGTCGTCAGCTTGCTGTTGGCAGCCGTCGAGGGCAGGTTGAGATGCACGCGGTTGTACTGCTGCTGATAGGCCTCGACGTGACGGCTCAACAGCTCGTCGTAGTCGTGCTGACGGGCACTTTTGAGCCACGACAGACTCCTGGCCGACGCCTTGCCGCTGACATCCTTGTAGCTGACGTAGTTGGTGGCTGCCGAGATATAGACGGTGGCCACGGTGTAGTTCTTCACCGTCACGGCACCGCTGGCTCCGTAGGTCACCTCGCCGTCGCTCTCCACCTGGTAGCGCAGCGTGGCCTTCAGCTTCGCGGCGATGCCCTCATGGTCGACGCCGCTGATGGTGGCAATGGCGCAGTCGGCGGTCTTTGAGTACGACGTAGAGAAGGTGCAGGAGTGGCGCATCGTGAACGTCGAGAGCGTGTCGGCCTCTAAGCGCATGACGATGATGCTGTCGGGCATCGAGGCGAAGGTGGTGCGGCGGTAGTGGTGGCCACCGTGGTCGAAGGTCACCGTCGAGAGGGCCGTCCTGAGGTCCAGCTCGCGCTCGTAGTTTTTCACGCCGGCCGTCTTGATGCCCGAGTGTGTCAGCTTCAGACTGCCCAGCGTCAGGTATTTCATGCCGTGCGGCCCCTTGACAAACTGCTGGTTGATGAGGTTCTCGGCCTCCTGCTCCTTGCCGCTGAAGATGAGGTTGCGCACCTGCTCCAGATACTTGGCCGACGCCGAACTGTTATTATTGTGCGGCCCGCCGCTCCAGAAGGAGTCCTCGTTCAACTGAATCTCATCTACCTGCGTGCCGCCATAGACCATACCGCCCAGGCGCCCGTTGCCGATGGGCAGTGCCTCAAGCCATATCTTTGCCGGCTGGTCGTACCACAGCCGTTCGGTATTGTCGTCAGTCTGTGCCATCAGCACCGCACAGAACGACAGATAGCATAGTGTAAGGAATAATCGCTTCATCACTTCTTACCTCTTACATCTTACTTCTTACTTCCTTTGAGCTTCCGTCTCTTCGCGCTTCGCCTTGTAGTAGCGGTCGACGAAGTCCACCTGCTCGCGGTTGGGACGCATGATGAGCGAGGCACCGTTCGAGAACTGCATCGTCGTGGGCTTCGAGTCGTCGAACGTCGGCCAGTAGGGCAGTCCCTTCGCGTTGGGGTTGCCCGTCTTGGCGAAGTTCACCCAGTACTGCTGCATGATCTCGGCAACCGCCGACTCAGCGGGATACTTCTCCGGCTGCGTCAGGAACTCACCGTTCAGGTAGAGGATGTCGTCGGCATGGGCCACACCCTTGCGGCGACGGTCGTTCGAGAAACTGCGCGTCGAGGGTTGGGCCAGATAGGCGGCATAGGCACCGCTCTTGCCCGTCTTGGCCTGCAGACTCACCCAGGCGAACGACGGCCAGGCGAAGCCCATGTCGCGGAAGGCGTCGCCGTTGCCGTGCCACGCCTCGTCGTCGGTATTGCCGGGATAGACCTTCAGTGCCTCGTCGGCCCAGGAGCCGAAGATCTGGCGCACCTGCTTCTGGTAGTTCTCGGCCTTGATGTTGCCGGGCGAGAAGAGGGCACCCTCGTCAGAGTTGGTCATCACGATGACGGGCACGTCGTTATACTCGCCGCGCTCGTAGAGGCGGTACTGGTCGTCGCAGATGACGTAGCCGTCGACACAGGGCCAGAAGCCGCCGAAGCCCACGTCATTGCCACAGAGCGACATCGCGTCCATCTTGCGCATCTGCTTCAGGTTCTTTTTCTTCAGGTGCTTCTGGAAGTTTATTCCCTGCAGCTCGGCACCCTTCTGCGAGGCATCCAGACCCAGGCTGCGGGGCTGGTCGCTCCACGGGGCAAACGAGCCGCCGCTCTGACTGATGCAGCGGTGGAAGAGTCCCTTGGCTAAGGGCGAGGCACAGAGCATGCTGCAGCTGATGGCACCTGCCGACTCGCCGAAGATGGTGACGCACGTCGGGTCGCCGCCGAAGCTGCTGATGTTGCGCTGCACCCACTGGAGGGCGAAAATCTGGTCGAGCAGACCGTAGTTGCCGGAGTGTCCGGTTTTCGACTCCTTGGTCAGCTCGGGGTGCGCCATGAAGCCGAGGGCTCCCGTGCGGTACTCCACGCTGACGATGACCACGCCGCGCTGGGCCAGATGCTTCCACAGGTCGCCGCCGTACCATTCGGTCTGGAAGCCGCCACCGTGAATCCACACCATCACGGGCAGCCGCTCGGCGGCGGTCTTGGCCGGGGTGGCAACAGCTAAGTAGAGGCAGTCCTCGCTCATCATGTCGGCCGTGCGACCGGGGCGGGTGGGCTGCGGGGGCAGCGGACCGAACTTGTCGCACAGCCTCACGCCCTCCCACGCCTTGGCGGGCTGCGGCTCGCGCCAGCGCAGGTCGCCGACGGGCGGTGCTGCGTAGGGAATGGCCTTATACACGGCGAGCGTCCCGTCGGCAATGCCCTCAACGTCGCCCGTCTCCACATGGGTTCTCAACAGCGGCTGCGCCGCCACGTCTGCCGCCGTCATCACGGCGCAGACCAGCAAAAGAGTTGTCAGAAGTCTTTTCATATCGTAGTCTTTTTTACTTTAGGTTTCTATACTGACGGCAAAGGTACGCATTTTTTTTCAATTGCAAACAAAAATGGTCATAAATCATA
>CAMHHO010000166.1:0-3151 GCA_946184965.1 uncultured Prevotellaceae bacterium | reverse complement strand
CCTGCAGGCTGCTATGTCGAAGATTGAGAAGGACTTCGGCAAGGGCAGCATCATGCGTATGGGCGAGGAGAAAATAGAGAACGTGGAGGTAATTCCTACGGGCAGTATCGGCCTGAACGCCGCCCTTGGCGTTGGTGGCTATCCCAAGGGGCGCATCATCGAGATTTTCGGCCCGGAGTCCAGCGGTAAGACGACATTGGCTATCCATGCCATTGCCGAGGCGCAGAAGGCGGGGGGCATTGCCGCATTCATCGACGCTGAGCACGCCTTCGACCGCTTCTATGCCGAGAAGTTGGGCGTCGACATTGACAACCTGTACGTCTCGCAGCCCGACAACGGTGAGCAGGCTCTGGAGATTGCCGACCAGCTGATACGCTCGGCTGCCATCGACATCATCATCATCGACTCTGTCGCTGCTCTGACTCCGAAGAAGGAGATTGAGGGCGACATGGGCGACTCAGCAGTCGGCCTGCATGCCCGTCTGATGAGTCAGGCTCTGCGCAAGCTGACCTCGACTATCGCCAAGACCAACACCACGTGCATTTTCATCAACCAGTTGCGCGAGAAGATCGGCGTGATGTTCGGCAATCCCGAGACCACTACTGGCGGTAATGCGTTGAAGTTCTACTCCTCGGTGCGACTCGACATCCGCAAGGTGACAACCTTGAAGGACGGCGACCAGCCTATCGGCAATCAGGTGCGCGTGAAGGTGGTGAAGAACAAGGTGGCTCCGCCCTTCCGCAAGGCTGAGTTTGAGATTACCTTCGGCGAGGGCATCTCGAAGATTGGCGAGATTGTGGACCTTGGCGTCGAGTATGGCATCATTAAGAAGAGTGGCTCGTGGTTCAGCTATGGCGACCAGAAGCTGGCTCAGGGCCGCGACGCTACCAAGGCTCTGCTGAAGGACAACCCCGAACTCTGCGAGGAACTGGAAGCCAAGATTCAGCAGGCCATAGCCGACAAGGACTGACAAAATGACGTGACAATACGTCATTTCCCTCTTGCAAACCGTTTTTGGCACATGCTTTGCTATCTTTCCCATGAGTAATTATGATTATTAACAAATAAAAAATAAGACTTATGGGAAAGATTATTGGAATTGACTTAGGAACTACCAACAGCTGCGTTGCCGTATTCGAAGGTAACGAGCCCGTAGTGATTGCCAACAGCGAGGGCAAGCGTACAACGCCTTCAGTCGTTGGTTTTGTTGAGAACGGTGAGCGCAAGATTGGCGACCCCGCCAAGCGTCAGGCCATCACCAACCCCAAGAAGACCGTTTACTCTATCAAGCGCTTCATGGGTGAGAACTGGCAGCAGACCGAGAAGGAAATCTCGCGCGTACCTTATTCTGTAGTGAACGAGGGCGGCTATCCCCGTGTCGACATCGACGGACGTAAGTACACTCCGCAGGAGATTTCGGCTATGATTCTCCAGAAGATGAAGAAGACTGCCGAGGACTATCTGGGGCAGGAGGTGACCGATGCCGTCATTACCGTTCCTGCTTACTTCTCTGACTCTCAGCGTCAGGCTACCAAGGAGGCCGGTCAGATTGCCGGTCTGAACGTCCGCCGTATCGTCAATGAGCCGACGGCTGCTGCTCTGGCTTATGGTGTAGACAAGGCTAACAAGGATATGAAGATTGCCGTGTTCGACCTCGGTGGCGGTACGTTCGATATCTCCATCCTGGAGTTCGGCGGCGGCGTGTTCGAGGTGCTCAGCACCAACGGTGACACCCACCTCGGTGGCGACGACTTCGACCAGGTCATCATCGACTGGCTGGTTCAGGAGTTCAAGAACGACGAGGGTGCCGACCTGAAGGCCGATCCGATGGCTATGCAGCGTCTGAAGGAGGCTGCCGAAAAGGCCAAGATCGAGCTGTCGTCATCGACCTCTACTGAGATTAACCTGCCGTATATCATGCCCGTCGGCGGCGTGCCCAAGCACTTGGTGAAGACGCTGACCCGCGCTAAGTTCGAACAGCTGGCTCACGAGCTGATTCAGGCTTGCCTTGTTCCCTGCCAGAACGCTATGCGTGACGCCGGTCTGAACACAGCCGACATCGATGAGGTCATCCTCGTAGGTGGTTCGAGCCGTATCCCCGCTGTGCAGACGCTCGTCAAGAACTACTTCGGCAAGGAGCCCTCAAAGGGTGTGAACCCCGACGAGGTGGTGGCCGTGGGTGCTTGCATCCAGGGTGCCATCCTGAACAAGGAAGGCGGCGTGGGCGACATCGTGCTGCTCGACGTGACTCCGCTGACGCTGGGTATCGAGACCCTCGGCGGCGTGATGACCAAACTGATTGAGGCTAACACGACCATCCCCTGCAAGAAGAGCGAGACCTTCTCGACCGCAGCCGACAACCAGACCGAGGTGACCATCCACGTGCTGCAAGGTGAGCGTCCGATGGCTGCCCAGAACAAGAGCATCGGCCAGTTCAACCTCACCGGCATCGCTCCCGCCCGCCGTGGTGTGCCTCAGATTGAGGTGACGTTCGACATCGACGCCAACGGTATTCTGAAGGTGAGCGCCAAGGATAAGGCCACAGGCAAGGAGCAGGCTATCCGCATCGAGGCTTCCAGCGGTCTGTCTCAGGACGAGATCAACCGCATGAAGGCTGAGGCCGAGCAGAATGCTGAGGCCGACAAGCGTGAGCGTGAGCGCATTGACAAGATGAACCAGGCCGACTCGATGATTTTCCAGACCGAGACCTTCCTCAACGAGAACGGTGACAAGCTCGGTGCCGACAAGGCTAACGTTGAGCAGGCCGTTCAGCAGCTGAAGGACGCTCACAAGTCTGGCGACGTTCAGGCCATCGACAACGCCATCAACAACCTGAACCAGGTCATGCAGGCTGCCAGCCAGAAGATGTACAGCCAGGCCGGCGGTGCTCAGCCGGGTGCCGACCCCAACGCAGGCGCCGGTTTCCAGGGCGGCCAGCAGGCTCAGTCGAACCCCAATGACGACGTTCAGGACGCCGACTTCGAGGAGGTGAAGTAATTCCTCAAAAACAACGATAAGTAAAAATAAGAATCTATAAGTAAAGTGGTGTAATCCAAGTGGTTACGCCACTTTTTCGTATTGTTAAACTTTGTTTCGTTTCTTGCTGGTTTCGGATTTTTACTGTAATTTTGCATCATATTTGCGACACGAC
>CAMHHO010000165.1:0-3204 GCA_946184965.1 uncultured Prevotellaceae bacterium | reverse complement strand
TTTCCGTCGTTGAGCGACCTACTTGTCAGCTCCCTCACGTTGCCGCTCATGTCGTGAAGCTCCAGTTCGTTGCCCTGCTTCTGGCCGATGGGATGAATCGTAGCGTCGGAATTATCCTTATACCACGCCACATCGCCGATGGTGTTAGAGCCGCTGTAGGTGTAGCCCTTGCTTTTCTTGCCGCCCTGGGCAGCGTACTGCCACTGCAGCGGGGTGGGCAGCATGAACTGCTTGCCCTCGGGCAACTGGTCTTTCAGCATCGCGTTCAGCTTCTCCAGGAAACCGCCCGGGCCTGCGATGTCGTAGTAGTTCACCATCGTCACGGGGTACATGTCGCCGTCGTTGGTCTGTCCCTCAGGCTTCGAGCCCATCACGGCAGCCCACACGCGATTGCTCAGTTCTACGGGGGCGATGTAGTAGTCGCTGAGCGTGCCCGTGACGGTCTTAGTCTCGCCGTCGCGTTCGTACTGCATCGAATACGTGCCGCCCTCAACAAATTTGGCGCCAATCTTGGTCGTGCCGAGGTCGAACGACAAGTCGTTAGCCTCCCACGGGTTGTTGTTGTCACTTGGCGACACAGGATTGTCGTCGTTCGATGTGCAGGCCGTCATCAGCCCGCCCATTGCTGCCAGCATCACCGATGCCGCAAGCGTGTAGAAGAATTGTTTTGTTTTCATCGTCATATAGTTTTTTTGTTATTGATGTCTTATTCTCAGTGTCATATGTCGCCTCAGAGCGTAATATCGGGCGGCCAACCCGGTCTTTTTTGTATGTCGGAGAACCAGCTGGCGATGCGCATCTCGGCGTTGCGACGGAGGTCGCCGTAGAAGAAGCCGTAGTCCTGGCCGTGGTATGACTCAGGGCCGAAGAGGTCTTGCATGGCTGCGGGGATGGCGAAGGGCTTGGCGGCCTCGGTGGAGACGACCACTACACCGCGCTCCAGGTCGAGCTGCGCGTCGGCAATGCCAGGCTCCACAATGCCCTCCTCCACGCTGGTCAGCGAACCGAGGTTCTCGGAGGCGGGTACGTAGGTGTCGTCCAGTACCCAATAGATGGGGTTGATGCTGTGGGCATGAGGTTTTACTACTGCGTTGTGCTTGCCCTTGTTGGCGGGGCCTTCGGTGTTCCACGAGACGATGCAGCCCGTATCGTTATGCCACTCGGCAAAGGGGATGTCGGGATTCGCAGCCAGATACTCGTCGGTGACGCTGAAGCCAATGGCGTAGGCCGCCACCATACCCTTCAGCAGTGCCTTGTGGGCTTCGTCCTGATGAAAGTAGTCCTGCAAGAGGGCCAAGAGGTTTTCGGAACCCTGTGAGTGTCCTGCCAGGATGAAGGGCTTGCCGTTGTTCCAATGCTTAAAATAGTAGTCGAGGGCGCGGCTCAAGTCCTGCGAAGCCTGATAGCGGATGAGACTCCACTCCTGCTCGGTAGTCAGATTGAGGCAGAAAGTGGCGTCCACCTGACGATAGTAAGGCGCAAAGATGTTGCACGAGGTCTTGAAGGCTGTGGCCTGTCGCTGGTAGATGTCCTGTGCGCCCTGCCGCATCCCGGCGTTGTCGATGTCGCCGATGCTGGGCTCGCCCGCTGCGGGGGTATAGTTCGAGGGGTAGAAGTAGATAACGTCCGCATCCTGCTGCCCGTCGCTTTCGGCTATAAGCCAGTTGTCGGGGTTGGCGTAGTCGGCCTGCGACTGCTGGTACTTCTCGATGCCCGAGACTGTCTTCACGAAGTCTGTCAGCAGTTCGTTCACGGCGGGGTTGGTCTCTTCCTGTTCTGGAGTAACAGGATTGTCGTCGTTCGATGTGCAGGCCGTCATCAGCCCGCCCATTGCTGCCAGCATCACCGATGCCGCAAGCGTGTAGAAGAATTGTTTTGTTTTCATCGTCTCATTATTAAACCATATTAAGTCCACTAAGATACAAAAAAAGTCGGAACCGCGGCCGAAAAGGGCGGTTCCGAATTTTCTATTTGTGGTTCCGAATTTTCTATAGACTGATTATCAGCCCGTTACAGAGGCGTGTTTTATGGTGTCTTGCTGGCGTTTTTAGCTTGTTCGGCCGCTAAGAACTCAGATGGAGAGAGCAGCTTATACTTCTTGAAGTTGGTGAATGCTGCCGTCTTGGAGCGGAATCCTGCACGGAAATACAGCTCTTTATGGCTCTGGAACGGATGAGCCATCAGTTCGGCGACCATATAGTCAACACGAAGACGATTAACGTAATCGCTGAATGTGGTATTGGCATTTTGACGGAAGCTCTGTAGAACATAGTCCTTGTTAGAACCGATGCGCTCGCAAAGCATGTCGAGCGAGAGATCAGGATTACGCCAAAGCTGTTCATCGTGCAGAATGTCGGAAATGCGCTGCCACAGATTGTCGGAAGGCGTAATGGCGGTGGGGGAGGTAGTTTTTTCAACCTCTTCCATCGGCACAGGAAGGACGCGCTCATGCAGCTCGTACCACGTGTAATAGACGATGAAGAGAGCAGGAGTCAGGTTATGTAGGATGTGAATGGGCATCGAGAGCGTCAGCGTCCATGTATGGAACATGGCTCCGATAGCGAAGATGAAACAGACGTAGGTGATGACCCAGCGGCGCGATGCACTCGACTCCTGCCATTTGTATGGTAGCCATAGCAGCGACAGGCAGATGAACAGTGCCGTCAGGTTGAACAGCAGACGTAATAGGACGTTCGGCTCGCCGATATGTTGCATGAGGTCGGTAGAGGAATGGAGCACTGTAAACTGCCCTTTGAACACCACGGACAGCACCAAGATGCATACCAGTGGCGAGAAGAACATCAGAAGATGCCGCCATTTAAGCCAGTTGGGGCGCATCACCTCTACTGCATAGAGCAGCATCAGCGCAACGGTTATCACTCCCATCAATGTAGGTACGATGGGGAGTACCTCGACGAAACGGTTGTTGAGACCATGTATCATCAGCGACGCCACCTTCATGATGAGGGGCAGGGCGGTGAGCACAATCAGAAATAGGAAGATGCGCGAACGGTCAGGCACTCCTCGCCGGTTGCGCCAAATCAGCACACCACAAACCAGACTTGCCAGCGCGGCTATCGTGTCGACTTCTATCAGCAGTAGTGTTTGCAGGTCGTATGTCATACGGATGCAAAGGTACACTTTTTCCATGAATTAGAACACGGAAATCTTGTTTTTTTGATGTTCTTACCTATTTAATTATAT
>CAMHHO010000164.1:0-3212 GCA_946184965.1 uncultured Prevotellaceae bacterium | reverse complement strand
AGGACGGCCGCACCATCGTCATGGTGACCCACAACGAGCAGCAGGCCGCCCAGACAGACAGGATTATCAAATTCCTCGACGGACGACAGATACAGTGATAAAAGAACCACAGATTATTTTCGACCACGAATTTCACGAATTACACGAATGATTAAGATCATACGACACGCCTTTGCACTCATCCGCGAAGACAAGCTCTTCTCCGCTATCTACGTCGCGGGCACAGCGGTGGCCATCGCCTCGGCAATGGTGGTGGCGCTCATCCTGCACATCCGCATCAGCAATATCTATCCTGAGGAGCACCGCGACCGCACGGTGTACCTGAAAAGCTACTTCAAGAACGACAAGGGAGCATTCGTGGGTTACTCCGGCTATTCTCCCCTTGCCGTTGAGGAACTGTTCAGCCACCTGAAGTGTGCCGAGGTGGTCAGTGCCAACATGGACAACAGCTATGTCTATCGCTTCACGGCCTGCGAGGAGCTGGGCAAGCAGGAGATGCCGGTGACGATGAAGTTCACCGATGCCAACTTCTACCGCCTCTACGACTTCCAGTTTGTCAGCGGCAGGCCCTACACCGATGAACAACTGCAGCATGCCGAGAAGTGCATCGTTATCACCGACGTGCTGGCCCGCCGGGTGTTTGGAACGACGGAGCAGGTGGCAGGCCGCCAGTTGCTCCTCAACTACCTGCCCTATCGCGTTGTAGGCGTTGTCAGGGAGGTGAGTCCGCTATTGGTCAACTCCTCGGCCGATGTCTACCTGCCCTATACCGTGAATGACTCGCGCAGCCACTGGCAGAGCCGGGACGTGAGCTATGCTGGCGGTCTGGAGGTGACGGTACTGCTGAAGGAGGGCTGCACTTACCAGATGCTGAAGGACGAACTGGAACCCTACCGTGCAAAATACCTCTCGATGCTGCGACAGGCAACGGGCAGGGACTACGAGTTTAGCATTGACGCACAGATGCACTGGGCCAGGACGCTCAACTTCGAAGAATCTTACGATATGTCCACGGGCGACATGCTGTACAACCTGCAATATCCCGCCCTGCTCATGTTGCTGCTCCTGCTGCTGCCAGCCATCAACCTGAGCGGCCTAGTGTCGAACCAGATGGAGGCGCGCATTGCCGAGATGGGCATCCGCAAGGCTTTCGGCGCCAAGCGCCGGACGCTGCTCAGTGAGGTCATCCATGAGAACCTCGTGCTGACGCTCCTGGGCGGCATCGCGGGCTATGCGCTCTCGTGGCTCTTCATCAGCGCCATGTGCAGCAATACCATGTTCCTCACACTGTTCGAGCGCGAGTACGATCCCATCAACAGCGTGTCGCTTCAGCTTGACATGTTCTTCACGCCGACGCTGTTCCTCATTGCCTTCGTCTGCTGCGCCGTGCTCAATCTCATGGCGGCCCTCATTCCTGCCTGGTCGTCGCTGCGCAAACCTATTGTTGAATCATTAAACCAGAAAAGATGAGCATGATACTGAAGAGTCTGTGGACTCGCAAAAAACAGAACGGCTGGATATTTGCCGAGATAGCCATCATCTCCTGCCTGAGTTGGTTCATTGTCGACTTCCTCACCGTCACTTTCTATGCCACCCATTTCTGCATACCGGCAGGCGAGTTTGAGAAAGACCACCTCTGCGTGGGCCAGTTGGGCATCGTCCGCAGTGAGAGTGCCTCTGAGGGGCAAGACATCACCGAGGAAGAGGCCCGTGGGGTCTATGTCATCCGCGACAAGCTGGCCACCATGCCCGAAGTGGCATCCGTCTGCCTCACGCCCGACTATCTGGGGGCCAACCTTCGTTTCTACAACTGGCGCACGCTGGCCCTGGCCGATGACACCACGCGTACCATCGGCTTCTCGCAGTTCTTCTACTACCAGAACGAACATTTCTTCGAGACCCAGGGGCTACGCGCCATTGAGGGCAGTCCCGATGCCGAGACGCTGTCACGGCAGATTGCGCCCGACGGCATCGTCATGACCCGCAGCGTGGCGCAGATGCTCTTCGGCCACGACCATGTGATGGGCAAGCGCGTGGCGATGGTGGACACCCGCTATGAAGGAGGAGAAATCGTCCACGGTGTGGTTGGCTACCACACCATAGCTGGCGTGGTGGAGGACGTGAAGGGTGCGCCCAACGAGCGATACCCCTATGTGGTCTTCTTCCCCAATCCCGGCAGCGGGGCCAGTGCCTACTGCCAACTGCTCGTGCGGCTGAAACCCGATGCTGATGCCAAGATCTTCGTAAAGCAGCTCACGCCTACGCTGACCAACGACTTCCGCGCCGGCATCTGCGTTTTAGGCAGTCTCGAAACCTATCAACAGCACTACGACAAGCAGGTGGCCCACGACTACACGATGTACACCACGCTGGCCACGGTCCCCCTTGTTCTCTTCGGCATCATCGTCGTGCTGGGCACACTGGGCACCTTCTGGCTGCAGATACGCAAGCGCACAGAGGACATCGGCATCATGCGCAGCTTCGGCGCCAAGCGGCGCGACATCTTCCTACAGATATGGGGCGAGGCGGCCGTCCTTACCGCTCTTGCCGTCTTCACGGGCTGTCTTGTCTGGTTTCAAGTTGCCATCCACTGGGATGTGCTCTCAGATGGCAACGCCTACGGCGGCTCCGGCCGCGAGACCGACTGGGTGTCGCAGTTCTGGCCTCATTTCCTCATTGTATCCTCCATCCAGTACCTTTTGCTTCTCGCCATCGTCACCCTCGGCATGGTGGTGCCTACCCTTATAGCTATGTATAAACGTCCCGTAGAAGCTTTGCGGCATGAGTAATATAAATGTATTTTCATCAAGGTCTATTTTATATTGCAAAGTTTGGGATGCACGTTGCAAACTTTGCAATGTACATCCCAAACTTTGGAATTAAAAATTCAAAAGGAGAAAACAGATTTATGAAACGACACTATCTTTTGTTCCTCGCCTTGTTGCCACTGATAGGTTGGGCTCATGAGGACACGCTGCGCCTCTCACTCGACGACTGCATCATGATGGCGCGCCGCCAGAGCATCGATGCAGCGGTAGCCTTAGGCGAACTGCGCTCAGCCTATTGGCAGTGGCGCAGCTACCGGGCCGACCTGCTGCCAGAAGTGTCGCTGTCGGGAACGGCACCGTCGTGGAACAAGCGCTACAGCTCGTACCAGCAGGCCGACGGCTCGCTGTCGTTCGTGCGCAACGACTACCTCGGACTGGATGGAG
>CAMHHO010000163.1:0-3299 GCA_946184965.1 uncultured Prevotellaceae bacterium | reverse complement strand
TTCTCCGGCTTGTAGGTATAGACACCGCTTGCGGGATTGTACATGACCGACTGCGACACGTCGCGATGATGATAGTTGAACGAGGCCGAGGCGTTCCACCGCTTCTGGCTATGTCCGCTGCCACGGCTGAAATACTCCATTCCGGCACTGGTGCTGGCGTGGCCTTTCAGTCCCGGCGTACCCAGTTTCACCACCAGCGGATTGCTGTCGTCGCGATAGTTGATCATGTCGTAGATGTTGGCCGTGGTCTCCGTATGGCTGATGTTAAGGTGAAGCTCATGGTTCTTTGCCGTCTTCCTGCCATACGACAGCCAGGGCGTGACAAACAGCGTCGTGTTGGTGGCAAGCGTGTCGATGGAGCCTCGCTGATAGTCGAGGCTGTGGCGGGTGAACGGCACTTGCAGGCCAAGCTGCCAGTTGGTACTCGATTTCTTGTCAGGCTGTAGTTCGTTGCGCGTATAAATACTGATTTCCGTCGTGTTCGTCAGCGAACGCAGTTTGCTGTCATAGCTGTTGTTCACGTCGGTAATGGCAGCCAGCGCATCCAATTGCGAGGCCAGCAGCAAAGTGTCGGGGTGGTAGAGATAGTCATGGGTAGCGGTTCGTGACAGCCCCGTCCTGTTCTTGATTCTGAACTGCATCCTGTCCGTCAGCTTGCCGATATGGTCAAGCGAAAGTTCGCCTGCCGTCACCCGCTTGTCATAGTCGCCGACGTTATAACGCTGTTCCGATGATGGAATCGTATAGTTCCGCGTGTCGTAGTGGATGGCGCTCTCCGACTTGTCACTGCTGTGTTCTGCTTTGACGACGTATGTAATTCCCTTGATATCGCCTATCACCTCCATTATGCCATTCCACGATGTGCCCTCACTCATTCCGACGGTGCGCATGGAGGCCGTGAGCGGAATTCCCGACGTTCCGTCGCCTACCCGTAGCCTTTCGCCAAATTGCTGGAACATAGAGTTGGACCTGCCATCGCGCTTGCCATAGTTGAAGTCCGTGTTAATCATCAGATAGAGCGGTGCATACATGGTGAAGTCATTCTTCAGTGCAAGCTTCCAGTTGCTCGACTTGCCTGTTCGCTCGGTGACGGATAGCGGATTGCTACCCATGAGAAATTGCTCGCGGCTTTGGCGCATCTCCTGGTTATCAGTTGTCGAAACAAACTCCGTGCGGAATGTTTCTTCTATCATCTGGTCTCTTGATTGGTAGTCAATCTCCGATCGTACACTGCGCGTTGTTATCAGCGACCTCGGTGTACGGTCGGGCGTCCAGTTGCCAGTCTTGCCAATGTGCTGCGTCTCGTTGACGTTGTTGACGTTGCCCAGCAGGGTGAAGCGGTACAGGTCGGTGAAGCCCAGTCCGAACATACGCCCCAACCAGCGGCTATGCGTTCCCGCTGCCCCTTCCACATTCGCTATATATCCGCGCTGGTACTCCTGCTTTAGGTTGACATCCATCACATATTGCTTCGGTCCATCGTCGCGTCCCAACACCTCGTCCCGCTTGTCCTTCTTGTTATACACCTTGATATGCTTCACCGTGTAGTAAGGCAGGTTCTCCAAGAGTATCTGCTTGTTGCCGCCGAAGAACGAGCGAGAGTTCAGCAGCAGCTCGTCCACCTTCTTGCCGTTAACGAATATCTCGCCCCCGTCGTTCATCGTCACGCCCGGCATCTGACGGATGAGGTCATCGAGCATCGAGCCGTCTGGCATGTTAAAGGCCGTGGCATCATAAATCAGCGTGTCGCCCCGATAGAACATCTTTACTTTCGTGGCCGTCACCACCACCTCATTGAGCGTAACGTGCCGCGCCCGTCTCATCTTGATGAGCGGCACCGACAGTTCTTTCTCCGTAGTGTTCGTCACCGACACCTTTTGCCACGCCACCTCATAGCCCGGCAGCTCAGCCCGAATCAGATAGTCGTGCGGGGCGGCTTTGACTGGCGCATAATAGGGGACAATGATAATGTCGCCATCCCCATCCTCTATTTTTTCCACATGCACGGAGTCCAACACGCAAGTCGTGCTGTCCGTCTCATAGACAGAAATCTTTGCCACGAGCGGCCTTTTCAGGAATACATCCTGTACTTGTCCCACAAGGGTAACGGTTTCTTGGGCCTGTGTTCCTATCGCCAGCGTGAAGACCATCATGGTTACTAAAATCTTTTTCAATGTTCTATTCCTTTTCCAACGGTTGATATTTATGAGCCTTATCTGGTACATATAATCCTCCTACGAATTGATAGTTTTTACTCTTTTGTCCTACATTTAGGATTTCCTTCGCATCCATATAGAACATGGGATTGGTCAGGTATATGCGATTGCCAAATACAGTATTCTTCTGTTTATGCATCTTCTCCCTTGTAGCTTTCATGTATGGTTTTACTGTCATTCTCATGCGGCGCTCTTCTATGGAGAACTCTGAAACAAGAGTACCTGAAGAATAGGTGATGGGTGCCGTTTCTTGATAAATGCCAATCAGCTTGAACGTGTGGATACCCTCATCATCTGCAGCGTATGTTATCAAGCCTGGCAGTCCCTGCAGTTTCCAAGGGCCAGCTGCGGTGGGTATGTCCTCGGCATATAGTACATTCCATGTCTTGCCGCGGAACATTCCATTCGCTTTCTGGCACAGATAGCCGCAAACAGAATCGCTGCCCTCCACCATATTCCATGTCGGCATCTCTGTATCTTCAGTTACCTCATACAGATATGGCGGAATTGATTCGAGCGAAATGGTCTTACCTTCCGGATGGCCAACCGTTGTTGTGGCGATATGCATAAGTGCTTCATTATGCATGAACCCAAAGTGGTCATCGCCTATCTCTTCGTCTCTTTGCTGCTGAAACAGATAGCGTTCGTAAGTCCATGTCTTCCACACGCCATCGCCCACCTGCAAGGCCAGACGGATGGAGTCGGTGACAGGCTTCCCTTCCGCATCGGATGTGTTGATTGAATACTGATACACTGCCGTAAACTTTGTCTGGCACAAAGTGTCAAGCTTTTCTTTGTCTCGTGTAAGCATCTGTGCCGACATTGTGCTGGCAACCAATGCAAGGATGATTGTAAGTTTTGTTTTCATTTTTGTTTGATGTTTTTGGGGTTATTATTACTATCGTATTCAATTTGTTTCTCCGCTGCGCCTCCAGCGAACCACTCCTGCTCAATAAGTAGCAACGCTGGGCGTTTAGCGATGCTCTCCTGCCCTGTAAGTAGGGCCGCCGAGGGCTTGGAGGGGGCTTCGGAGCCTGTAGGTGGGTGCCTCTGAGGGCGTAGAGGCGCTACTTATCGGTGCGG
>CAMHHO010000162.1:0-3339 GCA_946184965.1 uncultured Prevotellaceae bacterium | reverse complement strand
GGCCGTCTGCCGCGCTATGCCACCAGTCAGACCGTCACCCGTCCGAACAGCGAGAAGCCCCGCCAGTTTAAGGGCTTCAAGACCTACGACGACCGCGGTACGGAGCGCTTCGTCGACCCGTTGCCCATCGAGACGGGTCACCGGCTGAGTCTCGCCACCGACGACCCATCGCGCCTCGTCACCATTACGAGCGACGATGCCGAGCTGCGCCTCTTCGACGGCCGCATGCTGGCACAGAACGGCTGGTTCGTAGTGCGCAGCGTCCTGCCCAAGGGCAAGACGGGCAAGGTCGTGACGTGGACCGTCGAGCCGCACGCCATTCCCGGCTGGATTCGTGAGCCGAACATCGGTTTCTCGCAGGTGGGCTACATCCCCGAGCAGCCGAAGGTAGCCGTCATCGAGCTCGACAAGAACGACACGCCGCTGGCCGATGCCGCACTCATGCGCCTGCAGCCCGACGGCACTACCACCGAGGCCTTCCGCTCGAAGCTCACCACCTGGGGACCCTACTTCAAATACAATTATGTGAAGTTCGACTTCAGCAGCGTCCGCGAGCCGGGCGTCTACTACATCCAGTACGGCAAGACGCGCACCAACGACTTCCTCATCGATGAGCACGTCTACGACAAGATTACCGATGCTACGACCGATGTCTGGGTGCCCATCCACATGAACCACATGTACGTCACCGAGGGCTACCGCACGTGGCACGGCGAGCCGTTCAAGGAGGGCTACCTTCAGGCGCCTGAGAGCGACCACTTCGACCTGCACCGCCAGGGGGCACAGACCGAGACGAAGTACAAGCCGCTGGAGCTGATACCCGGCCTGAACGTCGGCGGATTCTTCGATGCCGGCGACTTCGACATCGAGACGGGCTCGAACATCTCGGTCGTCCAGAACTTCATCCGCACGTGGGAGCTGTTCCACCCGCAGCGCGACGAGACCTTCGTCTCGCAGCAGCAGCGCTACGTCGAGCTGCACCGCCCCGACGGTGTGCCCGACATCCTGCAGTTTATTGAGCACGGCACGCTGAACCTCGTGGCACAGGCCGAACAGATAGGCCACATGGCCTCGACGCTCTCCAACTCCGTGCTCGACAACTACCACCACCTCGGCGACGCCGCATCAATAACCGACGGACTGCACTACGACCCGTCGCTGAAGCCCTATGAGGTCAGCGCCGACGGCAAGCGCTCGGGTACGCCCGACGATATGTGGGCCTTCACCAACCGCAACCCGAGCCTCGACCTGCAGGCAGCCGGCGTCTTCACATCGGCAGCCCGCGTGCTTCGCGGCTATAACGACGCCTTGGCCGACCGCGCCCAGAAACAGGCCGACCGACTGCGCAAGGAAGCTGAGCAGTTGCAGGCCAATCGCCGGCGTCCCCGTGACCGCCAGAATAATCGCCGAGGCTCAGGCGATTTGCAGGCAGCCCTCGACAGCATCCCCATGAAGGACGCCGCCTATCGTGAGAGTCTTGTTCCGAGGGTTCGCGAGTTCGCCGACTACATCAAGAGCTTCGACACGCAGAACCCCTACGGTGTGCCCATCGGACTGGGCAACTGGGCGGGCGTGAATGCCGTGCTCAACTTCGGCATCACCGTCAACTACGCCCATATCTATTTCCCCGATATCATCAGTAAAGCCGAGGTCTATCGCGTGGCCAACTGGCTCTACGGCTGTCACCCATACCATAACTACTCGTTCGTCGCCGTGGTTGGAGCCGCGCGCCCCAAGCAGGTGTTCTACGGCAACAACCGCGCCGACTTCTCATTCATTCCCGGCAACGTGGCTCCCGGCCTGCTGTTCCGCAAGCCCGACCACTTCGAGAACTACGACGACTGGCCCTTCCTCTGGGGACAGAACGAGGGCACCATCGCCGGCAATACGCAGTACATCATCTTCAGCTCGTCGCTGAGGAACATTGTAGGAGCAAACAAAGACCAATAAAGCTATGAAGATACTCATCATCGGCGGCACGGGAACCATCTCGAGCGCCGTCACCCGACAGTTAGCAGCAAGCGGCCACGACCTGTGGCTCCTGAACCGAGGCACCCGCAAGGATGAGGTGCCCGCCAACGTCCATCAGATTATCGCCGACATCGCCGACGAGGCCAGTGTGCTCGCCGCTTTACCCGTCGAGACCTTCGACGCCGTCTGCGAGTTCATCGGCTTCGTGACTGAGCAGGTAGAGCGCGACATCCGCCTCTTCCGCAACCGCACGCGCCAGTACGTCTATATCTCGTCAGCCTCGGCCTACAACAAGCCGGCGCGCAGCCCTTACATCACCGAGGGCACGGCGCTCGCCAACCCTTATTGGCAGTATTCGCGCAACAAGATAGCCTGCGAGGAGCTGCTGATGAAGGAGTACCGCGACAACGGCTTCCCCGTGACCATCGTCCGCCCCAGCCACACCTACTGCGAGCGCGGCGTGCCCGTCAGCATTCACGGCCCTAAAGGCTCGTGGCCTGTGCTGAAGCGCATGCTCGACGGAAAGCCCGTGCTGGTTCATGGCGACGGCTCGTCGCTGTGGACGCTGACGTGGAACGAGGACTTCGCCCGAGGCTTCATCGGTCTGCTCGGCAACCCGAAGGCCATCGGTGAGGCTTTCCAGATTACGAGCGACGAGAGCCTCACTTGGAACCAGATTTACGAGTGCGTCGGCAATGCCCTCCACTTGACGCCAACGCTCTACCACGTCGCCTCCGACTTCCTCGCTGCCGTCTGTCCCAAGGATTACGACCTGACGGGCAACCTTATCGGCGACAAGGCCGCCACCGTCATCTTCGACTGCTCGAAGCTGAAGCGCGCCGTTCCCGGGTTCCAGGCTACCACCCGCTTCGACGAGGGTGTGCGCCGCTGCGTCGATTACATTCTTGCCCATCCCGAACTGCAGGTCGACGACCCGGAGTTCGACCAGTGGTGCGACCGCGTCATTGCAGCACAGGAGCGTGCGAAGCAGCTCTGACAGCAGCAGTATCAATAACTTAAAACAAACTATGATGAGAAGACTAATCCTAATGAGCGTCCTTTTGGCGATGATAATGGTGCCCGCCTCGGCACAGCGTGGGATGCGCGTCAGGCAGAACGTGCCTACGGACTCCATCCGGCTGAGCGACCCGGCGGTTTTGGCCGACAAAAAGACCAATATGTACTACATGACGGGCACGGGCGGCATGATGTGGCGCTCGGCCGACCTGAAGCTGTGGGAAGGCCCGTTCCGCGTGACGGAGTTTGACGCCAACTCGTGGATGGGGCCGCGACCGATGATCTGGGCTGCCGAACTGCACCAGACGGGCGACGGCTGGTACTACTACTTCGCGACGTTCACCAACCAGG
>CAMHHO010000161.1:0-3773 GCA_946184965.1 uncultured Prevotellaceae bacterium | reverse complement strand
GTATGTGGGCGACGGCTGGTATGCCGACGGCCCCGTCTTCGCCTTCGACTACTACTCGAGCTACGTGTTCCACGCCATGTACTTGGAGACGCTGCAGAACATGATCGACGCCAAGGCCAACACCCGCTTGGAGTACAAGAAGTACTACGACCGTGCGCTGAAGCGCGCCCAGAAGTTCAGCATTATCCTTGAGCGCTTCATCTCGCCCGAGGGCACCTTCCCCGTCATCGGCCGGAGCACGCCCTACCGACTGGCCGCCATGCAGCCCTTAGCCTTGATGGCCTGGTACCAGAAACTGCCGAAGGACCTGTCGAACGGACAGGTGCGCGCCGCCCTCACCGCCGTGATGCACAGGATGTTCGACCAACAGCAGAACTATAACGATGCTGGTTTTCTGACCATCGGCTTCTGCGGCTCGCAGCCTGAGACGGCCGATTGGTACACCAACAACGGGTCGCTCTACATGACCAGCCTCTCGTTCATGCCCCTCGGTCTGCCCGCCGACCATCCGTTCTGGACCGACAAGGCCGAGCCGTGGACACAGGTTAAAGCCTGGGGCGGCCAGCCCTTCCCGAAGGACCACCGTTGGGCCGATGATATCCAGACAAAGGACAGATGGTAGGAATAATCAGAGGTAGAAGATAGCCTCCGGTCCCATATTGAACAGCAGGTCTACGATGCTGAGGTTCGGCTGAAAGCCGTGCTTCGCCTCGTAGACCTGATAGTATCTGCGCGGGGTGAAGTCAGGGTCGGGTGCCGGGTGCTTGGGGTTGATGGCTTCGCGGAAGTCGGTGAAGGGTGAAGGGTGAAGGGTACGCTCGAGCTTGCTCGCTTTGCTTGCAAAGAAGGGAGGTTTCTGATAAGCGGTGGTGTAGTGGATGGTGGGCTGTATGTCGAGCAGTTCACAAAGCTTTTCGCGGATAGCCTCGTTGAAGTCGAAAAGGAAATTCCAGCGCTGCTCAAAGAACGGGCGCAGGTCGTCTTCGTAGTACATGAAGAAGGGCGAGTCGCCGTAGGCCGACTGCAGGGCGTTCCAGTGCAGGTGGCGCCAGTTGCCGTGGTCGCTGATGCGGATATCCTTGATAAGTTGAGAGTTGCCCCGTTCCACGGGAACGGTCAGCGCCTGCGTGCCCTGTGTGGTGGCAATGATGCAGCGGTTGCGGTAGGTCTGCTTCTGGAATGTCTCGTGACGTTCTATCCACACCTCGTCGGCGCGGTAGAGCTTCTGGTACCACTGCACGGGTCCGAAGTAGGTTGTTGAGAGCAGCACGTTCATCTTATCGTGACAGCAGCAGTCGGTCGGTGTCGTAGCCATTCCAGAAGAGACTGCCAGGGGCGTGGTTATATACAATAAGGAACACGCGCCCGATAATCTGCTCCTCGCGAATCAGTCCGAAGCGGTCGATCATATAGTAGTCGTGCTTGGCGCAACTGGCTTTCCCCGGCACGACGAAGGTACGCCCCTGCCACTTGACGGTGTCGCCGGGCAAACCAGTACACTGGCCTACAGAAACATTGCCGACGGTGTCGTCGACGGCCACATAGTCGCCTTTGTCGACTGCCTGCCAGCACAGCCGTCCGTAGGAGAAGAGTCCCTCGCCCCCCGTGCGCAGGCCATACGACCAACGGTTCACCATCACCCTGTCGCCCGCTTTAAACGCCGGCTCCAACTGAGAGCCGGGCACGGTATAGATGGTAAAGACCAGCGCGCGGAACGCCATCATCACGACGAACGCCACCGCCAGCGCCAAGAGGAACTTCAGCGTACTGCGCATTGTTGTCTATGCTGCCGCTCGGCCTTGGCCGCTTGGTTCGTCCAAGAACAGTGTTGCAGCAAAGAGAAACTACTTGATGTTGTCGACGAAGCGGAACAGGCGGCTCCAGCGGATGCCGTTCATGCCACGGCGGTCGGGGTCGCTCGACCACCAGATGAAGATGGGCTTGCCGACGATGTGGTCCTCGGGCACAAAGCCCCAGTAGCGCGAGTCGGCGGAGTTGTGGCGGTTGTCGCCCTGCATCCAGTAGTAGTCCAGCTTGAACGTATATTCATTAGATTCTTTGCCGTTGATATAGATTTTCCCGTCCTTCACCTCCAGCTGGTTGCCCTCATAGGCACGGATGGGCCGCTCGTAGATGGGCAGGTTGTCGAGCGTCAGCTTGATGCTCTCGCCCTTCTTCGGAATCCAGATGGGGCCGTAGTTGTCGCGCGTCCAGTGCATGTTGCCGTTCTGCGGGTAGATGTCGCGCTCCTCGGCCTCGGTGTTCAGCGTGATGCTCTCCACCAGGTCCTTGCGGGCACCGAGCACGTCGACGGCGTGCTTTGTCAGCGGCATGTAGCCCAGCTGGTTGAGCTGCATAAGGTCCTCCATCGAGATGCCCAGTTCCTGCATCAGCTCGTCGGGCAGTCCCTGCTTCAGCTTGACGTGGTAGGTGTACTGCACGTTGTCGGGCTCTTTGTTGGCCTTGCCGTCGAGGTAGACGATGCGGTTCTTGATCTGCAGTGTCTGACCGGGCAGGCCGACGCAGCGCTTGACGTAGTTCTCGCGACGGTCGGTGGGGCGCGTTGACACGCCGCCGAAGTCGCCGAAGTGGTCGAGGATAACCTGCCGCCCCGTGTTATAGACGGTCTGGAAGAACTTCAACCGCTGCTCGGCGCTGAGCGAGTCAGGGTCGGGATGGTTGGGCAGGGCCTGATAGCCCAGCATATAGCACAGGTGGTAATACTCCGTCTGGTACTGCTGGTTGTTGCAGATGGTGTCGCCGGCGGGGTAGTTGAACACGACGATATCGTTCAGCTCGACGTTGCCGAAGCCCTTCACCCGGCGATAGTCCCAGTGAGGCCATTCGATGTACGACTTGCACTCGAAGACGGGCAGCGTGTGCTGCGTCAGCGGCATAGTCAGCGGCGTCTCGGGGATGCGGGGGCCGTAGCTCACCTTCGACACAAACAGGTAGTCGCCCGTCAGCAGCGACTTCTCCAACGAGCTCGACGGTATCACGTAGTTCTGGAAGAAGAACAGGTTGATGAAGTAGACGGCCACCAAGGCAAACACCAGGGCGTCGACCCACGACATGATCCACTTGGTGGGGCCTTCCGACTCCTTCCACCACTGCCACTTGATTTTCTTCGAGATATATGCGTCGTAGATGAAAGGCACTACCAACAATCCCCACCACGACTTTACCCAGTAAAGGAACAGCAGGTAGAGCACCAGCACAACGATGAACTTCGCCCACTGCTTCCGGGGGTCCAGCTTTTCTTTCTTCTTTGTTTTCATTTGTCTTGAACTCCTTGTTTACTTGTCTACCAGTCTCCTAAAAGGAAAACATATCCGAGATTGTCAGCAGACCCTCGTGGTCCTTGGTGTACTCAGCAGCCAGCACGGCACCCAGAGCAAAGCCCTTGCGCGAGTGGGCATCGTGGCTGATGGTGATGAGGTCGGCATCCGAGTCATAGCGGATGGTGTGGATGCCAGGTACCTCGCCCCGGCGTATGTGGTCTACGCGCAGCAGTTTCGGGTCGGTGGTGTCCTCGGCCCAGGCATCCTTGCGGTCAATCTCGGCCACAATCTCCTCGGCCAGTGTGATGGCCGTGCCGCTGGGGTGGTCGAGCTTGTGCACGTGGTGCGTCTCCTCCATCTCCACATCGTACTGCGGGAACTGGTTCATGATTTTGGCTAAGTAGCGGTTCACGGCCGAGAAGATGGCTACGCCAATAGAGAAGTTCGAGGCCCAGAACAGCGTTTTGCCGTCCTCGGCACACGCCTTGCGTA
>CAMHHO010000160.1:0-3826 GCA_946184965.1 uncultured Prevotellaceae bacterium | reverse complement strand
AGCGCCGCCGCGACCTGGTGAAGCAGTGCAACAAGATTGCCGAGAAGGCCAAGGTCGAGGTTCGCAACGTGCGTGCCGACATCAAGGACAAGCTGAAGAAGGCCATCAAGGACGGACTCTCTGAGGACAACGAGAAGGACGCCGAGCTGGAGCTCCAGAAGATTCACGACAAGTACATCAAGAAGCTCGACGAACTGATTGAGGCCAAGAACAAGGAGATCATGACGGTGTAGTTGACAATTGAGAATTGACAATTGAGAATTGAAAGGTCTCGTCGTTAAGAACACGGGCAGCTGGTACACCGTCCGCACGGACGATGGCCGGCTGCTCGATTGCAAAGTTAAGGGGAACTTCCGTATCAAGGGCATACGGAGCACTAATCCCGTGGCCGTCGGCGACCGTGTGACGCTTTCCTCCCCCTCGACAGGGGGAGGCCAGGAGGGGGTCTGCTGGATTACCGGCATCGACGACCGCCGCAACTACATCATCCGCAAGAGTATCAACCTCTCGAAGCAGAGCCACATCCTGGCGGCTAACGTCGACCAGGCACTGCTCATCGTCACCGTTGCCCGCCCCGAAACCTCCACTACGTTCATCGACCGTTTCCTCGCTTCGGCCGAAGCCTACAGCGTGCCTGTCGTCCTGGTGTTCAACAAGACCGACACGCTCAGCGCCGACGAACAGCACTACCAGCAGATGATGGTCACGCTCTACGAGACCATCGGCTATGAGTGCCGCCAGGTTTCCGCCGTCACGGGGCAGGGTGTCGACGAACTGCGTCCGCTCTTATGTGGCAAGATCACGCTGCTCAGCGGAAACAGCGGCGTGGGCAAGTCGACGCTCATCAACCGCCTCGTGCCCGGTGCCAACCTGCGCACGGCTGAAATCAGCGAGGCCCACCAGGCGGGGCAGCACACCACCACGTTTTCGGAGATGATAAGCCTGGACCCCCCTACTGCCCCCGAGGGGGCTTCAAGTGCTGACGTGTCCCCCTCGGGGGACGACAGGGGGGCTTACCTCATCGACACGCCGGGCATCAAGGGCTTCGGCACGTTCGACATGGAGCGCGAGGAGCTGACCAGCTACTTCCGCGAAATCTTCGAGTACAGCAAGCAGTGCCGCTTCAGCAACTGCACCCACACCCATGAGCCCGGCTGTGCCGTGCTGCGCGCCGTCGACGACCACCTGATAGCCCAGAGCCGCTACCAGTCGTACCTCTCCATGCTCGACGACAAGGACGAGAACCGCTACCGCGAAGCCTTCTGACGGCGGTTCCCTTATTTTTTAGATTTTTTGAAAATATAATGAACGATTCGCCGTTTCGTGTGTATGCTGTCAAAACAAACTTCAAAAAAAGAACAGTATGAAACGGAAAATGATGACCATGCTGGCAGCCGCCACAATGATGATGACCGCAGCCAACGCACAGGAAACGGAACGTATAGACAGGGAAGAACTTCTGACTCTATACGTTGACGTAGAGAAAACAGACAGTCTTTACAATTTCTGGAACACCTACGTACAGGTTCATCCGAAGGACGAAGTGGCCTGGCGTAACCTCTTCGAGGTTTCGGAGAAAAAGGTTTACCGCAGAATCAATACCACCAAGGACTGGAAAGGCAGCGAGGAATACCGCAAGCAGCTGAACGTGGTGGGACGCATGGAGAAGGCCATCCCCCATACCTATACCTTTTATTATTGTGCCTACGAAGGCAGCTATCTCCCAGAAGAGGAAGAAAAACTGGCAAAAAAGAACAATATGACGACGCTGTATATGCATCACGAGGCGTATGCCGATTCTGCCATCGCCATGCTGCCTGCCGATGCCTTAGCAGGTGACTATGATCGCTGGATACTGTACCTCATTCCAAAGTGTGATACCATGCGAACCGACCAGCTGCTGACGCGCTATTATGAGAGCGGGCAGTATCCTGAGGAGACATTGCAGTACCATTTCAACGAACTGCAGGGCATGGAGACTGGCGGCGTCTATTGTGGTGCCCACGAGGGTGACATCATCGGCAAACTCATCCTGCAACGGGTGTTGGGCGTGCATCAGGACAAGATTCTTTATGACGAGAATGCCTCTATGGATCCCGAGTATGTGAAGGCTGTGTTTGGACACATCGGCATTGCCTTCGACAAGGCGTGGTACTGGGAGGGATACAATGATCAGATGGAAAAGCAGCGGGCTATCATGCGCTACATCTTCGACCATTCCAAGCGCCCCGTCTATCTGTCAGCCCACAACATGCAGGGGTATGTTTTGGGATATGGCCTACCTGACGAGTTGAAAGCCCGCTTATACAACGAGGGGCTGACCATACGCTACTCCTCCAAACCCTATGACAACAGGGCCGTAAAGCGTCGTAACATCGAACAGCGTTATCGTCTGGAGTATCTGCGCATGCCGTTCCATCCGAAAATGAAGAACAAACAGCTCTTCTCGTTTTCGGCCGACGCATACGCCGTGAACTATATGCGCCTGCTGCACGACCAGCTGCCCTACTACAAGAAGTACAACCGGGAGCGCTATCAGTGGTTGCACGGCATCTTTACCGACATCATCGAGCAGTTAGAAAAAGAGAACTACGATATGGATGAGTTCAAAGCGTATCTGAAATGAGCATCTTCCGTCTTCATCCCCTACACCAGCAGACCGACGAGCAGTTGATGGCAAAGGCTGCGAAGGGCAGCGATACAGCTTTCGAGGAGCTGTATCGCCGCTATGCGCGTAGGTTGAAAGGCTTCTTCTTCCTACAGTTAGGTGGCGACGAGGAATTAGCAGCCGATGCTACCCACGACGTGTTCCTCCGTGCCTACGAAGCCCGCAGTCGCTATCAGGAGGGACGCCGGGTTGATACATGGCTCTTCACCATCGCCTACAACATCTGTCGCAACCACTATCGCAGCAATGCCTACGAGGCAGAACTGTTGGCCACCCTCGATGCTGAGCCTGTGGCAGACCAGCAGATAGAAGTGCAGCTCGACGAAGCCGCCCTCGACGAAGCCTTGACGCAGGTGCTCGCCGAACTGCCAGCACCGTTGCACCAGATATTCTCTCTACACTATCAGGAAGAACTGACAATTCCGCAGATAGCCGAGATTGTCGGCGTTCCTGAAGGCACCGTCAAATCTCGTCTCCACAAGACCATGAACATCATCCGTAAAAAACTAAAGAAATATGAGAATCACTAACGAACAGATCATTCAGTCGGCCCGCCGTCAGCGCGAGACCGTCAACAACCGCATGGACGTTGCGCCCTGGAGCCGCCATCAACGTCCTCGTCGTGGTCTTGCCGCCGTTATAGCCATAGCTGCCAGCGTCATCAGTTTTATTGCTGGCTACGGCGTTCGTGCCAACATATCCCAGTCTGACATCCAGCCAATGGCGCAGAACGTCCTTGTGCACCACGACACAATTGTGCATACTGAGACCGTCCGTGACACCGTATATCAGATGCGCACTGTCACCAAGTACGTAAAGCCCTTGACTACTCAATCATCTCCAGCAATCGACCAAAAGGCTATGGATTATCAAATCAGTGAGAATGAAGCCGAACAGGCGGCTTGCTCCATGCTATGCGATAACATCCCATACGACTTATTGGCCACTCCGTGAAGTTACGAAAGGATTAGGTAAAGATTTCGAGAGAAGCAGATGAGGACTTGAAAAAACTGCATCGCCATGACGACAAATAAGCAGATGCTACCTCTTAACTGTATTTACTTGGTTATTAATCATGTCCTTGTATAATAATGTACGCATAGCGCGCATACGCGTGAAAGTTAAAAAGTGCCTACACTGCTTACACTTGAGGTTAAC
>CAMHHO010000159.1:0-3936 GCA_946184965.1 uncultured Prevotellaceae bacterium | reverse complement strand
CGCCACTCCTTGCCGGTAATGCGGCGGAAATCGGCTGAATAGTCAATCTTGGTCTCGTTGAAGGTGTACTCCTTCTTCACGCCAGCCTGGCTGATGCCGTTGCGGTTGGCAATTCTCAGTTCGACGGTGTGCGTACCGGCCTCGTCGTTCTTGTAACCCACCTCGTTCAGCGTGGAGTAGCTTGTACCGTCAAGGATCCAGACGGGATAGGTTCCGGCCTGCGGCGTATAGGTTGCCACCATCTGATTGGTCTCCTGATCGACGCTGATGTTGAAGTCAACACCACTCACCGTGGGCAGTCCATTGGCGTCGGCGCCACTGAATTCGTCGGGCGAGCAGGCGGTGAGGGCTGCGGCGACGCCGCAGCACAGCAGACCTGCGCGGAATAATTGATATATTTTGTTCATAATTCGTTTTGTTCGTTTAATTCGTAGTGGTATTAATAATTGTTCTGCTTCAGCGTGGGATCAGCGTCCAGTTCGCTCTGAGCCAGAGGGATGTACTTCTTGCTGGCAGTCCAGGAGTTGGTACGGTAGCCGTAGCTGTCGGGCACGAGAACCGTAGAGGCCTTCTGAGTAGCACCGCTGATGCCCTCGGCACGGACGAGGTCGAAGTAGCGCTTGCCCTCGCCGCAGAACTCCAAGTGGCGCTCAGTCAGGATGTCGTCGATAGTGACGTTAGAGAGTGCAGCCAGTCCGGCACGGATGCGGACTTGGTTCACATAGCCCGTAGCCTCGGCGGCACTGCCACCCGTCTGCAACAGCAGCTCGGCAGCGTTGAGCAGGGTCTCGGCGTAGCGGTAGATGCGCTTGTTGTTGTTGTAGTTCAGGTTCTTCGACGTGGGGCAGTCCTGGTTGTTGGCCGACTGCGGACGGTATTTGCCGTGCCAGATGTGTGTGTCCTGATAGCGCTCGGTATAGCTGTAGCCACGAACGTCCCAGCAGGTGACGTCACGCCGCAGGTCGTTCTCAGCATACATATTGTAGGTCTCGACCTTCATGGGCAGGAATCCCCATCCGTCGTTGCCGCCGTCCCAGCCTTCACCGCCGCCCCAGCCGTTGGGTGAGCAGAGTGTGGGGAACACGGTACCACCGGCATTGAGGGCAGCATTGCCCCAGTCGCGCTGTGCCTGGTCGTCATTGTAGTTGATTTCGAAGATGCTCTCCTCGCACCACTCGCCGTTCTCCGACCACAGGTCGCTGAAGCTGGGGTTGAGGCCGTATTTGTCGCCAGCTATGATCTGCTTCATGAAGTCGAGGGCCTTGGGATAGCGCGCGCTGTCGTTCTGGTACATCACCATCTCAGCGTAGAGCATCATGGCGAAGGCCTGGCTCACACGGCCTGACTGAGCCGACTCCCAGCGCATGGGCAGCACGCCAGAGGCGATAATCTCCTCGAGTTCGGGCAACAGCTTGTTGTAGATTTCGTCGGCAGTAATCTGCGGAGCCGTGTAGGGCAGCGAGAGGTTCTCCAAGTAGAAGGGCACGTTGCCGTAGTAGTGCCACAATATATTATAATAGTACACGCGCAAGAGACGGGCCTGCATCTCCATCGACTTACGGAAGCTGGCGCTGGCCTTGCTTTCCCAGCCGGCATACTTGATGGCGTCGTTGCAGCGCTTGATGCCGCTGTAGAAGTCGCCCCAGAGGGTGCCGAGCGTGTTGTTGCCGTCGGCCTCGAAATTGAACAGCCGGTGCCAATGCTGGTTGTCGGTATTGTCAGAGCCGCCCACCCAGAAGTCGTCGCCCATGATTTCGCCGTCGACGGTCAGGTCGTTATAGGCTTTGTTATCCCAGTCGGGCCAGTGCAGGGGTGCGTATGCTGACGTGAGAGCCTCGTTGAGGCGTTCTTCGGTGGTGTAATACTCCTCTAACGGCTCGCCGTCGGGTTTGGTAACCTCAAGGAAGTCTTCGGAGCAAGCAGTTGCTAAAGGTAAAAGGGTAAAAAGGTAAAAAGGTAAAACTGCCTTCACCAGTCCTTTTGCCTTGTTGAATATCTTTGTTTTCATATCTTTTACTTTTTTATTATTTTACTTTTTTACCTTTACAATGAGATGTTAAATCCGATAGTGTAGGTACGGGCCTGCGGGTAGACACCGTAGTCAACGCCCGATACTTCCGTCCTATGCTTCTGAGCATCGTTGTCCCATCCGGCACCGATTTCCGGGTCGAAGCCCCAGTACTTGGTCCAGGTGAAGAGGTTCTCGGCCCGGCCGTAGATGCGCAGTCGGCTGATGCCGATCTTGCTGGTCAACTCGCGGGGCAGCGTGTAGCCCAGCGTGATGTTCTTCAGGCGCAGGTAGCTGCCGTCACGGACATACATGTCGCTGACCACCCAGTTCTTAGAGTCGCCCAGTGTGGGCACGGTGTTCGAGGTGCCTTCGCCCGTCCAGCGCTGGAGCACCCAGGTGGGATAGTTACCCGAGGCGATGTCCTGACGGTAGGTAGCATCGAACACATCGACGCCGCTGACACCCTGGAAGAATACGCCTAAGTCGATTCCCTTCCACTCGGCATCGAAATTCAGGCCAAAGCTCCAGTCGGGAACGCCATTGCCGATGTTCGTGCGGTCGTCTGAGGTAATCTTATTATCGTTGTTGGTATCAACGAAGCGGAAGTCACCGGGCTTGCTGGTAGTACCGTATTGTGCGTTATAGGCATCGGCCTCGGCCTTGTTCTGCAGGATGCCGTTGGTCTTGTATCCATAGAAGAAGGGGAAAGGCTGGCCGTTCTCGGCACGGGTACCACCATCAGCAAACTGGCTGATGCCATAGTTCAGGAAGCCGGTGTCGTTGCCCAGATTGGTCAGTTCGTTCTTCAGATAGGCAGCATTGGCCTTCACGGCGAAGCGGGCGTCGCTGATGTTCCACTTGTAGCCCAGTTCAAACTCCCAGCCGCTGTTCTTCATGTCGCCGACATTGGCCAACGGGCGCTGCTCACCCACATACGACGGGATGGGCATATCGATAATCATGCCGTTGGTCTTCTTCTGGAACCAGTCGACGCTGAAGGTCAGCTGGTTGTTCCAGAAACCGAAGTCCACACCGATGTTCGTCTGCTCGCTCTCCTCCCATTTCAAATCTTCGTTGGCCAGGCGGTTAGCCTTCGAGCCGTAGGTCATCGAGGCGGTCTGTCCGTAGTAGTAGTTGCTGCTGCCGCCTGTGGCCGTCAGCGTGGTGTAGGCGAAGTCGCCGATGTTGTCGTTACCGTTCTTACCCCAGCTGCCGCGCAGTTTCAGGTTGGTGAGCCAGTCGCGGGTCTGCTCCATGAACTGCTCGTTCATGACGTTCCAACCTACGGAGAACGAGGGGAACGTACCGTATTTCTTGTTCGAACCGAAGCGGCTGCTGCCGTCACGGCGTATGGTGGCCTGCACCATATATTTCTCGTCGAAGTTATAGCTCAGTCGGGCAAAGAGCGAAGCCAGACGGTGCTGCGTGTAGGGGCCGCCCCATACGCCGACCAGGCTCTTGGCACCCGTCACCTTACCATCGGCATCGGTGGAGAGTTCCAGGTCGCCGCCAGTGGTGTAGTTGATGCTGGGTTTGTCGGGGTTGACAAGGTTCCAGTGCGAGCCGCCCAGTTCGTCGCCCTTTGTCTTCAGGGCACTCTGTCCGAGCACTACGCCGATGGTGTGCTTGCCGAACTGTTTGTCGTAGGTCAGCGTATTCTCAATCTGCCACGTCGAGTTGTTGCCCTTGTAGGCGGTGGCCTGCGTGTGGTCGCTGTTGCTGTTGCCCGAGAAGTAGTACTTCTGCAGCGTAGCGCCCTCATAACCCCAGAACGAGAGTTCGGCACTGTAGCTGAAGTGGTATTTCAGCTCGTCCCACAGCTGCAGGTCAATCGAGAACTTCGGCATGAACTTGTGGCTCCAGTTCTTGTTGGGGTTGCCCTGCATCATGGCGATGGGGTTGTTCTGCTCCTGATAGCTGCCCAC
>CAMHHO010000158.1:0-3997 GCA_946184965.1 uncultured Prevotellaceae bacterium | reverse complement strand
GCCTATTCATCGTTCCTCAAGTCGTACGAAGGCGGACCCGGCCAGTACACGGACCTCCTGTCGTTCGGTATGCCCTACGACCTCGTGATGCCGGGCAAGGTGACCGATGCCGGCATGGGCGAATACGACGGCCGGGTGATTCATTATCAGCTTGGTGGCGAGCGCCTCATACCCGGTGCCTACACCATCAGCGCCACCTCGCGCGCCGCCAACGTCTGGGCCTTCATCGTGACGCTGCTGGTCATCGTCCTCGCCGTCGGCAGCTGGTTCTATCAGAGGAAGCGAAAATAGGCAGAAGAGAGATTTGTCAGAGAGAATTTTCATCTTTTTTCCGTTTTGGATGTCACAAAACGGACTTTTTTGCGTATATAGAGTAAACAACGCCCAAGAATGACGCAAGAGGAATTCAAGGAGGAAGCCCAGCGACTGCGGCCCCGGCTGATGCTGACGGCGCGCCGCTATCTGGGTGACGACGATGCCGAAGACACGGTGCAGGACGCCCTGCTGCGGCTGTGGCAGATGGTTGGCGAACTGCGGCAGCCCCTCGACGCGCTGGCCCTGCGCCTGACCCGCAACCTCTGCATCGACCAGGTGCGCCGCAGAAAGCCCACGGTGATGCTGACCGACAGCGGCGGGACGGACGAAACAGGCGACGACGAGCGCATAGAGCGCATGATGGCCGTCGTCAGTACCCTGCCCGACCTGCAGCAGACCATCCTCCGCCTGCGCCACCTTGAGGGAATGGAAATAAACGAAATAGCCGACCTGACAGGCAGCAGCGAAGTAGCCGTACGCAAAGCCCTGAGCCGCGCCCGACAGGCAGTAAGACAAAAATACATGAAGCAATATGAGTGACATCCTTAGAATACGCACGCTGACAGACCGCTTCTTCGACGGCACGACCACGCTCGAAGAGGAGCAGGAACTGTACGACTACTACCGGTGCGAGCAGGCATTGCCCGCCGACCTCGCTCAGCTGCGCCGCATGTTCCTGGACTTTGCAGCCGTCCGGTTCGCTGATGAGCAGGCGGTGAACGCTAACGTCAACAAACCGCGTCGCTGGCTCCGCTGGGCTGTTGCTGCCTGCGCCGCCCTGCTGATAGTCGCTGGCGCAACGGTGTGGCTGAACAGCGGTCAGCAGGGCGACGACGAGTGTGTGGCCTATATCTACGGCGAGCGCACCACCGACCGCGACGTGGTGCTCGGCGAGATGCAGAAGACGATGGCCGCCGTGGCCGACGACGGCAGCGACGAGGTGGAGGAGCAACTGAAGATGATGTTTGGCAACGATAAATAAGCATGAAGATATGAAGCGATTCCTTATGATGATGACAGTACTGCTGTCCGTCACACTTGCCGAAGCGCAGACGGGGCTGAAGACTAACGACCTCTTCGAGGGGCGCATCATTCCGCAGGAGCGGATGATTGAGACCCGCGTGCGGGGCAAGACGCTGGCCAAGTATCAGCTGAGCTACTACCGCAGCGTGCGGTTCACCGTCGGCGAGAGTGAGGCCGACCGGGTGCTGAAAATGGTGGAGGACGACAGCAAGGGCCACTTTGCTACCGGCGGCAAGTCGCGCAAGACGGTGTTCGGCAAGGAGCACAGCATCAACTATAAGACGCAAGTGGGCCGGCAGGGCGACCGCAACTGCTTCCTCTGCTACCAGGCCTGGTGGCGGGGCAACACGTCGGAGCGCGAGGTGACCGTCATCTACATGGAGGGCAGCGTCAAGAGTCTGGAACAATTAGAGGAACTATTAAACAACGACTAAGATATGAAGAAACTCATGACCATCATGGCGCTGGCTGCCCTGACGTTGGCGGCCGGCGCGCAAGAAAACGACACCGTCGTCATCCATAACCCCAGGAAGGTGACCATCGTCACGGGCGACTCGCTGCAGCGCATCATCGTCAGCGGCAAGGAGGGCGACGACAAGTTTACGTACCAGAACACCATCCGACTGGTGGACTCCAACTACGTCAGCACCACCCGCATCGGTCGCGACCGCTGGGAGCTGATACCCAGCGTGAAGGTGGGTAAGAAAAAGGACGGCACGGAGGGCCGCACCTACTACAATGAAATCACAGCCCATTTCGGCATAGGCTTCACGGCTCCCACCAAGGCTGATGCACGCACCGACTTCTCTACCTTCAAGTCGTGGGAGATATTTGCCACTATCGCGCAGTGGGACCACTATTTCGAGCGTCGCCACCGCAACTCCGTGTCGTTAGGCTTCGGCATTGACTGGAAGAACTACCGCATGACCGGCGACACACGGTTCGTGAAAGCGCCCGACGGCAACGTCGCCCTTGAGAATTACCCCTTGCAGGTGTCGCCCGACTTCTCGCGCATCAAGGTCTTCTCGCTGACGGCCAACCTGGGCTATACCCATGAGTTCGACGAGGACTTCTGGATTGGCTTCGGCCCCGTGGTGAACTTCAATGTCTATGGCAGCATGCTGACGGAGTATTCCCTGTATGGCGACGACATCGAGAGACTGGAGCGCCACATCCGCCAGCGCCCCATCACCATCGACTGGATGCTCCGCGTGGGCATCATGGGTGTCCCCCTCTATCTGAAGTACTCGGGCGACAACGTACTGAAGGACGGCGGCGTGAAGTTCCGCTCGCTCTCGTTCGGGCTTTATCTGTAAAATGCGCATGTAGATCACATACACAATAAAAAAAGGTTCCGGGACTCAACCCGGAATTTTTTTCTCCCCGACTGCAATGTTTCCACTACTTTCTGCGTATATATAAACAGAGACAGAAAACAGCATGACCGAGACAGACCTGATAGCGGGACTGCGCAAACAAAGTCCCAAGGCACAACAAGAGACCATCGACCGCTACGGCCGCGAGGTCTTCGCGCAGGTGGTGCGGCTCGTCGCCGTCACCGAGAATGCCGAGGAAGTGTATCAGGATGTCTTCATGAAGGTGTTCAGTAACATCGGGCAGCACGACGCTGGGAGGTCATCGCTCCGCACATGGATCTCGCGCATAGCCTACAACGAGGCCGTCAGCTTCCTGCGCCGCAAGCGCATGCCCGTCGTTTACTTTGAGGACCGCAGTCATGAGGCCGACAAGCTGTCGGACGCTGAGGTGGACGAGACGCTGGGGCACGCCAATGCCGAGACGGTGCTGCTGATACGTGCAGCCCTGAAGCACCTGCCGCCCGAGGAACGGGCGCTGGTGACGATGTTCTACTACGAGGAGCGGAGCCTGAAGGAGATTGCCGACATCACGGAGTCGATACCCACGACGGTGGCCTCGCGCCTGAGCCGAACGAGAAAGAAACTTTGTAGAATCATAAAAATGTTACAGTCATGAAGGAGGAACAACTCAACAACCTACGCCAGCAGGACAACGCCCTGCGCGAAGCACTCAGGCAGGACGAGGCCGAGCTGCCGCAGATGCCCGCCGACCTTAACGCCCGACTGATGAAGCGGATGGCACAACAGAAGCCGGTGGCCAAGACAAGAAGGCTTTGGCCGTGGCTGGCTGCAGCCTGCGTCGCCGCATTTATCATCGTCAATATCATGCCGCCAAAAGGCTCAACGCCAAACCCATTCCCGCAAAAAGCCTCACCCCCAGCCCCTCTCGCAAAGGAGAGGGGAGTGGTTACTTCTGAAACGCTCATGGCGGAGAAGCCGATGATAGCTGAAGTGGAGATGGAAGCAGCGCAGCCTGCTGCTGCTCCGACCAAGGCTAAGAAAGCGAAGGCGCGAACCAATGTTGTCAAGCACGACGTGGCTCTCCTGGCACAGGAAACGACGGCTACAGAATCTGTAACGCCTGAAGTGAAAGCTGAGGAGGAGGCAAAGCCGGAGTTGGCGCAGGCCGTAACTCAGGATGCCAAGCCCATGACGCTGACGGAACGCGACATTCCCATCACACGCCCCGAGAACTACAAGTACACCCCCGAGGAAATAGCACTCCTGAAAAAGCAGGCCGACGAGGCTTACCTGAAGTGGGTGGAACTGGAACTCGAAATAGC
>CAMHHO010000157.1:0-4142 GCA_946184965.1 uncultured Prevotellaceae bacterium | reverse complement strand
GGTCGCCACCCTTGAAGCCGTCAATCTCGACGGGCATTTCCTCGCCTTCGAGGGCCGACGAGATACCGCCCACGAAAATGACCTTGTCGATACCCTTCAGCTGACTGATGATCTGCTGATAGTCGATGGGATGCTCCTTGGCGATGTTGATGGCCAGGTTGGCATTATAAGTATGTACGTGCGAGAAGCGTACCTCTATATTATAGCTCCGTCCCTTCTCGGCCTGGATAGCCACGCGGTTGGGCGTAGTGCGCCAGATGCGGTGGCGGAACTTCCGCTCGCCATCGATGTAGAGTTCGAACTGTCCGCAGCCGTCGACGTTGACCACATATTCTCCTGCCTCGTTCGGCGTAAAGACCGTCTCATACTTGCAAGAGAAATCCTCAAGCTGAACGCCTGGGGCGAAGTTGTGCATACCGAAGGTGGTGACGGCTAGCGGCTGGGTATAGTACTGCGTGGTGACAGGCTTACCCTCCATGCGGCGGTTGTTCCAGAACGTGCCCTTCATGCCCTTCTTCCCCCCAAAGCTGCACTGCGAGGCCATGAGACTCTCCATCACCTTATCGTAGGTCAGGTCACAGCCGGCATTGTAGAAGATTTTCTTCTGCTTCGCCTTGATGCCGTCGAGGATGGTGATGGTGTGGTTGGGGGTTCCGTTGTAGTTGCCCCACATCATCGGTTCGTTGGCGGCATTGGGACCAATGACGGCAATCTTCTCCTTATTCTTCTGCAGCGGCAGGACGTTACCCTTGTTCTGCAGCAGGACGATGGTCTGCCGGGCCATGTCGAGGGCTATCTGCCTATGTTCTTTGGAGTCCATAGCCGAATACGGGATTTTTGACCACTCTACAAGGCTCGGGTCGTCCATCTCGCCCAAATCAAAACGGCCTTCGAGCAGACGGATGACGTGCTTGTCGACCTCTGCCTCGGTCATGAAACCACGACGAACGGCCTCGGGGATGCTACGGTAGGCATAGCCATAGCCACACTCTACGTCTGTTCCCGCGATAGCAGCCTTAGCCGAGGCCGTAACAGGCGATGACGATGACTTATGCGACTCGTAGAAGTCGCTGACGGCACCGCAGTCGCTGACGACCAGATACTGAAAGCCCCACTCGTCGCGCAGAATCTGCTGGAGCAGGCGCTGCGAGCCGCAACACGGGTCGTCGTCGAGTCGCTGGTAGGCACACATCACCTCGCGCACCTTGGCATCCTGCACCAGCGTCTTGAACGCCGGCATATAGGTCTCCCACATATCACGAGGCGACACGTCGGTCAGGTTGACCGTATGACGGGTGTACTCAGGGCCGCTGTGGACGGCATAGTGCTTGGCACAGGCCCACAGCTTGCGGTACTTGGCATCCTCAGGCCCCTGCAGGCCACGGACCACCTGCGTACCCATGACGCTGGTCAGGTAGGGGTCTTCGCCGTAGGTCTCCTGTCCCCTACCCCAGCGCGGGTCGCGGAAGATGTTGACATTCGGCGTCCATACCGACAGGCTGTGGAACTTCTCGTCCTCACCGCCGTTCAGCATACGCTTGTTGTACTGGGCACGAAACTCAGTGCTAGCGGCATCGAACACCTTATATAATAATATAGGGTTGAACGACGAGGCCATGGCCACGGGTTCGGGGAACACCGTCACGTTGCCCATGTTGGCAGCGCCGTGGAGGGCCTCGCTCCACCAAAAGAACTTCTTGATGCCCAAGCGGGGGATGGCAGGACTCTCATCGAGCATCAGCTGGGCTTTCTCCTCCAACGTCAGGCGGGAACAAAGATCCACGGCACGCTCTTTGGCCGAAAGATTTGGATTCTGGTACGGTAATGACTGTGCTTCTACAGTCGGGCCGGCCATTGCGGCCAAGGCCAATAAAAAGAATAATCGTTTCATAAGATATTGGTAATTTTGCTGGCAAAGGTAGCGTTTTACGGGCAGAATCGTTTGTCAGAATGTTTCAGATGCTTTTTATTACGTTACAAACACGAAATAACAGCCCTCGAAGCATTGCCGACTGAGATAAAATGCTTATCTTTGCAGAAACTATTATTTACCAATACAATCGTATGAAAAAACCATTAACCCTACTCTTGCTTGCCCTGCCAGCTCTGGTAGAGGCGCAAAACCCCATCATCCGTGACCAGTTCACGGCTGACCCTACTGCGCGAGTATTTAACGACAAGGTGTATCTGTACCCCTCGCACGACATCATGCCGCCCGAAGGACAGCGCCAGGACTGGTTCTGCATGGAGGACTACCACGTCTTCTCATCCGAGAACCTGACCGACTGGACCGACCATGGCATGATTGTCACCCAGAACAAGGTGCCCTGGGTGAGACCGAACTCCTATTCGATGTGGGCACCTGACTGTGTCGAGAAGAACGGAAAGTACTATTTCTACTTCCCGTCTGCCCCCGCTCAAGGCAGAGGCGGCTTTGCTGTCGGTGTTGCCATTGCCGACAGCCCTGAGGGACCGTTCATTCCCGAGCCGGAGCCCATCAAGGGCATCAACGGCATCGACCCGTGCGTGCTCCAGGCCTCCGACGGCAACGCCTACATCTTCTGGGGCAATGGCCGTTGCGCCAAGCTCAAGCCCAACATGAAGGAGCTGGCCGACGACAATCCCAAGTCGACCGTTAAGTTCGGCAACCGCGAGATGGAAATGGTCGGCGTCAACTGTCTTGAAGGCCTGCCCAACCGTCAGGCTGAGGGCCCGTTTGCCTTCGAGGCTAACGGCTGGTACTACCTCACCTATCCGTATGTCCGTGAGAAGACCGAAGTTCTCGGCTATGCCATGAGCAAGAACCCGATGGGACCTTACGAATACAAGGGTCTGATCATGGCCGAACAGCCCAACGGCTGCTGGACCAACCACCACAGCATCATCAACTACAAGGGGCAGTGGTATCTGTTCTATCACCACAACTACTTCTCGCCCCGTGACGACAAGCGCCGCTCAGCCTGCATAGAAAAGCTGTTCTTCAATGCCGACGGTACCATCCAGGAGGTGAAGCAGACCATGCGTGGCGTCGGTATCAACAAGGCCACCGAGAAGATCGAGATTGACCGCTACAGCAGCGCCAGCGACGGCGTGACCTCAGAACTCATCGACACCGTCAACACCTTCCGCAGCTATATGGCCACCCTGCCGACAAAGGGCAGCTGGCTCAAGTACAACGACGTGGACTTCAGCGTCATCACCGACGGCTACCTCATCATGAGCGTCAAGGCCGCCGACAACACCGAGCTTGCTATCCGTGAGAAGAGTGCCACCGGCAAGGTGCTGGCACGCATCAAGCTGACCGTGAAGCCCGAAGAGCCTGCCGGCGGCGCCCAGGCCAACCCCATGATGGGACGCTTCCGCCGCGACCAGCGCAACCAGTGGCTCACCCAGACCGCCACGCTCGATTATGTTCCCAGTGGCGTGACCGACCTCGTGATCACCAACGAGGGCGCCGGCGCACTCAGCGTCGACTATGTCCGATTCAAGAACCGTCCGAAGTACTTCTCTACCGTCACCACACCGGCGGCACAGCCCGACGACGAGGGATTCATCCGCCGCTGGCTGCTCTTAGAGCCTATCGATAAGCCCAATAGCGGCAATACCGTCTTCACCGACTCTTACCTGCGCGAGCACTTCAACCGCGAATACTTCAAGGGCCAGCAGACCATCGTGCCGAAGAACGGCCAGAAGGTTAAGGCCACCTTCAAGCAGGAGCAGGCTCCCGCAGGCTTCGGCCGCGGCGCCCAGCAAATGCCGCAAGGTCCGCAGGTGAAGACCGTTACCCAGAACCTCACGTGGCACGCCCTCGACAGCGAGAACTTCAACGTGAAACTCTTCCGCTTCGCCGAGAAGTATGGCGAGAAGATCTATGGCGTGCTCTTCTGGGCCGTCACCATCATCGACTGCGACGAGGACATCGAGAACGTCCGTCTGGCCGTCGGTTCCAACTCTGCCTCCATGTGGTGGCTCAACGGCGAGGAGACGCTGCTGCTCAGCGGCGACCGCCGTATGGTGAAGGACGACGCCATGTCGAACCGCATCACCCTCAAGAAAGGACGCAACATCCTGCGCGGCGCCATCATCAACGGTCCGGGCATGAGCGACTTCTGCGTCCGCTTCCTCGACGAGAAAGGTAACCC
>CAMHHO010000156.1:0-4163 GCA_946184965.1 uncultured Prevotellaceae bacterium | reverse complement strand
GCAGTGTTCTGCTCGCGGATGTTCTGACCCCGCTGACCGGTTGCAGCCATTGCCCTGGATGAACTATTAGATATCTCCTCCTTGTCGTTGAGACCGAGCACATCGTCGTACTCCACCGTCATTTTGGTGTCAATGCCGGCGCCCATAGTATAAGGTATATTAACACGCTCCGGTACGGATTGGCCGGCAGCGACGGTCATATTGAGCGGATAGGTCTTGTCATTGCCCACTGTCAGCACACAGTTCTTGATGGTCGAGGTGCCGTAGTTGGTGACGGTGACGAGCAGCGTGATCAAATCCTTGTGGCTCTGGAAGCCCTGATTCTCTTCTGGGTCGAACTGCACGGTGTAGGCAAAGGCGTTGCCGAAGTAAACCGCTTTGCGGTTGAGCTGGGTGTTGCCCTCCTGGTCGGTTCCCACAAAGCATACGTCAATCTTCTCCTTGGTCATGTAGCCATCGAACTTGTGGATGATGCCGTTCGCCTCCGTCTGCACAGCGGTGACAGGTGTACCCAGATGGAAGCTGCCGTCTTGGTTGGGCACCAGACGCGAAGCACGGATACACATACGCACGGTGTCGTTTTCGAGAACCTGTTCACGCCATAGCAGCGCCACATTGTTCAGCGACTTGGCCTCCATGTCGGGTACTATGACGAACTCGTCGATGTTGGAGCCGCTCATGATGAGTGAGGAGTTGATGCCTTTCTTTTCCTTACCGTCAATGCCGAAGCTCTTGATGCGTACGCACATCTCGTTCTTGGTGCTGTCAGCTATCGTCATCCAGCTCACCAAGTTGTAGTCGCCCACACGGTGCATGTCCACGGACCCTACGATGTCGTCCATGGTCTGCCTCGTAACTGTATTATTGTCGTCCACCATGATGCCGACGTTCTCATACTGAACGCTGGAGATACTTCTGCGCGCCACGATGAAGGCCGAAGTGCCGTCGTAGGCGACGCGGTAGTCCTTCAGGCAGAAGTCCTCGTTGAGCTCCGCCAGCTTCACGGGCTCCGACCATGTCTCATTGCCGTCGAAGCGCGACATCATCAGATGGCCGTTCATCATGAGGTCGGACAGCTGCACGGTGTCTCCTTCCTGCACCCAGCTGCCCTTCTTTATGGTGCCCTCCTGCCAGATGACTATAGCCTTGCCATCGTCGGCCATAGCCAGACGCGGCCTGTAGGAAGCGGTCTCGGGAGAACTGTAGATAGGCTTGGGCTGGTACCACTTGGTGCCGGAGGTCTTCTTGGTGTAGTAGAGGTCATAGATGCGGCTGACCTGGTTCACCGTCACGTCAAGCGTCAGCGAATCCTCGAGTTGCTCCTTGGTGACTGTCGCAGTAGCCTGCTCCATCACCGCCAGGTCAAGACCGGGCACTGAGGCTGCATCGTAGTCGCTGCATCCGCCCGTACGCCAGTCGGAGATGATGGAGGGGTTGCCCAGAGAGGCCACCTCAACCGTCGTCATGTTTGGGTCATCGGGATTATTTTGGTGGCCTTGATAGATGATGCTGTCGCCGCCCGAGATGAACTTCACAGTCTTGTCAATGATAGCTTGGCTGCTGACCCGTTCACCCGGAAGAGCGGCGGCGCGAGCCTTCTTCGCGTCGGGATCGGCATCATCGCTCAGGTAGTAGGCAAAATTCTTGTGGAAGGGGTTCGAGAAGTCTGTCGGCGTGAGGAGATGCTCATTGCCACCTTCCCAACCATAACTCTGTTGGTGTACTTTCCAGAAGAAAAGCTTCACCCAGTATTTGGCACTCGTGTCGGCAAACCAGTTCCAGGCACTGCCCGAGAATTCGTTCTGGAAATCCAGTCGGGAGCCTAGGGCATACTTGAAGCCAGCGCCGGCACCCGCCTTCAGTTCGAAACCAACGTCGCCAAATACTGGAATCAGGGTGGGAAAAGGAATAGCAGCCGGCACCGCCACGATATATGGTACTTCGGTCCCGGTGGAGCCGTTGATGCTTGCCTGGCCGAAGAACTTGAAGGCCAAGGCGTGGTTCTTCAGCGGGTCGGGGAGATTCAGCGTGTTTTGGAAAGAATAGAGCCCCGTGTTAACACTGACATTCACGGCTGCGTGGGTTTGCACCCTCGGAACGTAAAAGTCGACGAGATCTTTCACCTTCGGTAGATTCGCTATAGCGTTAAATTTCTTGACAATATCGGGCATGCCCTTTATTTTGCTGAGGGTTTGGAGCAATTCTCTGAAATCGAGGGTGAAGTTAGCACTCGCCGTAGCCTCTGCACGCAAGCCGACCTCATCGACGTACTTCATGCCGCGGAACCACCGCTTCCAGTCGTTGCCCTCCAACGACAGCGGAAGGGAGAACTTACTATACAACTCCGCATAGGCACTATACTGCAGGTCGCCCACAGGTCTCGATATCTCATCTCTCGCAGACCCTCTCTGCAGATACATCAGGTTGGCCGATAAGTCTTGATTCTCGAAATCGTATTCATCGGCCTTTTTCAACTGCAACTTGCTCGATTCCATCTCGTTAGGCCAGCATCTGCTCTTTGTTTCGATTAAGTCGTACTTTTCTTCGGTGCCGACGCCGAGGGTCAGCGTCGTCTGAAGCTTCTTGGTCTTGAAGAAATCGAGTTCGAGACCGATGCGGGCGTAGAACGGCTTCTTCATGGGAACGTTGAAGGTCAACTGAGGATAGGCGGCTGGCGCCATTTCTTTCGTCCAGTCTTCTGCCGCCTTTTGCGCTTCGTCTCCCTGGAGGCGCTCCGCAGCGTTAGCGAGGGCGTCAGCCTTCATCTTTTCCAGGTCGAGATACTTGTTGTAGAGGATGGGCAGAACGCGTACCGAGTCGCCGGCAAAGGCAACAGCGGGACGGCCTGAGGTGTTGATGTCGAGATATCCGTTCAGATTAAACCTCGTGATCCAGTATTTGTAGTCGAAGAGGGGGCTGGTGATAGGCCTTGTGTTGCCGGGAAGGTTATCATTGAGTATGGCATTCTCCTCGGCGGCGTTCTTCACCTTCATGAGCGTGATGGCAGCAGAGGTCTCATAGGTTTTGGGTGCGACGATGGCCACCTCCATCCTGGCGAAGCGATAATACATCTTGTCGTCGGCCAGCTTCATCGTGTCCTTGTGTGAGGCATACTCGTCGTAGTAAACCGTCTCGGTGGTCTGAACGGGTAGGATGTCCGAAGATTGTATGCTGCTCACGTAGAAGTCGCCGCGCCGGTCGAGCGTAGGCGTCAGCGTCGAGAGTATCGACGAGGTCACCTTGGGCGAAGTGACGGGTTCGGGGATGCTCTCCAGGAAGATGTCCACCTCCTCCCTGTCGCTGTCGATGATGCCCGTCGCATGGTTGTATGAGCCGGGATACATGCAGAGCTTCGGCAGGAAGCCGTCGCGGTAGCACTCTATGGTGGCGGGCTCGCCTTCAGTGAGCACATACAGACGGCCCGTCATGGGATCCTTGCCCCACTTGAGCAGTTGCTCACCAATCGGCGTGTTGATTGTGTCGGAGCGCACGGCGTGCATTGTCAGGTCGTCCGTATCGTAATAAGGCTCGTTATCACAGAAGAGATGCACCCACAGTGTGTCGTGATATGAGAAGAGTCGCGAATCCAAATAGGTAGGGTTCGGTGCTTCCAGATGCTTGTGCTTGTTATAAGGCATACTCGCACCCGTCGACACCGACACTGTGTTGTCACTCACATGGGTCACAGCGTCCCTGGCCCACCATTCGTGGTCGAGCTTGATGCGCTTGAAGCCGTTGGCCATCAGGTAGGCTTCCACCAGGTCGCCGCCGTCGTAGTCGTAGAAGGTGTAGAGCTTGTCGACCACCATGTTCTTAATGTATGTCGTGTCGCTCACCTGCGTGTCGCTGTTGTAGCGAATCAGCTGCAGGGTATAGTCGCCATCGACGATGCGGCTCTTGTCGAGCATCACCGAACGCACGGAGGCCGAACCGTAGCTGTGGCTCTTGAAGGTGTAGGTCTTCGCCGTCTCCTCACCCTGACCCTGCGGCCATATCTTCACCTCAATCTGGTTCTCGCTGATGGGCGGCATGATGTAGGCATAGTTATTGGCGGAAAACACCTTCGTGTTGTTCAGCGAGGGGTCTGTGGTGCTCTTGATGCAGGTCACGCGGACGTGGAAAGGCCGGTTGCTCTGAGCCTTGTCCAGACGCAAGACGATATA
>CAMHHO010000155.1:0-4306 GCA_946184965.1 uncultured Prevotellaceae bacterium | reverse complement strand
ACCTGAGCGAACTGCTGGCGGAAGTAATTGAAAAGCAGCTGCGGACGGTCGCTGACAACTGCCAGCGGCGTGTCATTGCCCATAGCCGCAACCGGCTCCTGACCTGCCGTTGCCATCGGTATGATAGTCTTGTCGATGTCTTCCTGACCGAAACCGAAGGTGACAAGTTTCCGCTGGAAGTCGTTTACCGAGTTTTCCACTTTGCGTCCGCTCTTCAGCTTCTCCAACTGCACGCGGTTTTCGTTGAGCCATTCGCGGTAGGGATGCGCTTTGGCCAACTGCTCCTTGATCTCGCCGTCGTAGTAGATTTTGCCTTCTTGTGTATCGATGAGCAGGATCTTTCCCGGCTGAAGACGTCCCTTCGAGACCACGTCACCAGGCTCGAAGTCCATGACGCCGACTTCTGAGGCCACGACCATCATGCCCTGCTTCGTTATCGTATAGCGCGAGGGGCGCAGTCCGTTACGGTCGAGCATACCACCAGCATAGCGTCCGTCAGAGAACAGCAGGGCGGCTGGACCGTCCCATGGCTCCATCAATATAGAGTGGTACTCATAGAACGCCTTCAAGTCCTCAGATATCGGGTTCTTGTCGTTGAACGACTCCGGCACGAGTATCGCCATCGCCTGTGGTAGCGACATTCCGCTCATCATCAGGAACTCAAACACGTTGTCCAACGAGGCCGAGTCGCTCATGCCTTCTTGCACAATGGGCGAAATCTCCCTGATGTTGCCCAGTGCCTCACTGCTGAGCACGCTCTCGCGGGCTTTCATCCATCCGCGATTGCCGCGAATGGTGTTTATCTCGCCGTTATGGGCTAACAAGCGGAAGGGCTGGGCCAGTGACCACGTGGGGAATGTGTTTGTGCTGAATCGTGAGTGGACCAGCGCCAGTCCGCTTGTCAGGTAGGGGTTAGACAAATCAGGGAAATACCGGCGCAACTGTCCGCTGGTCAGCATTCCCTTGTATATGATATTCTTGTTTGACAGCGAACAGACATAAAAGTCCTTGTTATCGACGCGGTTTTCAATGTGCTTACGTACCTTATATAATATACGCTCAAACACGGGCGCACCTTCGTCCGATATGCCCGTTACGAAAATCTGCTTGATGTCTGGCTCAACCTCACGAGCGGCGGTTCCCAGTACCTCCGAACAAGTTGGGACCGTACGCAGATGCATCAGTTGCAGGCCCTCACGCTCAATTTCCTCAATCATCACCGACAGGACTTCCTGCTGCGCCTTTTCCTCTTTCGGCAGGAACACCAGTCCCGTGCCATACTTCCCCTTCTCGGGCACAGGAATACCCTGCAGCAGGATGAACTCATGGGGAATCTGCAGCATGATACCGGCACCATCGCCCGTCTTGTCGCGCGTCTCAGCACCACGGTGCTCCATATTCTCCAGAACCTTTAGCGCATTGTCGACCAGTTCGTGGCTCTTGTTTCCGTGTATGTTCACCACCATACCTACGCCACAAGCGTCGTGCTCATACTGTGGCTGGTATAGTCCGTCTAGCTTACTTTTAGTCATATTATCCTTGTTTAATCTTTCGTTTATCTCAATTTTGGGTGCAAAGGTAATACAAATAGTTAGAAAAACAAACTTATTCGCGACATTATTTTACTTTGGAATCGTACACGGATGACATTCTGTCACAAACTCGATTGTTTATTTGTCAAAACGAAAGCAAAAGCAAGCCCCCGTTGACTCTCAGGTTTACACTTTGTCATTTGTCAAGAATTTGTTGTTGCAAAGTTGGAAATTTATACGGCTTTTTTCCAAGAATCGCCGTACCTTTGCCGCCGAAATCTTGCAAGATGTCACGAAAGTATTAATTAAAAAGGTAAAAAGTATGAAAAGGATTGAAGCAATTATCCGCAAGACCAAGTTTGAGGAGGTCAAGGAGGCACTGCTCGCGTCGGACATCGACTGGTTTGAATACCACAACGTTCACGGCATAGGGCAGAGCCGACAGGAAAGGATATATCGTGGCGTGCAGTACTCAACAGATGTGATAGAGCGTGTGGCACTGACCATCGTCTGCCGCGACCAGTTTGTAGAGCCAACGGTGAAGGTCATCCTGAAGGTGGCACATACAGGCGAGATTGGCGACGGACGCATTTTCGTAAGCGAAATGATAGACACATGGTCGATTCGCACCGGCGAGAACGGCGACACCGTATTGAGAGACAAAAAGTAATAAGGATAACACAACACAAAAACAATTATGAACGAAATAGGATTATCACTCGATACCGTATGGATGCTATTGGCAGCCATGTTGGTTTTCTGGATGCAGCCGGGCTTTGCGCTGTGTGAGGCAGGCTTTACGCGAGGCAAGAACACGGCCAACATCCTGATGAAGAACTTCGTCGACTTCATGTTCGGCTCGTTGCTGTTCTTCTTACTCGGCTTCGGATTTATGTTCGGCAGCGAGGGTGCTGGATTTATCGGTATGCCCAACTGGGGCGACCTCTCATTCTACAAGGGCGACCTGCCCGTAGAGGGCTTCTTGATTTTTGAGACCGTCTTCTGCGCCACCTCGGCAACGATTGTCAGCGGAGCTATGGCTGAGCGCACCAAGTTCTCGATGTACTTGATTTACAGCGCTGCTATCTCATTGTTCATCTATCCCATTGAGGGCCACTGGACGTGGGGAGGCGGCTGGCTTTGCAACGATGCCGAAGACGGGTTTATGATGACCACCTTTGGCGATGTGTTTCACGACTTCGCTGGCTCAGCCATCGTACACAGCGTTGGTGGCGTATTGGCACTGATTGGTGCGATGGCACTCGGTCCTCGTATTGGCAAATATGCCAGGGACGGCAAGAGCCGCGCTATTCCTGGTCATAACCTGACGATGGCGGCGCTGGGTGTGTTTATCCTTTGGCTCGGCTGGTTCGGTTTCAACCCGGGATCTCAGCTGGCAGCCAGCGGCGAAGTGAACCGCATCGCCATCAGCCACGTGTTTCTGACCACCAACCTCGCTGCCGCAGCCGGCGGTACGGCCACGATGTTCCTGACCTGGCTGAAGTATGGTAAGCCGTCGCTCTCGCTGACACTCAACGGCGTACTGGCCGGACTGGTAGGCATCACGGCTGGTTGTGACCTGGTGTCACCTGTGGGAGCCGTCATCATTGGCCTTGTCTGTGGATTGGTGCTGGTCTATGCCATCGAGTTCATCGACCACCGTCTTCATATCGACGACCCTGTCGGTGCTTCGAGTGTGCATGGTGTCTGCGGTATTCTCGGCACACTGATGACAGGTCTGCTGTCTACATCGAACGGCGCTTTCTATGGTCACGGCTGGGGATTCTTCGGTGCTGAGTGCTTCGGTATCTTGGTCATCGACCTTTGGGCTGCCGCCTGCGGTTTCGTCCTGTTCTATGGCATTAAGAAGCTGCACGGCCTGCGTGTAGACAAGCGAATTGAAGAAGAAGGTCTTGACATCTATGAACATGGCGAGGCTTGCTATAATTAATAGTACAAGTAAAAAGGAAAAAGGTATGAAAAAGATTGTTATATTGGCAATGGGCATGGTGCTTAGCAGCACCGCCCTTGCACAGGAAGAGATTGAAACGTCGATTAGTGGCGACGTTGTAAGTAGTTATATCTGGCGCGGTATGGACGCGGGCAGCGTTTCGCTGCAGCCGACATTCGGCGTAGGTTACAAGGGCTTGTCGCTGACGGCCTGGGGCAGCTACGGATTGACCGATCCTGCCGATACGAAGGAGTTTGACCTGACGCTGGGCTACACCATCGGCGGACTGAACATAGGCGTGACCGACTATTGGTTCAACGTCGGTCTCGACCCAGACGGTCGCTACTTTAAATACGACGCTCATGGAACGAACCATCTGTTTGAAGCCAACATCGGCTACGACTTCGGCTTTGCGTCATTGCAATGGTTCACCAACTTCGCCGGCAACGACGGCGTAAACAAGGACGGCAAACGGGCCTACAGCAGCTATGTTGAGGCAACTGTCCCATTCCGACTTGCGACAGTCGACTGGACTGCTACGGCCGGTTCCGTCCCCTTTGCCACCGACTTCTACGGCACAACGGGATTCGCTGTCACCAACCTGTCGCTACGGGCCACGAAGGACATTAAAGTGACCGATTCGTTCTCTGTACCCATCTTCGGACAGGTGACTGGCAACCCCTGCTCGCAAAAAGCCTACCTGGTTCTCGGCTTCACGCTGCAGCCTTAATCTTTACCAGGCATTCCCTCTCTCCTTCCTCGGATGGAGAGGGGGCTTTATCAAAGAATATATAAATGTAAGATAGAATATGATGAAGATCAA
>CAMHHO010000154.1:0-4585 GCA_946184965.1 uncultured Prevotellaceae bacterium | reverse complement strand
GGCGACCATACCGCCTGGTGGCTGCCCGGCGACTACGACACGCAGGAGCAGGAGACGCAGCAGTCGAAGCTCTCTGAAATCCGTAGCCGTATGCAGGAGGCCGTCAACTGGGGCAACTCCAGCGTGGCCGTCTTCTCGCCCACGGGTGTACAGACCTCACTGCAGATGAAGAGTCAGGACGGTCTCTACATCAACATCCACGAGGCGGCCTGTGCCGACTACGCCACGATGCACCTCGAGCTGGTCGATGCCCAGACCAAGGCCCTGACCACCAAGCTCAGTGGCACCAGCAATGCCTATACGCCTAACCCCGCTGCATGCTCTGCGCCGCTGCCGAAGCCCTTTACCTTCGTCAGCCACCTCACCCCCGACGCCACCGGCCTGAAGGGCTGCATGCAGACGCCCTGCACCACGCCATGGCGCACCGTGATGGTCTCTGACGACGCCCGCGACATGCTCTCCTCGAACCTCATCCTCAACCTCAACGAGCCGTGCGCCCTCGAGGACGTCTCGTGGATTCACCCCACGAAGTACTGCGGCGTGTGGTGGGAGATGATTGTCGGCAAGTCGTCGTGGAACTACACCGACGAGTTCCCCAGCATCAAGCTCGACCAGATTGACTGGCAGAAGGTGAAGCCCAACGGCCGCCATGCTGCCAACAATGCGAAGGTGAAGCGCTACATCGACTTCGCCGCCAAGAACGGCCTCGACGAGGTGCTCGTCGAGGGCTGGAACGTCGGTTGGGAAGACTGGGCCAACCTCTGGAAGCGCGATGTCTTTGACTTCCAGACCGCCTATCCCGACTTCGACATTAAGATGCTCAACGACTATGCCCACTCCAAGGGCGTGAAACTGCTCATGCACCACGAGACCTCCAGTTCGACGCAGAACTACGAGCGTCACATGGAAAAAGCCTTCCAGCTGATGAACAAGTACGGCTACGACGCCGTGAAGACGGGCTATGTGGGCGACATCATCCCCCGTGGTGACCACCACTACTCGCAGTCGATGAACAACCACTACCTCTACGTGGTCAAGGAGGCTGCCAAGCACCACATCATGGTCAACGCCCACGAGGCCACCCGTCCGACTGGCCTCTGCCGCACCTATCCGAACCTCGTCGGCAACGAGTCGGCACGCGGCACGGAGTACGAGGCCTTTGGCGGCTCACGTCCCGACCATACTTGCATCCTGCCCTTCACCCGTCTGCAGGGCGGTCCGATGGACTATACGCCCGGCATCTTCGTCACCAAGCTGAAGGAGTGGAGCAACAACACCTCGTGGGCACGCATCACCATCGCCGGCTCGCTGGCCCTCTACCTGACGATGTACTCGCCGCTGCAGATGGCCGCCGACCTGCCCGAGCACTATGAGCGGTTCGACGACGCCTTCCAGTTCATCCGCGACGTGGCCTGCGACTGGGATGAGAGCATCTACCTTGAGGCCGAGCCTGCCGACTACATCACCGTAGCCCGCAAGGCGAAGGGCACTCCTAACTGGTTCATCGGCGGTAAGTGCGACGAGAACGGCCATCAGAGTGTTGTCAAGCTCGACTTCCTCGACAAGGGCCGCAAGTATGACTGCACCATCTACGCCGATGCCCCAGGAGCCCACTACGAGACCAACCCGCAGGCGTACACCATCACGAAGCGAACGGTGAAAAAAGGCGATACTTTGAAGCTCACGGAAGCCCCCGGCGGAGGCTTTGCCGTCAGTCTGATAGCACGATAGAAAGGGGGCTTCGGCCCTCTTTTTCGTTTTTGAGACATACAGAAAAACAAAAGCAACAAAACAAAACACGGCTTTCTCCGAAATCGTATAACTTTGCACCGTGATTCTAACTAATATCATATACATTATTATTTAACCAATTAAAAACAATTAGCTTATGAAGAAATTATTTACGCTCATCGCAGGCATTCTGCTCGCAAGCGGTGCTTCTGCACAGTTGAGATGGATGAACCTTGCCACTAATAGTGACTTGGAAGGTGCTGCTGACCCGATGTGGTCAAGTTTCTGGTGCCATGACTGGCGTCAGGGCGTCGAGTTTGACGAAGCCAGCGGACAGGAGTATGCTGAACCATCTGCCAATGCAACCGTAGAGAATCCTCCTTGCATGTTCATGGGTTTTGCTGAGGTTGTGGAAGACCCCACAATTCCCGGAAATCACTGTGCAAGAGTCGTTATCCGTACCAAGGAAGAGGCCGATGCCACCGGTACTGCCACGACAGACACGGGAAACAGCAAGCCCGACTGGACAGAATGGGACTCTCAGTTCTTTGTCTATGCTACCGAGGCTATCCCCGAAGGACAGCAGGTTCGTCTGACTCTGAAGATCAGGGGTGAGAAGGCAGGAACTTTACAGACTCAGGCTCACTGGAAACCCGGTGACTACAATTTCTATCAGCTGTTTGGCGATGTGAGCTATACGACCGAATGGAAGACCTACACGCTGGGCCCTGTCACCGTAAATTCCAATCATACCCAGTCAGGTGCTCCGACCCCCAAGGAGTTCCAGTCTGTTGCCTTCAACCTGTCTACCATGCAGGATGGTAACACTGTCTATTTCGACGACATCAAGTTGGAAGTTAAGGATCCAGAGCCTGAGAAGGAGTTTGAGGGCTGGTATAACTTCCTGCGTGAAGGTACGCTGTCTAAAGACGTGATGCCTCAGAATAATCAGTATACCAATTTCACTGGTCGTAACGGTATTGACGGTATCGACAGACCGGCTGAAGTCGTGAATGATCCTGTTGACGGTCAGCCCGCTATGAAGGTGACCACCGTTATCTATGAAAAGACCGAAGAGGTGCCCGTATTGGATGAAGAAGGCAATCCCAAACTCGATGAGGAAGGCAATCCCCAGGTGGAGGAAGTTAAGTACTGGACAAAGAAGTTCTACAATGAGGCAGGTGAAGCCCGTGACTCGTTGATGGCAAGCAACCTCCCCAATAGTGCTGGTGTCATTCAGGACTGGCAGACCCAGTTCTTCGTGTCCATCCCCCACACACTCGGTGTAAACCAGAAGTATAAGGTGAAGTTCTCGGCACGTGCTGATATCCCGACACAGATTCAGTCGCAGGTACACGCCAACCCCGGTGCCTATATCCATTATGAGGCTATCGGTAACTTCGACCTGACCGAGGAATGGCAGGACTTCGAGACCGATGAAATGAGCATTGCCGACAACCAGAAGGGTACATGGACCATCGCCTTCAACTGCAACCAAGGTAAGGAGCAGGAAGTTGGAATTAACAACATCTACTTCCGTTTCCAGGAGTTCAGCGTTAACTCTGCCGATGTGACTGAGGAGGAGAAAGTGCTCGCTTCTGAGGATGTCATCGCAGAGGTTCCCGCTAAGGATGCTGATGGAACAAAGATGGCCATCGACGTAACGAAAGCCCTTGAGGTGTTAGGACTTGCTACTGCTGAAGACCTGTTGGAGGGTAAGGCTTATGTCAAGGTTTCCTACATGGACGAGGAAGAGAATGTGAAGTGGAAGGATGTACAGCCCGACTACTACATCGATGCCAATGGCTATTATGCAGAGGAGGGTATCAATATTGCCTATAACGAGGACGATACAGCTGGCAACGTTGTTTCCTTCGACATCTTCAACGAAGGCGTTGATGTAACAAGTACCATCGCTACGAAGCTGATCTTCAGCGTTCCCGAGGATGCTTCTCCTGAGGAGGGTTATGCCCGCCGCGCCTGGAGCTACGAGTACAATATCTCGCTGATGGGCAAGGAGGCTTACGAGGAGGCTCTGGCAGTCACCGACGTGAAGACTCCCAGCAAGAAGAGCGGTGCCATCTTCGACCTCTCTGGTCGCCGCGTGGTTAAGGCCGCTAAGGGTCTCTACATCAAGGACGGTAAAAAGTTCTTTGTGAAGTAAGAACAAAGCTAAGCTTGCTTAATAATAGGACGAACCCCGAAAGTTTTTTCAAGAACTTTTGGGGTTCTTCTTTTTTTTGTGTATCTTTGCGCCGTGATAATACCTAAACTATGAAGAAATTGTTATTAGCTGGACTACTGACAGTGTTGGCGGCAAAGCCCGCCATGTCGCAGGATTTTGACTTCGACGAGATGACGTACACCCCAGAGGTGACGACGTTCAAGCTCTTTGCCCCGGCAAAGGCCAAGGGCGTGAAGGTGCGTATCTATAAGGACGGGCAAGGCGGCAAGCCGCTGAAGACCGTCACGATGAAGGCCTCCTCCCCGGGACAGGAGGGGGCTGTATGGACTGCCGCCGTCAAGGGCGACCTCATGGGCCGCTTCTACACCTTCGACACTGGCCACGGCGAGACGCCCGGCGTCTTTGCCAAGGCCGTCGGCGTGAACGGGCGGCGCGGCGCCATCATCAACACCATGAACACGTGGCCCGATGACTGGTGCTGCGACCAGCACCCCGTTGTCAAGTCGCCCGCAGATCTCGTCGTCTATGAGCTTCACCACCGCGACTTCTCCGTGGCGCGCCCCGATGCCAAATACCCCGGCAAGTTCCTGGCGCTGACCGAGCCGTGGGCCATCGACCACCTGAAGCAGTTGGGCGTCAATGCCGTGCATATCCTGCCCAGCTATGACT
>CAMHHO010000153.1:0-4655 GCA_946184965.1 uncultured Prevotellaceae bacterium | reverse complement strand
GATACAAGATTCTCAATCTTGGCATAGGGGTTCGATTCCCCTATCGACTACAGAACACGAAAAGAGCTTCAGAGTTGATCTGGAGCTTTTTTTATTATCAGTAAGTTATGAAGTTAAAGACATTAACTATAGCAACGGTTGCCCTGATAACGGCCACGTCGGCTTCTGCCTCACGGAAGCGCGCGACGGCTGGTCCCCAGCAGCTCGTCATCAACGAGATCATGGCAGCCAACGTCGACGAATACATCAGTCCGGCCTTCAACTTCGACGGTTGGATGGAGTTCTACAACCCTACCTCTGAGAACATCCCCCTGGCGGGTCTCTACTTGAGCGACGACGAGTCGAGCCTGAAGAAGTGGCGCATACCGGAGTCGGTAGGCAGCCTGCAGGCCGGGGGCTTCCGCGTCATCTGGTTCGACAGCAACGGCATTGAGCCCAAGAACGCCTCGTTCAAGCTCGATGTCGACGGAGGCACCATCTACCTGAGCGACACCTCCGGCCGATTGCTCCTCAGTCAGTCCTACCCCAAGAGCATCGAGCGCGTCAGCTATGCCCGTACCACCGACGGCGGCGACCGCTGGGGACTCACTGCAATGGCGTCGCCCGGAGCCAGCAACAGCCGCAGCGCCTTTGCCGAGCAGCAGCTCAGCGCGCCCGTCGTCGACCAGCCCTCGCAGCTCTACGAGGGCGTGCTGACCATCAACGTCGGCATTCCCCCCGGCTGCACCCTGCGCTTCACCACCGACGGCTCGCTGCCCACGATGGACAACGGCGAGACCAGCCTGTCGGGTCAGTTCACCATCAGCGACAAGAACGTCAACTACCGCTTCCGCCTCTTCGCCGACGGCCTGCTGCCCTCGCGCGTCACCACCCGCTCCTATATCTATCGCAACAAGCCCTACATGCTGCCCGTCCTCTCAGTGGTCAGCGACCGCCGCTTCCTCTACGACGACTCCATAGGCGTCATGCAGAAAGGCCACAATGGGCGTCCCGGCAACGGCCAGTCGACGCCCTGCAACTGGAACATGGACTGGGAGCGCCCCGTCAACTTCTCGTATATCGACCCGAACAACGAGATGGTGCTCAACCAGGACGTCGATCTCGAGATGTGCGGCGGCTGGAGCCGAGCCTGGACGCCCCACTCCTTCAAGCTGAAGGGCACCAAGGAGATGGGCGGCGACAAGAACCTGCCCTACCCCTTCTTCGAGCAGAAGCCCTACATCCGCAACCGCACCCTCCAAGTGCGCAACGGCGGCAACGACACCCAGTGCCGCTTCAAGGACCCCGCCCTGCAGTACATCGTCGAGACCTCGGGCCTCAACATCGACTGCCAGAGCTACCAGCCCGTCCATGAGTTCATCAACGGCCGCTACATCGGCGTCATGAACGTGCGCGAGCCTAACAACAAGCACTACGTCTATGCCAACTACGGATGGGACGACGACGAGATCGACCAGTTCGAGATGTCGCCCGACTCAGGCTATGTCCAGAAGTGCGGCACCCCCGACGCCTTCGAGGAGCTCGTCGATGTGCTCTCGCCCGACGCAGCCAACAACGAGACCTATAGCGAGATATGCCGCCTGCTCGACATCGATAACTACATCAACTACATGGCCACCGAGTTCTACCTCGGCAGCACCGACTGGCCCCAGAACAACGTCAAGGCCTTCCGGCTCAGGGACGGCGGCCGCTTCCGCTTCATACTCTACGACCTCGACGGCACCTTCGGCACCAACGACCCGTTCAACAACTTCATCAACAAGGAGTACTACTACTTCGACCAGCTCTACCCCACCGAGCTCGGCCGCCGCTGGGACCAGATACGCATCGTCACCCTCTTCTGGAATATGATGCAGAACGACGAGTTCCGCCGCAAGTTCATCGATGCCTACTGCATCATGGGCGGCAGCGTGTTCGAGGCCAGCCGCTCCACGTCTATCATCAACATGCTCTTGAACCGTGCCAATAACGCCATGGCCCTCAACAGCGGCTCGGCCACCAGCACGGCCACCAGCATACGCTCATCGCTGTCGTCGCGGCTCAGGACTGCCACGTCGGCACTACGCCGCTTCTGGAAGATGGGCCTCGACGACCAGACCCCACAGAACGTCACCCTGAGCAGCAACGCCCCCGGCGCCCAGCTGCTCATCAACGGCACCCAGGTGCCCACCGGCCGGTTCCAGGGCAACCTCTTCGCCCCCGCCACGCTCAAGGCCGTCGCCCCCGCCGGCTACGAGTTCCAGGGATGGCTCACCACAGGCGGCAGCCGCCCCGCCGTGCCCAAGGGCAGCTCGTGGGACTATTACGACCAGGGCTCGCTCGACGGCAAGAACTGGACCGCCGCCAGCTTCCCCGCCGCCGACTGGAGCAAGGGCAAAGCCCCCTTCGGCTACGGCAAGGACGGCCTGGCAACAACCCTCGACTACGGCTCCGACATCAACAACAAGCGCCCCACAGCCTACTTCCGCACCACCGTCAGGCTCGACCAGGCACCCGCCGCGGCCGACCTCTTCACCCTTAACTTCACAGTCGACGACGGCATCATCGTCTACGTCAACGGCATTGAGGCCGGGCGCTACAACATGCCCTCGGGCAGCGTCGGCTTCGACAGCTACGCCCAGTCCTACGCCTCCAACAATCCCGACGAGGCCACGATGAGTCTCGACACCAAGCTCTTCCATCGGGGCAACAACGTCATTGCCGTCGAGCTACACAACAACAGCGGCAACTCCTCCGACCTCTACTGGGATGCCGAGCTGGCCATGACCGTCAGCAGCGACATGTCGGCCACCTACTCCCTCGAGCCCGAAATCCAGCTGCCCAAGGGCGAGAACGTCATCCTCACCGCCAACTACCGCCAGCTCAACGCTCAGGAGCGCCTGTCGGCAGGCATCGCCCCCGTACGCATCAACGAGGTCAGCGGCGCCAACAGCATCTTCATCAACGAATACCAGAAGAAGAACGACTGGATAGAGCTCTACAACACCACCAGCGAGGAAATCGACATCAAGGGCATGTACCTCACCGACGACCTCAACAAGCCCGACAAGTATCAAATCACCACCAACACCGAGCACCCATCAACCAACACCGTAATTCCCCCCCACGGCTACCTCCTCGTCTGGTGCGACAAGCTCGAGACCACCTCGCAGGGGCTCCATGCGTCGTTCAAGATCGGTGCCGAGGGCGGCGTGCTCGCGCTCGTGGCTGCCGACCGCAGCTGGGTTGACCACTTCTACTACGGTGCACACGACGGCAACCAGACCGTAGCGCGCTATCCCGACGGCGCATCCACCATCTACACCACCAACGTGCCCACCATCGCCCGCGCCAACATCCTGACCAGCTACATGCAGGAGGTGAAGCAGCAGCCCGGCGGCATCGTCGGCGTCGACGCCCTGCTGGCCTCCGACGGCGACTTCCGTCTGCGCTACGGCTCGCAGCAGCTCATCGTCAAGAGCGACGACAGCGCCACGGCCCAGATCGACATCTACACCACCGACGGCCGTCTGGCCTGCCAGTCAGCCACGGTACTCTCCGCAGGCAAGGCCACGCTCAGCGTCGCCCATCTGCCTGCCGGCTTCTACATTGCCCGCGCCACCGATGACGCCGGCCGCCGTGTCAGCTGTAAGTTTGCAGTCCATTAGAGCCTGCACTTCCTGCACTGAGTCTCATTATCAGCAAGCTAGAACTGCCGGAACCTGCACTGGAACCTGCAACTCCGTCGGGCCGCCGCCATTGAGGTCGATTTATGCGACGGAAACATCAACGCCAAACTTTTGGGATATTCTTTGCAAGCAAAGCGACCATAGGTCGAGCGCTGCACAATTATGTGATGAGTAGCATATTTACTACATTCGCTGACGCTCTGCCTGTCCAGCACCTGTACCTTTATACTTGCTCTTCTGGGCGTTGAAGGTGTAGCGGATAGAGATGTCCAGACGGTGGCTACGGCTTCGTGTTTTCTGCACAGTGTAGAAGAAACCACAATCATGAGCCATATCCTGTACGCTACGCTGGAACACATCACTGATGCTGGCACGCAGGCACAGGGCATCGTTCTTCAGCCAGCACTTCTGTACCACAAAACGGATGTCGTATGAAGGCGAGAGAATACGGTAGTTCAGCACATCACCCTTGGTCTGGATGTTGGCATTGGCCTCCAACTGCCAGCTGTGCTTAAAGCGGAAGGTGTTATTCAGGTCGAAGAAGAAGATGGGCTTGGTGAAGGTCACATCCGTCTTGCCTGTGGCGCTATGTGGATCGTCGTAGGTCATCGTGTTCCAGAACTTCTGTCCGCCAATGGTCCAGCTTGGGCTATATACACCCCAAGTGGGATTGGCCGAAAGGAAGATGGCCAGATTACGAACGGGATCGGACAAGTTAGCCTGCTTCATCAGCATGATACCCTCGTTGTTATAGGCCATTGGCACCTGTGTAATAGTGTTATCACGACGTTCGTAGGCAGCAAACAAGTTAATCCACTTCCAACGGGCATTGATGCTCACCTCCTGCATAGTGGCATTCTTGAGTTTCGAGTCGCCCTGCGACAGGGTATAAGAGTTCAGATAGTAAATATGGTCGTTCAGTGAGCTGTACTTCGGACGCACGGTTTTCATGGTGTAGCTCAGCGAGGTCTGGATAGGGCCAAACTG
>CAMHHO010000152.1:0-4821 GCA_946184965.1 uncultured Prevotellaceae bacterium | reverse complement strand
GATGCCGATGGTCTCGGCCATCTCGCTCACCGGAATGTCGAGCACGTCGCGCAGTCCGCGCAGCCGCTCGCCTATCTGTTTCAGTTGTTCGTCCATATCTGTGTTTCTTAATGTTAGTCCTTCTATGCTGCGATATCATCGCAGTCCCGCCTTCAGCCCGCGTATCACGCTCGACGTGAAGCCGGCATGCTCCATCTCGTTCAGGCCCTTGATGGTCACGCCGCCAGGCGTCGTCACCAGGTCGATGGCAGCCTCGGGGTGCAGGCCGCTGGCTTCGAGCAGCTCCACGGCGCCCTTCATCGTCTGCATCACAATCTTCTTGGCGTCGTCGGCCTTGAAGCCCAGCTCCACGCCGCCCTCGGAGGCAGCCCGGATATAGCGCATGGCGTAGGCAATGCCGCAGGAGGCCAGCGTCGTGCCAGCCGCCAGGTGTGCCTCGTCGGTAATGAGCGTCGTGCCCATCTCTCCGAATATCCGCTCCACCAGTTCTGTATGCTGCTGTACTACAGCAGCACACGGGACGATGAACGTCATCGAGGCCATCTCGGCAATGGCGATGTTGGGAATGACTAAGAACAGCGGCGGGCACTGCTCGCCCAGCCACTTCTTGATGCTCTCCGACTTCACCCCGGCGGCAATCACGATGAGAATCTGCCGCTTCGGGTCCAGCTCGGGCTTGATGTCGGTCAGTACGCGCTCCACGAGCCAGGGCTTGACCACCACGCACACCACGTCGGCCGTCTCGGCGGCCAGTTTGTTGTCGGTCGTCACGCAGACGCCCATCTTTTCAAACTTGTCGAGCACGGCGGCCGACGGGTCGCTGACGGTGATGTCCTCGTTCTTGAACATCTGGCCCTTGATGAGGCCCTCGACGGTGGCGCCACCCATGGCGCCAGCGCCAATCATTGCTATCTTCATATTCTAATCTTCTTCTGGTTTTACTCTTATCAGTCTCTCGATGAAGTCGTCGGCCTCGGCCTTCGTCAGACACAGCGGCGGCAGCAGGCGCAGGATGTTCTGCCCGGCACAGCCCGTGAAGCAGTGCTCGTGCTTGATGAGCGGCTTGCGCACCATGGCGTGGGGCATGTCGAGCTCGATGCCAATCATCAGTCCGCGGCCGCGCACCTCCTTGATGTGCGAGCTGCCGATGCCTCGGATGCCTTCCATCAAGTAGTCGCCTACTACGCGAGCGTTCTCAACGATGCCCTCGTCCTCGAACACGTCGAGCACGGCCAGGGCGGCTGCGCAGGCTAAGTGGTTGCCGCCGAACGTCGTGCCGAGCTGTCCGTAGACCGGCTCGAACTCCGGCGAAATCAGCACACCGCCCATCGGGAATCCGTTGGCAATGCCCTTGGCCACGGTGATGATGTCGGGCTTGATGCCAAGCCATTGGTGGGCAAAGAACTTTCCGCTCCGGCCGTAGCCGCATTGTATCTCGTCGCAGATGAGCACCGCACCGTAGCGCTTGCAGGCATAGGCCAGTCCCTGGGCAAACTCCGGTGTGGCCATCTGAATGCCGCCCACGCCCTGGATGCACTCCAGGATGACGGCAGCCACACCACCCTTCGACAGTTCGCGGACCCAAGGCTCCAGGTCGTTCAGCGGCAGGAACCTTGCGTGGTGGTTGTCGTTGATGGGTGCCACAATCTTCGGGTTGTTGGTCACCTCGACAGCCAGCGACGTGCGGCCGTGGAAAGCCTTCTCGCAGCTGAGCACGCGGGTGTTGCCCGTCTTGAACGATGCGAGCTTCAGGGCGTTCTCGTTGGCCTCGGCGCCGCTGTTGATGAGAAACAGCTGGTAGTCGTCGTAGCCGCTGACCTTGCCCAGTCTTTCGGCCAGCTCCACCTGCAGCTTGTTGATGACGGAGTTCGAGTAGAACCCGAGCTTCTGCAGCTGCTCTGTCACCTTCTTGATATAGTGCGGGTGAGAGTGGCCTATCGAGATAACGGCGTGACCGCCGTACAGGTCCAGATACTCCTGGCCCTTGTCGTCCCAAACCTTACAGCCCTGTCCCTTCACGATGTTCACGTCGAACAGGGGGTATACGTCAAATAGTTTCATTGTCGTCTCGTTTAATGATAATCGGGTGCAAAGTTACGGCAAAAATCTGACAATCCGTCACTTTTCGCCGTCTTTTTGCATATAATGGTGTAATATGGTACGCATGCGATGCGGAGTTACTGGTAGAAAGGCGCAGGCAAGCGGGGAGCAGGACGGCGTGAAGCAGGGAGCAGGGCGGCGACATACGGGGAGCAAGGCGCCGTTATGCCCGTTCCTGCTTGCCGCCCCTTATATGCCGACCCCGGGCTCCGCATATCGGGAACTCGGGGTCGGCATGTGGGGAACTTTGGCTCAGTACCTATTTTTGTTCGGGGGCTTTGGCCGTTCGGGGAGAGTAGATATACGACTTGCCATTCCGTCTCCTCCGCAGACGTGCATCTTCGCCTTGGCACAGGCTGTCGAGAAACTTCTGGGCCGAGTCGCGCTTCAGACCGCTGAAGTGCATGAAGCTGCTGACCGACGTGTAGCCAATGGCTAGACTCTTGCGCAGCGCCTCTTCCATAGCCTTCGGGTCGTACATCTGACTGTTGCCCACCGCACCGCTCTTCTTGCGGAAGCCTTCGCGGTTGCTGCTGGCTCGGGCGATGAGCTCCTTCGAGGGCGTGAACTCCACGCCGTTGTAGATGATGTCGCGCCCCGTCACCTTGTCGGGGTCGCTGTGCTCGCCAACTAACTTCAGCTTCATGGCCAGCGAGCCGATGGGCGTCTCCACACGGTAGCCCTGGGCCAGCCAGTTGCCGGCAACGTCGAGGAAGAGGTTGAACAGCCGCTCCATCTCGCCCTTCTGCAGGTTGCGGTATTCGGCGCAGAAGTCGTCGAGCTGCTTCATCGTTTTCTTCTGTCCCGAGGCGGGGCGGGCGTATAGCAGCGGCCTGCCCTCCTCGTCGAGCTTCGGGCCGGGGTGCAGTTCAAACACTATTCCGTTGGTCTTGCGTGGCATAATGATGGTTTTGAATTCTGTAAATTCTTATTTCAGCGTTTTCTCTATGGCCTCCTTAAAGGGCTCAAGACCCGAGAAGCCAATCTTTTTGAAGGTCTGGTTGCCCTCTTCGTCGTAGATGGCGTAGGTGGGGATGCCCTCCGACTCGTACTTGTTGAGGATGTAGTCGTACTGTTCCTTCGTCAGGTAGTAGTGGTGGCCGTCGATGTCCTTAATCATCTCCTGCCAAGTCTTCAGCGGCGATGAGGGCGAGGTGATATAGACAAACTGGATGTTCTTGCCCTTCAGTTCCTGTTTCCAGGGCTTCATGGCCTCATGCCCTGCACGGCAGGGGCCGCACCACGTGGCCCAGATGTCGATGAGCACCACCTTGCCCTTATACTTGTCGAGGATGGTCTGCAGGATGTTCTCCGGAGCCACGTCGTCGAGCTTCTGATAGAAGACGCTCTCCTGACTGGCCAGCTCGTCGGCAATGCGCTTCTGCTCGGCCTGATACTCCAGGATGACGTTCTTGCAGTCCTCGTGCTTCATGACGTCAAGAAGGAGGTTTAGCATGGCCGGATTATCGGAACTCATAGTGGACTGTATGCATCTAAGCTCGTTGTTATAGACATTCTTCTCAGCGGCTTTTTTGTCGAATATGCTCAGTGGGGCATCCCAGAACTCCTGGCTGCAGGGCGATGTTGGCTCATTCAGGTACTTCCACGAGTAGGCCTCTTCCTCCTCTGAAAGCGGAAGCAGGTCCTTGTTCTTCTCCATATTCTCAAAGAGATCGCGTTGAGACCAGACCACCCTCCCGTCTTCGTCCACAAAATAACAGCTATACGTGAATGCGAACTGGCGCGTCCATTTCACGTAGTTCGACTCTGCCATCATGCAAAGCAGGTCCTGGGCTGCTGTGGTGTATTTCGATTTCCTGATAGCAGCCACGCGCTGGTCGAAGATGTCCTGCAGACATTGCAGGCGCTCTTCCTTCGTCTTGCACTCCTTGACCTTCAGGAATACCTTATCGTCATTACCGACGAGATCGACGGCTTCGTTGGCTTTTTTCGCATTCACCAGGTCCATGTTGGTCTTGGCCATATAGCCCTTGAAAGCGAGGAACGGCTTATTGTCACTACATATCTTCATCAGTATCTCCGTCTCCTGTCCTGGGCCGATGACGATGTTGCCGAAAGCCAGTCCACGCACGCCGACAGTCACCTCGCGAGTCAGCCGCAGGGGAACCTCTACCTTCACCGTGCCATCATTGGCAAAGCGGAAAGTCTTGTCGAAACGTTCCTTCGAGCCTAACGGTATAAAGGTGCCCACAAAGAAATCCAAATCCATGCCTGGCTTATAGCCCAGCATCTTCACCTTGATGGTGGCCACACCTTTATTAATCTTGGCGACGGGCAGCGTCTCGTCCTTGGCGTATTTTACGTTCTTCCAGTCGGCAGGAATCTCCACCTTCTGTTTCGCCTTCGAGTCGCTGATGTTGAAGAAGCGGAAGGCACCGTCGAAATCGCCCTCCGAGAAGTCCAACTCCTTTGTGTCTAAGGGCACGGGCTTGAAGTGGAGCGCCAGATGGGCCATACCGCTTTCAGGCATCCAGAAGAGCGAGTCGGGGGTGAGGTCCGATTCCTTCTCGTTAGTCTTGGCACCACCCGTAAAGGCGTACTTCGTGCCGTCGGGCGTCTGCACGAACGACTCCTTGGCAAAGCGAATCCAACTGCCCGGACGGTAGTTGGCCAGGATGTGCAGCACCGTTTCCGTCTGCTTCAGCTCTACCTGGTTGATGACGAACTCCGAGTTATACGCTCCCATAAAGGCCGATGGCT
>CAMHHO010000151.1:0-4858 GCA_946184965.1 uncultured Prevotellaceae bacterium | reverse complement strand
GGGCTATGTCCTCGTATGGTGGTCAGAAAGGTCCAGCTTGAATATTGCTATGAAAACAATTGTTTCGCGCCCTCTGACGACATTCTGACGCTGCAAAGATAGGAAGAATTCTCGAAACTTCCAAACTTTTTTGTATTTTTTGATGTTATAGCCTAAAAAGAACAGCCCCGTAGAACCTACACGAGTGAGCTACGTCAACGTAAACTTTCAGTTGCAAAGGACTATTCAAAATTGGAGCAGGGGCGATACGGTCTTACTCCCACGCGGAAAATACCGGATAGTCAATCCATGGAATGATGGTGCAAAGTTACAAATTGTTTCTGAATGACCAAAGAAAAGTATAAGATTATTTGGTGGTGTCGATTATTTTTTCATTATGCGAAGGTTCGCATAACGAAAAGATTTCGATAATGAGTTGATTTTTCCTGTTTTTCTACGAAAAATCTCTCAAAATGGAGCGGATTTAGAGAAAAACTTATAAAAACTTAGCGTTTTTCTTGCAACTTTCAGAAATAATGCCTATCTTTGCAGCGTCAGTAATCGACATGTTGCTTTGTACCTTTAGGTCAAAGAATGTATGTTCTGGCTATCCGGGTAGAATCCCGCGTGGGGTAAGGCTTTATCGATACTGCCCAATTTTATAGAGAGCCGTCGTTCAGCGATAGCTCTTTATTTTTTTCTGTACTTCATCATGAAGTTCCTGATGTACGACTGGCCAAGGGTATCCTCTCGGATAACTGAGATGGTACGCGCCCCCTTCATTATCAGCACCTCAACAGCATGGGTATTCCGTTCAAAATAGCGACGTATGTCTTTAGCGAGGGTACGTGGATTGTAATCAGAGGTCATGTTGAGCAGTATGCGGTTGGCCTGACCAATGGAATCGAGAAGCTGAGTGTCAACGGAACTCTTGCCGTGTACAGTTTTCAGGTCGTACATCCTGTAAACGCCTTTCCGCTCAAAAATGAAATCAGCCGTACGGATGCCATGCGGATTCGGCAGCATATAGACACGATAGCCAAGGGCAACAGCTTTCTTGGCAGCATCAAGAAGCCGTGGGAAGTCAGCATCATCGTTGCCGCCAACCAGAAAGATTTCAGGATCTGTGTCAAGCGGACGGAACTCTTTGCGGGATGCAATCAACTTCAGCTGTCTTACAAAGTCAATACCCTGTAGGACTTGAAGTTCCAATAGTTCCTGTCGTATGTCACTCTTCATCTTGACGTTATCTTTTAACAGTTTGCAAAGGTACAAAGAAAAATGGTAAAAGCCGAATGTTGGGGCATATTATTTGGAATTAGTTGTCGATTTATTTGGTGATGTCGATTATTTTTCGTACCTTTGTACCTGTGCCGGAGAGCACGATTAACACGATTTATTCACCATAAAAAACACACAGAAGTTATGAACAAGAAATGGAAAACGATTCTTCAAGTGATTAGTTACATCATCACCCTCCTGCTGGGAGGTGCGGCTGGGAACGTCGTGATGTAAAGGTAAAAAGGTAAAAAGGTAAAAAGGTAAAAGGGTAAAAGGGTAAAAAGGTAAAAGGGTAAAAGGGTAAAAAGGTAAAAGACGAATGTCCATGAAAAAGGAAGGTTTCAAAATCTCTCAGTACGCCTGTGCGGTGCTGCTCATCGTGAGCAGTATCGCGCTCGTGGCGTATCAGGTCATCGAGATTGAAGACGTGGCCGGCGGACTACTGGTCTATGTGGCCCAGGCCTTCCTGCTGGCCGCCAGCATCTTCGGACTCGACTATTATGTGAAACTAATAACAAGGAAAATCAATGAAAAAAACTCGTCTCAGTAAACACTTCACCCTGGCAGAGTTCCTCAACCTGAGTTCAATAGTTATTTCCAGGTTATCGATATTGACGATTAAGAACAGAATCCTGAAAGTCACGTCAGCCGGAAATCGGTGGGACTCGTGATTGTTCTCATGTAACGAATGAGTTCCTCGTTATGTAAAAAAATTGCCCCCGCTCCTTCGGCTGTGAAGAGGCGGGGGTGTCGTGTTCAAAGATACAACTGATTTTTGAAGGTACAGTAAAGGACGAACGAAAAAAGAAGGCACCCGGCCGAAACCGGATGCCTTTCTTTTTTTTATCAGACATATAAATGCTTACTCCTGGCTCCAGTCTTCCTGGGTCTTGCGGACGTAGGTCTTGTAGCGAATCTGAGCCATGCGCTGAGCCTCGGCGAAGAGCTCCTCGGCCTCGTTGGGATAAGCCTTCTTGACGGAGAGGTAACGGACCTCGCCGAGCAGGAAGTCGTGGAAGTTAGCCCAGTTGGGCTCCTTCGAGTCGAGGCTGAACGGATTCTTGCCTTCATCGATGAGGGCGGGGTTGAAGCGCCAGAGGTGCCAGTAGCCGCACTCTACGGCCTTCTTCTCCTCGGCCTGGCTCTTGCCCATACCGCCCTTGGCCTTCAGACCGTGGTTGATACAGGGAGCGTAGGCGATGATGATTGAAGGTCCGTGCCAAGCCTCGGCCTCGCGGATGGCCTTCAGGGTCTGAGCGTGGTCGGCGCCCATAGCAATCTGAGCGACGTAGACATAGCCGTAAGTGGTGGCAATCATGCCGAGGTCCTTCTTGCGGATGCGCTTGCCCTGGGCAGCGAACTGAGCGATGGCGCCGAGCGGCGTAGCCTTAGAGGCCTGACCGCCGGTGTTGGAGTAAACCTCAGTATCGAGCACGAGGATGTTGACGTCCTCACCGCTAGCAATCACGTGGTCGAGACCGCCGTAACCGATGTCGTAGGAAGCACCGTCGCCACCGATGATCCACTGGCTGCGCTTCACGAGATAGTGGTCGAGCGTCTGGAGTTCCTTGTTGACGGGGCAGCCGGCAGCAGCGGCGGCACGGATGGCAGCGCGCAGCTTAGGAGCAATCTCCTTGGTCTTGTCGGCATCCTCCTTGTTGGCAATCCACTCCTGGGCGAGAGCCTTGTACTCCTCAGTGCACTGGGGAGCCTCGCAGGCCTCGGCGAGCAGCTTGGCCACGCGCTCCTTCATCTTCTTGTTACCGAGAGCCATACCGAGACCGAACTCGCAGAAGTCCTCGAACAGAGAGTTGTTGAAGCATGGGCCCTGACCCTTCTCGTTCTTGGTGTAAGGCGTAGAGGGGATAGAAGCAGAGTAGATGCTGGAGCAACCAGTAGCGTTGGCAATCATCTGACGGTCGCCGAAGAGCTGGCTGATGAGCTTCACGTAAGGCGTCTCACCGCAACCGGAGCAGGCGCCGGAGAACTCGAACAGAGGCTGTGCGAACTGCGAGTTCTTGACGTTCGAGCGGATGTCGACGAGGTGCTGCTTTGAAGGAACCTTCACGAGCTTGTCCCAGTCGGCAGCCATCTTCTTCATGTCGGCAGCATCGGGGTTGAACGGAACCATCGTCAGGGCCTTGCCCAGCTTCGGGTTGCCCGGGCAGATGTCGGCGCAGTTGCCGCAGCCGAGGCAGTCGAGGACTGAAGGCTCGATGACGAAGTGCATGCCCTTCATGGCGGCGGGAGCCTTCATCTCGAGGGTCTCCAGACCGTCGAAGCCAGCCAGCTCGTCGTCGGTCAGCACGAACGGACGGATGGCAGCGTGAGGACAGATGTAGGCGCACTGGTTACACTGGATACAGTTGTCCTTGTTCCACATCGGAACGAAGGCCTCCACACCGCGCTTCTCGTAGGCGGCAGTACCAACCTCCCAAGAACCATCCTGAGTGCCGAACTTGGTGAATGCGCTGACGGGCAGCAGGTCGCCGGCCTGAGCGTTGATGGGGCGCACGAGCTCCTTGACGAATGCGGGAGCGTTGTCCTCCTTCACCTCGTCGTCGGGCAGGTTGGCCCACTCGGGCTTCACGGTCAGCTGGGTGTACTCGCCACCGCGGTCGATGGCGGCGTAGTTCTTGTCGACAACGTCCTGACCCTTGGCACCGTAAGACTTCAGGGCGGCAGCCTTCATCTTCTCGACAGCGAGCTCAACGGGGATGACCTCGGTGATGCGGAAGAAGGCCGACTGCAGGATGGTGTTGGTGCGGTTGCCAAGACCAATCTCCTGTGCAATCTTGGTGGCGTTGATGGTATAGACGGTGATATTGTTCTGAGCGAAGTAGCGCTTCACCTTGTTAGGCATGAACTTCTCGAGCTCGTCGGCGTCGAAGATGGTGTTGAGCAGGAACTGGCCGTTCTTCTGCAGACCGCGTGTGACGTCGTACATGTGGAGGTAAGCCTGAACGTGGCAGGCCACGAAGTTAGGCGTGGTCACCAGATAGGTAGAGCGGATGGGCGTGTCGCCGAAACGCAAGTGCGAGCAGGTAAAGCCGCCCGACTTCTTGGAGTCGTAGCTGAAGTAGGCCTGGCAGTACTTGTCGGTGTTGTCGCCGATAATCTTGACCGAGTTCTTGTTGGCACCGACGGTACCGTCAGCACCGAGTCCGAAGAACTTGGCCTGGAACATGCCTGCGCCGCCGAGAGCAATCTCGGGAACCTCGGGCAGCGAGGTGAAGGTGACGTCGTCGACGATACCGATGGTGAAGTGGTTCTTGGGCTCGGGCATGGTGAGGTTGTTGAACACCGAGATGATCTGAGCCGGCGTGGTGTCGTGAGAACCCAGACCGTAGCGGCCACCGACGATGAGCGGACGGTCCTCAACATCGTAGAAGGCATCCTTCACGTCGATGTAGAGAGGCTCGCCTGTTGCGCCGGGCTCCTTCGTGCGGTCGAGGACGGCAATCTTCTTCACCGTCTTGGGAACGGCAGCGAGCAGATGCTTCACTGAGAACGGACGATAGAGGTGGACCGAGATCATGCCCACCTTCTGGCCCTGAGCGTTCAGGTAGTCGATGGCCTCGCGGGCAGCGTCGGTAGC
>CAMHHO010000150.1:0-4865 GCA_946184965.1 uncultured Prevotellaceae bacterium | reverse complement strand
CGGGGATGTAGGTGTCGCCCCAGTGGAACAGAATCATGGAGTAGATGAACAGCGCCAGCAGGAAGTTGACCAGCACGCCGCCAATCATGATGAGCAGGCGCTGCCAGACGGGCTTCGTGCGGAACTCCCAGGGCTGGGCCTTCTCGCTGAGCTTCTGGTTGGTCTCGTCAATCATGCCGTCGATGGCGCAGTAGCCGCCGAGCGGCAGCCAGCCCAGGCCGTACTCCGTGCCAACGTACTCCTTCTTCTCGTTGCCATCCTCGTCCTTCTTCGTGGGCACCACCTCGGGCTTCAGCTTCAACAGTCGGCGCACCCAGGTGTCGTAGGTGCTGAGGATGTGGAACTTGGGATTAAAGAACAAGTAGAACCTCGACACGCGCACTTTGAAGAGCTTGGCGAAGGTGAAGTGCCCCAGTTCGTGGAGCAGCACGAGCAGGCTGATAGCCAGCATGAACTGTAACAGTCTTATCAGAAATACTTCCATTATTTACGATTTACTTATTTTCGAGTTACGATTTGTTGAGCAATTCGGTTGCTATACGCCGGGCCTCGGCGTCGGTAGCGATGTAGGTCTCGTAGGTGGGAGCCTTGTCGAACGTGGCCCGCTGCATGGTCTCGGCAATGACGTCGCCCATCTGGAGGAAGCCGCAGCGGTCCTCAAGAAAGGCGCGGTTCACAATTTCGTTGGCAGCATTGACGATGCAGGGCATGTTGCCTCCCTTGGCCAGTGCCTCGTAAGCCATTGCCAAGCAGCGGAACTTCTTCAGGTCAGGTTCGAAGAACTCAAGCTTCTGGGCGGCAAATAGGTCGAGCCGTTCGCCACTGAGTGGCAGTCTTCGGGGGAAGGAGAAAGCGTATTGGATAGGCAGCCGCATGTCGGGCACGCCGAGCTGCGCCTTCACCGAGCCGTCGTGGAACTGCACGGCGCTGTGGACAATGGACTGCGGGTGGACGAGCACCTGAATCTGCTTGGCATCGACGCCGAAGAGCCATTTGGCCTCGATGACCTCGAAGCCCTTGTTCATCATTGAGGCAGAGTCGATGGTAATCTTAGCACCCATGTCCCACGTCGGGTGGCGCAGGGCATCGGCCTTCGTCACGTGGGCTATCTCCTCCATCGACTTCAGGCGAAAGGGGCCGCCCGAGGCGGTCAGCAGAATCTTCTCTATCGGGTTCTGATCTTCGCCGACCAGCGACTGGAAGATGGCCGAGTGTTCGCTGTCGACGGGCAGGATGGGCGTATGGTACTGCTGTGCCAGCTGGAGTATCAGCTCGCCGGCCACAACCAGCGTCTCCTTGTTGGCCAGGGCTATGGCCTTACCGGCCTTGATGGCGTGGATGGTGGGTGAGAGTCCGGCAAAGCCGACCATCGCCGTGAGCACCATGTCGATGGGACCGGCCTCGACAATTTCGTCGAGGGCCTGCGCACCGGCATAGACCTTCACGTCGGGCAGGTCGTCCATCAGCCGCCGCAGCTCGTCGTAGCGTGCCTCGTTGGCAATGACCACGGCGGCTGGCTTGAACTGATGGGCCTGCTGGGCCAGCAGTTCCACCTTGTTGTTAGCTGTCAGGCAGTAGACCTCATAAAGGTCACTATGCTCGCCGATGACCTCGAGCGCCTGGGTGCCTATCGACCCCGTGGAGCCGAGAATGGCTATCTGGCGTTTCTGCTTCATAATGCTTTTTCGTTAATTCGGGCGCAAAAGTACTAAAAAATATCGACATTGCGCCCATCGGCACCTATAAAAGATTATAATTCAGGTTAAACTAACCGTTTACGACTTGGCAAAGCCGAGCGACAAAAGGCTCAGCCTGACATTGCCGGCAGTAAGCAGTTCGCGGGCGCAGGCCGTCATCGTGGCACCGGTGGTCACCACGTCGTCGACCAGCAGGACATGCTTGCCGCTGACCGCTGCGGCATCGGTCAGGCGGAACACATCGGCCACGTTCTCCTGCCGCTCCCAGCGGCCCATCTGCGTCTGGCTCTTCTTGAACGTGGTGCGGCGCACGGCACGCTTGCTGAGGGGCAAGCCCGTGACGTCAGCAATGCCCTTGGCTATGCACTGGCTCTGGTTGTAGCCCCTGTGGCACTGACGGCTGCGGGCCAGCGGCACGGGCACTATCAGGTCGATGCCGTCGAAGAACCCCGACTCGGCAAACTCTCGGGCAATCATCTGCCCCATCTCCTCGCCTATCTCGGGGTGGTCGTGGTACTTCAGGTCGTAGATGATGTTACTGTCCTTCGAACTGGCTTCGTAATAGAACAGCGCTGCCGCGCGCTCCACGGGAATGATGCCCCAGAAGAGCCGCGCCATCATGTTGTCGCTGGCATTCAGCTGGAAGCCCGTCCGCGGCAGGTGCATGTTGCACGACGCACACAGCACCCGCTCCGACAGCGACAGCCGCCGGCCGCAGACCGTGCAGAGGCGCGGGGCCAGGAGGTCGAGCAGGCGCTGCCACAAGCTAATCTTCTTCATCCACGTCGTCGATGTCGCCGCTGATGCACTGGCGGATGATGTCGTAAGTAAAGCCGCGGCTGAGGGCAAACTTCACCAACTTCTGGTTCAGCTCGTAGTCGCTGTCAGCCTTGACGCTGCGCCGCTTCTGCTGCAGCAGGGGGCGCAGTACGCTGAGGTACTCGCCGTCGCCGACCTCGCCGAGCACGCGCTCGCGTATGTCGTCGTCGATATGCTTCGCCCAGAGTCCCTGCTCCACCTTGCGGCGGCCCCACTTGTTATACCTTATTTTATCGCGCACAAACGCGCGGGCATAGCGCTCGTCGTCGACATAGCGCTCACTGACGAGCCGCGCCATCACACGGGCCTGCGCCTCGTCGCTCATGCCCCACTGCCGCATTTTTTCCGTCAGCTCGAGCTGGCAGTGCTCGCTGCGTGCGCAGAGCTGGGCCAGTTGCAGGTAGGCTCCCTGCTCGGTTACTTCCTTCATCGTTGTGCTCTTATCATTCGTTGTTTGCCGTATTGGTCTTCCTTGGTTTCGATGTTGTGATACAACATCATACTTAACAGGCGCTGCACGTCGCAGGCGTAAAGGGGATTCAGTTCGAAGTAGATCCAGCCGCCGGGCTTCAGCGCCTCCTGTCCGTAGGCGGCAATGGCGCGATAGAACAGCAGCGGGTCATCGTCGGGCACGAACAAGGCCAGGTGTGGTTCATAGTCGAGCACATTGCGCTCCATCGCAACCTTCTCGCACTCGCAGACGTAGGGCGGGTTACTCACAATCAAGTCCCACTTGTCCCCTATACTGCGACACCGTCGCAGCACATCAACCTGCTCAAACGACACGTGAACATTGGTACGTTTGGCGTTCTCGCGGGCTATTCCCAAGGCAACGGCGGAAACATCCCATCCCGTCACCTGCACTTCCGGCTGTTCAGCCGCCAGCGTGCAGGCGATGCAGCCGCTGCCCGTGCCGATGTCGAGCACCTCGCAAGGTCCCGTGAGGGATATCCACTGACATAGCTCATAGGTCTCAGGTCTCGGTATCAGCACGCCTGGCCTGACCGCAAACCGCCGTCCGCCGAACTCAGTCCAACCCAAGACATACTGTACGGGCTCACCCGTCAGCAGCCGCTGCTGAATGCTGGTCAGCTCTGCTTCGTCGGGCATGCGTCCCGTCAGCACGTCGGCCATCGACAGACCGAAGTGCTCTTCGAGTACCAGCCTCGCCACGGCCTGCGCCTCCCGCTCGTCGTAAACCGCCGTCAGCGGCCGCCATAGATCTGCGTAAGTCATATTGCCCGCAAAAATACGAAGAAAAAAGGAATTATGCAAGAAAACCCTGGAAGTTTCAATCGTTTTTTGGCTCGGATCGACACGGTCTTTTACCAAAACCCGCCGCTTTTTATTTGTACCCCCCGCCTTTTGGCCATAAACCCCCGCCTTTGGCTCGTAAACCGCCGCCTTTGGCCAGGGTGTCGGTTCAGGTGTCGGTTCATACCTCCGAAGGCTGGCAGATAGCATGTTTTTATCGATTGTTTCGGCCATTTTTGCTATTATAGTTGTTATTCGCACTTTTTATCCTGCACTTCCAGCACTTCTTACACCTAAGAAAGTTCAACAGGTGTAGGAAGTGCTGGAAGTGCAGGATATTTCCTGTGATTAGCAACTATATGCCTAAATCTAAAGCAAAAGCGCTAAGATTTACTTGAATATGAGCTGTGCAAACTGGTAGAGGCTGCGGCGCCAGGTGTGCCACTCGTGGGCAGTTCCGGGCGATTCGTAACCTACGGCGTTGACGCCGAGTTGCTCCTTGATGTTCTTGGCAGCCTCAACACAGCCCATGTTCTCCTTGCCGCCACCACTCATGAAGAGCAACTTAACATTCTTGGCAAAGCCATCAGAACCCTTCACCTGGTCGACATTCCACGCACCACTGCTGAACGAACCTACATAGGCGAACTTCTCGGGATTGGCGAGCGTAATCTCACGTGCCTGCATACCACCCATCGACAGTCCGGCATAAGCACGGTGTTGCGGGTCGGCAATCACGCGGTAGTTCTTCTCGACCATTGGGATGATATCGTTGAAGAGCACATTCTTGAAGCCTTCGGAGAAACCACCGAAACCGCCGAAGCCGCCACGGCGCTGGCCACCCTGGCCAGGAGCGCCCTGCGGACGCTGGCCACCCTGAGCGGGAGCACCCTGCGGGCGCTGGCCACCACCGAAGCCGCCAAAGCCACCCTGCTCACCAGCACGGCGAGTGTTTAGACCGTTGTCCATCACAATGATGCAGGGAACGGCTTTCTTCTCGGCAATCAGGTTGTCGAGAATCTGTGCGGTATGGCCCTGCTCAGCCCAGCCGTACTCGTTCTCACCCATACCGTGCTGCAGATACAGAACGGGGAA
>CAMHHO010000149.1:0-4977 GCA_946184965.1 uncultured Prevotellaceae bacterium | reverse complement strand
ACAACGAGGGCGGACAGGAGCCGGCTGAGTACGACGTGACGCCCTATGTGAAGCCGGACAAGAACGTGCTGGCCGTCTGCGTGCTGAAATACTCCGACGGCTACTACTTGGAAGGCCAGGACTACTGGCGACTGGCCGGCATCTTCGATGACGTGACGCTCTACGCCACGCCCAAGACGCGGCTGTTCGACTGGTATGTCACCACCGACCTCGACGACCAGTACCGCGACGCCACGATGAAGGTGGCTGTCGACGTGAAGAAATATGAGGATGCCAGCGGCAGCTATGCCGTGCGCGCCACGCTGACCGACGCGAAGGGCCGTCAGGTAAAGCAGCTGACCACCGACCGCTTCACGATGAGCGGCAAGGGCAAGAAGTCGGTGGAGCTGTCGTCGCTCATTGCCAACCCCGACAAGTGGACCAGCGAGACCCCTGTGCTCTACAGTCTGAAGCTGGAACTGCTCAACGAGCAGGGCACGGTGATGCAGACCATCATGAGCAAGATGGGATTTAAGGAGACGGAGATTCGCCACCAGACGTTCTACCTGAACGGCAAACCCATCAAGGTGAACGCCACCAACACCCACATGCAGCACCCGGAACTGGGACACGCCATGAACGAGGAGACCATCCGCCGCGACATGGAAATCCTGAAGCAGCACAACTTCAACGCCGTGCGCACGTCGCACTATCCCCCCGTGAACAAATACATAGAACTGGCCGACGAGTACGGCCTCTACATCATCGACGAGGCGGGCACCGAGGCCCACGCCACGGAATACATCTCGAACGACCAGCGCTTCCGCGAGATGTACCTGGAGCGCGTACAGAAGCTGGTGCTGCGCGACCGCAACCACCCCTGCGTACTCTTCTGGAGTGCAGGTAACGAGAGCGGCGAAGGTCCGCTGATTACCGAGGTGGTGAAGGAGGGCAAGCGACTCGACCCCACACGCTACTTCATGTATGGCGGCAATGCCTACGCCCACCCCGGCGAGGAGATCATCGGGCCGCGCTACCCGACGCCCTACGAACTGGAGATGAACACGGCGATGGTGCCCGAGACGGAGGACCCGCGCCCGTCGTTCATGGACGAGTACCTGTCGGTTGCCGGTAACGCCGGCGGCGGCATGGACGAGTTCTGGGCCGTCATCCGTCGTCATCCGCGACTGATGGGCGGTGCCCTCTGGGATTTCGTGAGCCCCGGAATTACCGAACATATACGTCCGCTGAAGGACAGCTCGCCCTACGACACGCCTGCCCATCTGATGGGTAATGCCAAGGTCGTGAAGGGTACGCTCCGCCTCAGCGGCCACGACGAGTGGGTAGAGGTGTACCGTGCCAATAACGTGGAGCTCTCAAGCAAGGCCCTGACCGTCAGTTTCGACGTGAAGCCTGGCAAGCTCTGCGGCATGTACGAGGGTGCACCCTACGTCACGAAGGGCAACACGCAGTTCGGCGTGGTGCAGCGCGGCAATGACAAGCTACAGTTCTACCTGCACTCCGGCGTGAAGCATACACTCGACGTCGACCTGCCTGCCGACTGGATTGGCAACTGGCACCACGTCGTTGCCTCGTGGGACGGCAAGGAGATGCGCCTCTACATCGACGGCCAGCTGAAAGGCAGCGAGAAGACCGCAGCCCAGGAACAGCCCGGCCAGCGCCGCCCCGGACGTGGCGGTGGTGGCGGCGGCGAGCGCGGCGTGCTGAGCAACTTCCCCTACCCCATCAATATCGGCCGCATTGCCGGCAACCACGCCATCGACCCGATGACCACCTTCACTGCTGATGCCGAGATGGACAACGTGGCCATCTACAACCGCTGCCTCGACATCAACGAGCAGGGCCGCCCCGAGGACGCCGTGCTCTACCTCACCTTCGACGGCAACGGCGACACCGGCACCTTCTACACCATCGGCGGCAACATGCGCACCTACGGCAGCATCTGGCCCGACCGCACCCCGCAGCCTGAGATGAAGCAGATGAAGTGGACCACTCAGCCCCTGAGCATCCGTCTGCTCAATGCCGAGACGGGCGAAGCTGAGGTCACCAACCGTCTCTACTTCACCGACCTCTCGCAGTATGCCTCCCACTGGAAGCTGATGGCCGACGGCGACGTTATTGAAGAGGGCGACATCCAGTTCAACGCTGCCCCCCAGCAGTCGCAAGTGGTGCGCATACCCTACCACAAGCCCACCATTGTGCCTGGCAAGGAATACCGCGTGACGATTACCTCGACGATAAAGAAGGATGAGGTGTGGGCCAAGGCCGGACATGAGGTGGCCTGGGACCAGTTAGAACTCACGTCGTGGAATATCCCCGCCCCAGAAACGCTCAACGCTCAACGTTCAAAGTTCAACGTTCATGAGGACGACCAGCAAATCACCATCAGCGGCTCTGGCTTCGGCTATGTCATCAGTAAGCAGACGGGCAATCTGGAGCAGATTGAGGTGGCAGGCAAGCAGGTGCTGAAGTCGCCCGTAGAGTTCAACCTCTGGCGTGCACCGATTGCCAACGAGTTCGACTCGTGGGACGCCTTCCGCGTCAACGGCGGCTATGCTGAGGGCTACGGCAACCAGGTGGCCACGCTGTGGTACTCGAAGGGTGTGCAGCAGCTGCGCATCCGGCCGGCCGAGATACACCTGAAGCACAATGAGCATGAGACCACCGTCCGCGTCAGCCAGCTGGTGCAGGTCGGCGCTTCTTCCTACGGCCAGCTCGACCTCTACATCTCCAGCGTTCAACTGGCTGGCTTTATGCTCGACTACACCTATCATTTCTATGACGATGGTACGGTCAAGATTGAGAACCACCTGAGTCCGCAGGGCCGTCTGCCGGAGCTCCTGCCCCGTATCGGCTTCACCACCTCCGTGGCCAACGACTTCGACCGCATCACCTGGTACGGCCGTGGCCCCGAAGAGAACTATCCCGACCGCAAGACAGGCTATCAGGTGGGCGTTTGGACGAAGACTGTCAAGGACATGTACGAGCCTTACCTCTTCCCGCAGGACCACGCCCTGCGCACCGACAACCGCTACGTGCAGCTGCTCGATGGTGAGGGCCGCGGCGTGCAGATTTCGATGAACGAGCACTTCAACTTCAATGCCTATCAGTTTACGACCGACAACCTGACGAAGAGCCAGTTCACCTACCAGCTGCAGCCACAGCAGGACCGCTACACCCTGAACCTCGACTACGCCACCACCGGCGTCGGCTGCACCTGCATCTACGTGCTCGACGAGTACCGCGTGAAGCCCGAGGCCTACGACCGCGTGATTACCATCAAGCCCAAGAAGTAGTAACAAGCTGAATGAAACAGGCAATCATCACCACCTTTTTATCGGTGCTGACCTTTGTCCTCTGCGCCTGCAGCGGCGACGGCATCACGGACACCTATTGGCGCGACGACAAGACGGGCGAGTGGCTGATTGGACTGACGGAGGACAAGCTGTTCTACGACTGCAAGGTGTGGGACATCGCTTCGAAGGACGAAAGCGACGGGGCGTACACCCTTCAGGCCAATGATGGCTTGGACAAGCTCGACATCAGCTTCGGCACGGAGCAGGACGGCAAACGAACCGTCACCATCGGCGGCAAGCTGTATGACTGCAGTCTCATTGATGGCTGGTGCCTGCCCGACTACCCAAAGAAAGACCCCTGCGACACGATTGCCGACAACCACTATGCCGCAGGCGACAGCGTGACCATCGAGGGATGGGTGGTGAACCGTCTGCCGGGCATCTTCAGCAGGATAGGTAAGATGCTCGGCCAGGAAGCGAAGAACGCCAAGAAGGTGACCGTGCAGATGATGGCCAACATCCTGACCGACGAGGAGCTGACGTTTACGGCTCCGATAGACAGCGTTGGCCATTTCACGCTGCGGATGCCGATAGTAAACACCACGTCATTCCTTCTGGATTGCGGCAGAAAGAACGTGAGCATTGTGGCAGAGCCTGACGAGACGTATTTCCTCACCATCGACGAACTGCAGGACAAGGTGCTCTTCATGGGCAAGGACGCCCGACTGCAGAACGAGATCAGGGCGCACCATATCCGAATGAACGGATACGGGTCGGACCTGCTGGAAGCCATCGGCGACTTCACGGCCATTCTCGACAGTGTCAAGACACAGACAAAAGCGGCGATGAGGGAACTGGACATTATGTGCCACGAGCATCCCACGCTGTCAGGAAGGTATCGCACGTACTACCGCAACAGCATATTGATCAACGGCATGTCGAACTTAATGCGAGCCAAGTTCATGGCACCGAACTATGAATTTCCAGAGGCTTACATGAAGGCCGCCGAAGAGGACTACTGGCAGAAACTCGCTGAGCCGTACACGCTGGAAGCCTACACCTTCACCTATTTCTTCAACAACTATAGTGAGCAGCTGCAGCAGAAGGCCCGGAGCAAGATTGACTACACGCTGAAATGGATCGTGAACCAGGCTGAGAAGGACGGCATCGTCAGCCTCTCGGCCAGGGAGCGGGAGGCCGTCGCGCAGTATGACGCCGCTTTCCCTGCCTATGATGAGAAGTTGAAGAGCGCCCCCGACAGTCTGAGGGAAGCCATCAACGCTGAGTTCGAGCAGGACGACTTCGTAACCGTCGTCAACGAGATAATCAGTCGCGAGGGCTATCAGGATTATGCCAACACCAAATTCACGCAGCGCGACCTGGCCTATCTGCTGCCCGAGATGAACGCGCAGGGATGGAGCCAGACCACGCAGGACATCTTCCTCAGCCGCTATTTCTGCCACTTACTGAGGGGTGAGTGCAAGCCGCTCGACAAGTCGCTTCTCGACTTTGCCGAAGCACATATCCATGCTCCGGCCGCACTGAGCGCCGTGCGAGCCTTGAGCGACAAGTATGAGCAGCTGAGCCATTTCATGCTGGACAACGAAGACTGCTTCAAGTCGAACGACATCGTGAAGGGCATGAGCGACGGCGAGGCGATATTCCAGAAGATCATCGAGCC
>CAMHHO010000148.1:0-4984 GCA_946184965.1 uncultured Prevotellaceae bacterium | reverse complement strand
ATACCCACCTGCGTCTTGAAGAACTTCCCCATGGCCGACTGGTTGGAGAAGTTCATCAGGCGCGCTATCTCCTTGATGTCGAGCTTGGTGTTCTTCAGCATCAACCGTATTTCGAGCGCTGTGTACATGTTGATCCATTCTAATGGTGTTCGCTCGCTGGCCTTCCTGACGGCCTCGGAGAGGTATTTCGACGAGAGGAAGAGCTGGTCGGCATACCATTCGACGACACGCTTCTCACGGAAATGGGTCTCTACGAGGTGGATGTACTTCTCGAAGATGACCTCGGCCCGCCGTTTCTGGGGCTTTTCCTTCAGATTGAAGTTGGTGACGAACGACGCCATGTCGTAGGCCATTGTGGTGAGTGCCGACCTGACGACCTCCTCGCGATAGCGGTGGTCAGTCTGCGAAACCTTGCGGCAGAGGAAGTCGTAGTGGATCTTGAACTCTTCGGTCTCTTTATCGGAGAGGTGGAACACCGGATGTTCGCGCATGAAGACGATGAAGGAGATGCGGTCGTGGAACTCCTTGATGACATTGTCGAGCAGCTCCTTGGAAATGAAGAAGCCGATGCCCTCCAGGTCGGTGCTTGTCTGGTAGTTGTCCATGACCTGTCCCTCGCTGATGATGATGGCATCGCCAGGGCGTACGCGGCATTCTTTTGTCCCTAAGCGATAGCGCGCCCACCCACGGGTGCACAGCCCTACGATGTAGCATCGTGTGCGGCGCGGGATGAGTGGACGCGATATCAGGGAGAGGTTGTCGATGAGCATAATCTTGTTGTCAATCGACAACCCTCCGTAGGTTTTACAAGCCTCTTCAACGGTGAGTTCGAGCATCTCGAAAGCTGTTGGACTCTCCATAGATTTTAAGTAAATTCTCTTACATCTTGATTTTTCGGGTGATAACCTTGCCGTTGGAGAGCTTCTCCGAACGAACAAAGATGCCATGCTGCGGACTGCTTACCAGCTGTCCCTGCAGGTTGTAGTAGCTGACGCTGACTACTGAGGCGTCGCGGCTCAGCGTGGTGGCGTCGATGCCTGAATTATGTCCGGCGTTGCATTTGTTGGCATTGGCTATCTCGCCTGTGCGGGTGTCGATGAGCAAGACGACGACGCGCAGCAGGTTCTTGTCTTGGATGATGTTCTCATTGGACGTGTTCACCACTGTGTTCATGTCGAACGTATAGCTGTACGACTGTGCCACGTCGGCCACGATGGGAGCCTGCAGCGAGCCGCTCAGGCCTGCCACGCTCGAACGGGCTACGATGACGTCGTTGAAGACGAGTCCGCTAACCGAACTATTGCCCTGCGTGAACTGATCCATCGAAGCGGGCCATCCCGACTGTCCATTGTAGTAGTTCTTCTGGTTCCAGCCGCTGCCCGTTCCGGTCATGCCATCTTGGATAAGAGCGAAGCACAGCTCGTAGGGACATTCGTCGGAGTCGATGGGGAAGGTGGTGTGAGCCGTAGCCTGGAGATGGTCGTTGTCTGTCCACTGCGTCTCGATGTCGATGCTGGCCGGTGCGAACACCTCACAGCGACGCTCCCATGCCTTGTCGATACCGAACGTGCCGGGCTGGCTGTCGCCGCAGAAGGCATCTGTCTGGCTGACGCGGTCGAGCCACGCATCGGGGAATCCTGATACGGGCGAGGGGAAGTTGCTCGTAATCTCCATCGGGTCGCCATTGTGATAGCTGATGCCGATGAAGTCGTCGGGGTAGAGGCGGTTCATCTCCTCCAGACCCACGAAGCCGCGCGGACAGTAGCCGCACCACGTGCCGGTATACTCCTCAAGGACGGCACGATGCTTGGGCAGGGTGGTGTAGACGTTGGCCTTGGCCGAGAGTGCCGGGGCGTTATCCTCGTTGGATTGTCCGTTCACCTTGGTCACGGTGAGCGTATAGTTGTATGCACCCTTGTCGCTGACGGCAGGAAGCCGGAAGTCGACATCGGTGAAAGCACCGAAGACGGGGCGCAGCTCTACATCGGTCTGGTAGGTTTCTTCCTTGCCGCCGATGCTGACGGTGTATTCTATCGACGACACACCCTGTGTGCCGTGGTTGACCATCTCAAACTGCCCCATACCGCTCTCACCGGCCACAAGATTCAGTTCGGGCATCCACACCACGGCAACGGCGTTGTCCTTGATGCCTGTACCCGAGAGTACCACTTCCATAGCCAGCTGCCCGGCGTAGGGATAGAGGTCGTGGAAGGCAGTGCGATACTTTCCTGTAGTGTGTACCAGGAAGCCGTTCGTGCTGGTATACTTTGTAGTGACGACAGGCTGGGCGGTGTTCTCGTTGGGCTTTTCCGTCTTGAAGGAGTAGCCCACATAGACACCTTCTTCGGTGAGGGTGTAGGGTTCGTCGAGCGTGATGGTGGCCCAGTCGTCGGCCACGGGAGTGAAGTCGACGGCAACGATGTCGGGCGACTGCATCTTGCCGCTCTTAATGGCGGGCAGCTGTTTCGAGAGCCATACACGGGCCTCGCTGATACCCTCGGTGAAGGGGAATGGCACGCGCAGTTGCTTGATCTTCAGGCCTGCGAGGGCCTTGTCGTTCATGAGCATGGCTACATCGTAGGTCTCGGCCTTGCCATAATTGGTGCCCCATAGCTCGGTGGGGTCGCCCTGGCTGTAGGTGATCTCTTTTTCCTGAGCCAAGGCGGCCTGCCCGCCGAAAGCGAGCAGGGCCACGATGGCACATACAAAAAACTTCTTATTCATTATTAGCAATTTGAGTGTACAAAAACTGACTTTCCTTGTTTTCCTTACTTGCGAATCGTCTTCACGGCCTTCATCGTACCGTCGGCCTGCATCATGCGCTGGATGACGATGCCGCGTGCATTGCCGTTGACGCGACGTCCCTGGAGGTCGTACATCTCGCAACGGCTGGTGACGTTCTTCTGGCTGATGGCCTCGATGCCGGTGCCGGCGTTCTCAATGATGTTGACCTGTCCACTCTCGATGTCGTACATCACGATGTTCGAGCGGTTCTCTTCACCAGCGCCACGATAGATGGCCTGCAGACCCATGTTCTTAGCCGGAGCGAAGAAGACGCAGAAGTAGTTACTGCCGATATATCCTTCAGGAGCGCGGAAACCGTAGGGGAACTCGCTCATCGACTCTTCCATGCCGTATTCTTCAGCATCAGCCTCGAAGAGCTCGTCGTCGACGTAGACGACATACGACAGCTTGTCGGGCGTGATGTAGTTGCCGTCGACATCGGTGTTGTTCAGGGTGAAGTCGAGTTCAGCGTTGCCAAAATAGTCGTCGTAGTTCCAGAAGTTGGTGATGCTCGGGTCGGTCGGCACGGCGGGAACCTCTACGAAGCGATAGATAGTGAGCGCATTGAAGTAGTCGGCATAGTAGATGCGCTCGCGGGCACCGTCGAAGTAGATGGCTTGTTCTGTGGACATCACCATGTTCTCGGCATCGTAGTCGAACTCAATGCCATCGACGATGGTGCCATAGTCGTAGTAGTAGGAGTCGTCGGGATTCTCAGTGTCCTCGTAGTATTTTGTAGCGACGGAGGCGGTATGTATCCAGGTGTGTCTGCCGTAGTAGCTGTCAACACCGGCATACTGCTGGTTGGCCACCTTGATCTTGTTGCCCTCGATGGTTCCCTTCACCCATCCAGGAACGCTGGTGTACAGCTTGAGATAGACGTCATTGCCTTCGAAGGCTACGTTGACGGTCTTGCTATAGAAGGTGTCCACCTGCTTGTACTTCATGACGAGCTGCTCGATGGTGGCATTCTCCGACGGCTCGTAGTAGGTCTCGGTGAGCGGAGCAGTGGAGAGGCTCCAGTAGAACTGGTAGTCGTTGTACCATCCACTCTCGTAGTCGTCGTCTTCTTCGGCCTCGTACCAGTAGATAGGACCATAGGCTGCCGATGCTACATAGCCAGCCTCGGGGTTCATCTCATCGATTGTTTTCATCACACCGTCTTTATACCATACGGTGACAGTCGTGTTGTCGGTGATGTTGTAGTCGTCGTAGCCCGATTCTTCGTCCATATAATACTCCATGCGAGCGATATAATAGGTATGCTCGCCACCCTGATAGTCCCAGTAGGCGCCGCAGGGCTGCATCTTGATTGTATAGAGATCGTCGCCCTGAGGCTCAGCTTTCAGCCAGTAGACTTCGTCGACTGCCATTGACGAGAGGATACCTTTCACATAGACATTGCCGTCAGTGCCTTCAACGATGCTCACGTCGCCGGCATCTGTAGCGCTGCTCATCCAACCGTACATCCAGTTGTAGAACAGTCCGTTGACGGTGAGGATGGCATGTTCGTAAACCTTACCTTCGGGCTGGTCGACAATAGCCTCAGGCAGTTCCTCGGCCTTCAGGGGCGACTTCATCATACGAGCGGTTCGCATGTCCTGCTGACGCGTTTCAGCCTTCGACGGACGGGCCATCTGTCGCTGGGTCCTCAGCTGTTTCATTCCGTTGAGAATAGACGGGGCATTTTGTTTTACAGGTTGGGCAAACGAAGCTGCTGCCATCATGGCAGCACAAACGATAAGCGTAAACTTTTTCATAAATAATAGTTGTTGATGATTAATATAATGTTATTGATAAGCTTTATTTTCTACTATTATGCTTTTAGTGGTGCAAATTTAGTGATATATTGTAAACTGACCAAATTGTGTTTGTAAAAAAATGGAGAAAACAGAAGAATGGAAAAACATTACGTAAAACGGGAAGAATCCGACGGAATAAAATAATTGCTTACCTTTTTTTTGCTTGTCAGTTTTTTTTTGTATTTTTGCATCGGAAAATCAATGTCTTACCATTATCAACCGTAAACAGCATGAATCACTGCATCTGTTCTTGCCTGATGGCATTGTTCCTGATGGTACCCAACCTGCATGCCCAACGCATGATAGAGGTGGACACACGCCACTTGGGGGCACCCATCCAGCCCACCATGTGGGGCATCTTCTTCGAGGACATCAACTTTGGAGCCGACGGAGGTCTC
>CAMHHO010000147.1:0-5033 GCA_946184965.1 uncultured Prevotellaceae bacterium | reverse complement strand
CTATTAACCGCAGTACTTGCCCTGCTGTCGACAGTCAAGGGCAGCAACGACGCTGACGCCGTACTTGGCAAACTCTATTTCGTCAATCTCAAAGAGGGCGAGCAGCCCGTCATGAGCGGCCTGAGCCTGTTTGGCAACCGTTGCGGCAGCGAAGATTTCAACCATAAGCCCTGCGCCACCGAGGGAATCCGTTCGGTCTTTGAACTCGACGAGTGGATAGAGTTTCATCCGCAGGCCAGCGCAAAGACGGGCATCAAGGTAATGGTCTTCAAGCACAATGCCGACCAGGGCTTTTACCTGAAAAACGCCTTGAACGGCGACACCCCAGGCTACATTCAGGAATGCGAGCTGAACAGAGACCCTGACGCAGAAGAAACCGACCACTGGGGTTCGTTCTACCTGCATCCCCAGGAGGTTGCCCCAGGCTACTACGACTTCGTCTTCCTGTACGGTAACAAAGTCATCGCCACCATGCTGACCAAATTCTACAAGCCCGAAGAAATATACGACAAGCCCGATTCGCAACTGGAGAAGCTTATGAAGCAGACGGTCAGCCAATAACAACACATAGAATCAGAAAAAGTCAAAACATGAGTATTGAATTGTCATTTAAAGGGAGGATAAAGAGCCGTCAGAGATTGATGGAAAAAATGACTGAGATAGCAAAGCACAATCCCTGTAAAATAAGTACAAGCCATGAGGATGACATCATTGTTACTCTATGTCCTACAGGTGAGATTTATTTCCATGTAACGGAAGGTGGATTGCTGCATAAGTCAAAAGTGGAAGGGTACTTTCAAAGCACTCCTGCAGGGCCGGGATTCCACAAGGCGGCAATCGATTTTATTGATGCCCTTGAGATAAAGGATCTTGCCTATGAAGACAATTCAGAATATGCCGTCAATCGTGATTTCCAAAGGTTATGCACAAACCATTTTCACCGATGGCTGGAAAGGCTTGTTGAACTTGCCATGCAAGATGTTCAAGAGAGAACAGAGCCGATTTTTGTTTGTTGGTCAACAGAGCAATACTGTCCTGTCATTAAAGGATCCAAAATAGTTGCACCCACAGGCTTGTGGAATATCAACACTATAAGTCAGTTTGTACAGGACAATGGTATCGAAGCCTTTGCTGACCGCTTCTTCATTTGGCCCCATGAAAAGCAAGATGCGACGTTCTACAGGAACAACGCATTGAAAGTACTTTGGGAGGATAGCTATTACGCACCATCTGACAGAAGTGAAACAGACAAGGAGAATAATAAGTATGTAATTAAGCAACTTGAGACCGCTTACTCACTTGCCCCTCTGTTGCCCATTCCCTACGACAGCTATTGTGAAACATGTCGTTTGGACGGTCAGATGCCTGTCATACCTGAAACTGCTATTCGCATGGACAACAAGAACCAGCCAGGATTTAGAAGGGGAATGGTCAGAGAAACCATCGACAGGATAACAATAACTATTCCCGGCTCATACCAACGCCATCTTGAATATAGTGACAATGATTGGCCTATAACGGTTTGGAGCGACAGTAGTTCGAATAGTCCTGTTTGGCGGCTTACCATTTTTGAGTTAGACGGGGAACTGGAAAAGCCGACGTTGAAAGACGATCATTATTGTTACCTTGAAGAGTTTGATATTGAAACGGGTAAGGCTGTTTTAACCGTAGAGCGATGTTAGGAGAACGATGAAGAATTCTATGTGGCTGTCTGCCAAATTGCATCAGGTACATCGCTATACTTAATAACCGTTTCGTATACTAACCAAAAAGAGTTTGATAGTATACGTGACTTATTGTTGCGCATTACCTGTCAAAGCTAATGTAACATGTTGTAGCGCGACTGCATGTTGATGAGCAGTTCGGGATTGATGCCGAAGGCATCGCCCTAAAAAACCGTCAAACATAAAAAAATATTGTTTTTCGATAAAAAAGTTCTGTTTTTCTTTGGTGATTCAAAAATTAGAACACAAAAGGTTCCTTTTGTGTACAAACAAATACCCCCACTGTCATCGCTGTCATCGTCATCGCTGTCATCGTCATCGCTGTCATCGATGGCGTCAGAACTCGACGAGGATTTTGCGGGTGAGGACGGGAGCGAACTCGAGGGCTATCTGGTTGCAGATGGAGCGGGCGGCGGCGAGCGTGGGATTGATGTATGACTGGGTTGGCCAGAAAGGCCACGAATCCTTCTGCGCCATGATGTATTCGTAGTCGCCATGCTTGCGGACGGTGTCACGGCCCTTGCCGGGTATCATCGAACAGATGAGGCTGTCGAATTTATTGCTTGAGACACTGAAAATGATGCCCTCGTCGGTCATGACGCGCATGACGTGAGCCCAAGTCCAGTTCTCCTGCTTCGTGGCGATGACGTCGTCAATATGGCGGACTATCTCAATGAGCCGAGAGGCCACCTCGGGCTTACGGAAGTGTGGCTGGAACTCGTGCGGCATGCTTTGAGGGTCAATCTTCTGACCTTCGCGCAGCCGCCTGAGCAGCTGGAGGGCTTCATCGGCACGGTTCGTCTCGTCGCCCCAACGCTTTATCAGCTCGATGTAGGGGCGGCGCTGGGCAGCGGTAGCCTTCGTCTGCGCAATGCCGAGAACAAACTCTACGGGTATGGGGTCAATCCCAGTCAGCGTCGTCGTCATGTGTGAATCCCTCAATGTGTTGGTCGGCGTTCAATCGGTTGGTCACATTCAGCAGCTGTCCGTCGTTAGTCTGGAAGCGGATGCTGATCAAGTCGTCGAAGAAATGGCCCTGATAGACGCTCAGCTGAGCGTGCAGGTCGTAATAAACCTCTTTGGCAGTGCCCTCGGCCTGGAAATAAAAGCCCTCCCAGCGATTGCTGCGGACGCGGTAGACGGCATCGGCCTCGCCGCTGAAGCCATGGGTGCACCATACTTCGAGCGTAGCCTTATAATCCATCTTCTGAAACTCCTCACCATCGGCATTCTTCTCCGTGGGCATCACAATCTTGCAGCCCAGCAGCTTCATGCGCTCCAGGATATACTCTGCCCCTGCCGGCTCTATCTGCTGGAAGTCGTACTCAATCATCTTGGCCACCCAGTAGAGGTTGGTGCCGCCGGGAGGGCAGATTACGCGGCAGTCGTGCAGCTCAACATCGCCGCAGAGCGTGCCGGCAGGGAATTCCTCACCCTCGTCGATGACGGGATACGAGGCGCAGTCCATAATGCCGCCCGCAGCGTCGTCATCGTCGTTCCAAACCATCAGCGTGGCAATGTGCCTGCCCACGCGGCCCCCAGCGTAGATGACGTTGTAGGGGGCGTCGAGTTTCATCAGTTTCGAGTTCATGCTGCAAAATTACGTTTTTTTTTCCAATCTGCCAAACATTTCCGGTGTTTATCGATGACACCGATGACGATGACACCGATGACACCGGCCTATTTATCGTCATCGATAACCCGAAAAGGTAGTCATTATTTATATTATTATATATAATAATATAAATAATGCTCTGCAAAGAGCAACTGCTTCAGAAAAATAAATGCCCACGCTGTCATCGCTGTCATCGTCATCGCTGTCATCGCTTGCGCATTTATTGCATATTTATGCAGTTTTCGCCCTCCCCAGCAAAAAGGCAGGTTAGTCGTACTAACCCGCCCGTTTAGCCAGCCCGAAACGCCGTTTTGCCCGTAGTAAAAGCCCGCCCCGCCCGGACTGCATATTTATGCAATGCAACAGGGGGACGGTTCTTGGACAAGCCAAGCGGGCCGGGCCCGAGCGCTTTTGTTACACCTTTCGCTGCTTATGGCACTCCAGGCCCAACATCGAGAAGCAGACTACCATCAGCAGGCCGCCGGAGCGAACCAGGTCGGTGAAATCGTTCAGCATGGCGATGCCAGCTACTGAGGCACCGAGCACGATGGCCGTGACTGCCAGGACTATCAGAAGGCGGCGCGAGACGTTGAGCCTACCCTTCTGATGTAACAGGCCCAGTATCAGCGTGGCCGTAGCCAGAACCAGCGGCAGGTAACTGAGGGCGTTTAGCACGCCATAGAAGCCCGTGGCGCTCATCACGTTCATGGCAGCACCAACCAGCCACAGAGAGCCCGCGATTCCAAGAAGGCTATACCCCACCACACGCAGCCACTTGCCGCTCTTAAGCACGCGGGGCTTGCCCGTGGCAGGGTCGATGGATTGGCCGTTATACTTGTACTTGATGATGAGCTTGCGGCTGAAGACGGCTATCAGCATCAGCAGGAGCAGGATGCCGAAGAACAGCAGTACGCGCATGCCGTCAGCCCATAACATCTGCACGAAATACGTCACAAAGAACAGGAGCGTCACGATGTTGCCCCACATGATGTTCCTGGAGTAGCGCGACTCTTTATCAACGAGCGTATTCAGGTCGTAGCTGCCGTAGTCCTCCTTCTTGGTCTTCCTCAGGATGACGAACTTGAACACCAGCGAAGCCACCCAGTAGACGGCCAGCAATATGATGCCCAGCAGGGTGAGACGGCTCCTGGTCCAGGAGTCCCAAAGCAACACGGGCACAAAGACCACGTTCATCCAGATTAACCACTCCTTGGCGTTCTGACGCATATCGCTGAACTTGCGCATCATGACCTCGCGCAGCTGCTCATCGGAAACTATCTCCTGACCGTCCAGACGCTCGTCCATCAAGTTATAAGTGCATTTCAAATCTTCCAGCTCATTGAGCTCTAAAACATTCTCTGACATAGCTTTACGGTTTTAATTGTTTGACATTGACTTGAGTTGTTCCTTGATTCGGAACAGACGGCTGGTGACTGCCGAAGTGGAAATACCCACTATCGCCGCAATCTCGTCATACCGCATACTTTCCAGCCAAAGAAGAATGATGGCGCGGTCGAACAGCTCAAGGCGGTTGATACGCTCGTAGAGCATCTTGATCTGACGACCACCCTCATCAGAAACACTCATCACATCCTTGTCGATGATCAGCGGGACGGTTGGTACATGCCGCTTCTTGCCTCGATCGATGTTGCAGCAGGTGTTCAGGCTGACGCGCCATATCCACGTCTTGGGAC
>CAMHHO010000146.1:0-5132 GCA_946184965.1 uncultured Prevotellaceae bacterium | reverse complement strand
TGGCCTCGTCTATCTCGAAGTCGTGGTCGAACTTGATGGTGTTGTGGGCAGAGATGATGCGGCGGCTTGACGACCAGCGGGTGTTGCCATTGGCTAACTCGTCGGCGGTCATGTACTGATAGTTTCCGCTCTCGGCGGCACGGGTCATCTTCGTGTCGGGTACATCCTCATCCGTATGGTAGTCGTTGTCGTAGCCGTAGGGATCGGTCAGGTGAACCACCGAGGGGTGGATGGTGTTCTCCTCGTCCATATACTTGGCGGCATAGGTGGGTATGCCGTCATCGGCAGCACGGGTCTGAACATTCTTCTCGTTGTTGTTCACGTACACCTGCGTGCTCAGCGATGCCTGTTTCTCGCCGATCAGCTCTGCAACGGTGGCACGGGTGACCTTCAGAATATAGCGGTCGCCAACGAGCGTCTCTTCAACAGCCTTGCGGGCGTAGGGCAGCTGAGAGATGTCCTGCCAGATGCCGAGGGGGTGGCCTACGAAGGACTGGATGCCCAGCTTGTCGGCAAGTTTCTTGCTGACGCTGATCTCGGTGGTGTCGGCGTTCAGAATCTGGATGGGATTCTGGTCGTCCTTGTCGAAGTTGTGCCAGGTCAGGCCGTAGGCTTCCAGCACCTCACCCGAACTGCTCTGTCCGGCCTGTTCGGCCTCATTGGGTGCCTGTGGACTGTCAAGTGCGTCATCGGTGCATGCGGTGAAACCAAATGCGAAAACTACTGCGGTAACGATGCTCATGAGCACCTTCTTTACCAATACTGAATTCTTCTTCATAATCTTTATCTTTTTATTTGTTTATACCTATTTATATATTGTTATGTAGTAGACCTCCCCTAACCCCTCCTGTAGGAGGGGGATGAATACCCTGCAAGCCCTTCTGTAGTAACTATCCCCCTCCTACAGGAGGGGTTAGGGGAGGTCTCTACGTTCTTGCCGGGTTGCCCTTTTCTTGTTTTCAGCCAGGGCGAAACTGATGTAGTAAGCACCTCAGGTGAGGCGCTGCGGTCTGTACCTCTTTTATCGTAATCTGTATCACTAAGTCAAAGAACGTTGTTTTGTCTGATTGACGATGCAAAGTTACGCACTTTCTGGCTTCAATCCTTCAATTCTTCCATTTTTCAACTCTCCCTCTTGCGGCGCATATACGGAATTTACGGCAGAAACGGCAAACCTTGCCATAACTGTCGCAAAACACATGAAAAAGAAAAAATGAAACTCTGAAAAAGGGGATCAGTCCCAGAAGCCTGTTGTAGTGACCGACTTTTGGGATTGACCCGTAGTCCTAAGTAACAATGTACGCACGAGCGCGCACACAAAGAAAAATCAGTTTAAGGGTGTCAGGGCGTTCTGTCACCCTGACACCCTTTTTCTGAAAATTCCATGTAGAAGCAATCGCATAAACCGACTGGGGGTGACGCATCGCTGAAGTCGCAACTTCAATTCTTCAATTCATTAGACGTTAGATTTTAGATTTTAGAAGTATTCTCGCTTCGCTGCGAGTAAGATGTAAGACGGATAATGTACTCCGTAGGCCCACTCTTACATATTACCTCTTACTCGGCGATAGTCGACATTTCTTAACTCTTAATTCTTAACTCTTAATTCTTCTAACTTCTTCCATAGTATTTGTCCTTGTCCAGCATCTTGTTATCCTTGGCGAGGATGAAGCACGTGGTGATGTTGGCACTCTCGTTGCAGACGCCATTGAACATCGCTGCAATGGGGTCTATGCAGAGTACGACGGAAATGGCCTCTGCGGGAACGCCGACAAGCGAGAAGAGATAGGCCAGGCAGATGATGCCGCCGCAGGGGACAGGCGGCTTGGCGATGGACATGATGCACACGGAGACGAGCAGGGTGAGCATCAGGTCGGGCGTCACCGGGATGTCGTACACACGTATCATCAGCATGGTCATCAGCGAGAAGAAGATGCAGTTGCCAGCCTTGTTGAGCTGCACCCCCACGGGGATGGAGAATGCCGCCAGCTTCGGGTCGATGCCCAGCCGCTCGCTACAGAACTTCAGCACGAAAGGCAGTCGCGCATGGGAGCTTGACACGGTGAACACCAGCGGGCTGAGTGCTGCCAGGCGCCTGGTCAGGCAGAGTGGTGACAGCCGTGCGAAGAGCAGTGTCGTCAGAGCCCCTACGACCCATACTATCAGCACGCCGACGGCCAGTCCGCCAAACAGTCTGCCGAAGGCCAGGATGGTCGTGATGCCTGTGCTGGCAAAGAGTGCGGTCATGCTCAGGAACACGATGAAGGGAATGATGTGGACAATCATCTTCAGCGCGACGATAGAGAACTGGAACATGAGGTCGCTGAGCTCCACCAGGCGACGGGCCTTGTCGCCCATCTTGTTGATGACGATGCCGAAGAATATGGCGATGAAGATCGTCTGCAGGATGTTCTCCCCCTTGAACGGGTCGACCAGGTTCTTGGGCACGATGCCGAAGAGCAACTCTGTCAGCGAGGGATAATCGCCCACGCCCACCTTGCTACCCTCCTGAATATACGTCAGGTCGCCAGTAAACAGGAGCAGCGCCAGGCCGAGGCCGAACAGCGTCGTCAGCACCTGCATGAAGACTGACACGCCGACCATCTTGCCGCCCAGTTTTCCCAACAGCGAGGTGTCGGATATATTGGTCACGCCCGAGAGGATGGCGAAGAACGTCACGGGGGCCATCAGCATTTTCAGCGCGTTGAGGAACACGTCGCGCACAGGCGACAAGACGCTGCCTTTGACGGTTGTCAGCGTCTGCCCGTCCAGGCAGTACTGCATCAACAGACCACAGACGATGCCCGCCAACAGTGCGGCAAGGGTAAAGATGACTTGCTTGTTTTTCATATTGCTCACTCCTTTCCAAAAAATTCATCCAGACGTTTTACCTGATCCATTGCCCAGTCGATGCGGGGGAAGAGATGCTGGCGCGTCTCTGCCACATGATAGTCCCTCACTTCGGGCTTTATCTGCACGTGCTTCATGGGGAAGAGCGCGCCGCGCAGCAGTCCGAAGGCACTCGTCATCTCGCGAATCTCCTCCAGTCGCTGCTCGTCGTCGGTATTGAAATAGAGCCTGAGCAGCGTGTCCCAGAAGCGCAGCATACCGTCCTGACTCATGCCGTGCACCTTCTGCCGGGTGGGGAAGTGGCTGTAGCGGGCATGGAAGGCACCGCCAGCCAGGTCGAATATGGGGTGGCCATAGCCTATGTCGGCCATGTCGATCACCACTATCCGGTCGCGCTGATACATCACGTTGCCGGCATGGAAGTCGCAATGCACCATCGTCGGGCGTTCTGGTATGGCATCAATCATCCTCCGCAGCATATCGCACTCGGCAGGCAGGAAGGAGCCATTGGCCTGCATGCCGTCGGCCCATCGCATCCAGGTGTCCTTCAGCGAGACGAAACCGCCCATGTCTTCGATGTTGGTATGATGAATCAGACGGTAGGCATCTACGAATTTCCGCATGATGCTGTCGAACTGGTCGGGGTGGGCTGTCAGCGTGTGCCCCACGGTGTCGGCATGGTCCACCATCTCGAACACGGCGCCGTAGTTGTCGCCACACTTCACCAGGTCGTAGGAGATTACCGTGGGTATGCCGGCCACGAAGGCCTTCTTCGAGAAGTCTTTCTCCTGCTCTATCTTGGCCAGCGGCACACCCTGTTTGTAGAGCTTGACGATGGTCTCACGGTCTATCCTATACACCGTGCTGCTCTGACCTTCGCCAATGACCTTGGCACCCTCCAGACGGATTTCGCGTACCCTCCTCTTCACGTCCATGAGGTCTGTGAACCCTGTCTCGTCGAATATCTCGTAGATGCCCCGCGTCAGGTTCTGAACCGTCACCTTCTCCGGTGCCTTGAGCTTCTGCACGCCGAGCAGCACCCTCAGGCCGGCGCTTGAGATGTAGTGAAGGCCGCTTGCGTCAAACACGACCGGCATCTGCCTATGTGCAGCCAGGATCTCCCTTACCTCTTCGCCCACGGCCTTGGCGTTACAGGAGTCTATCTCTCCTTCCAGGGCGATTGTCAATTTCCCGTCGTCTGTCTTGAATTCCATATCGCTTTCCTTATTTTTATGTAAAAGTAACTTTTTTTCTTGCTCTGCAAACTTTTTCACCCGAAAAATCTTCAAGCCGACATTTCCGTCCGGCTCATGAGCCCGCCACCGATACTTGTCACGCGGCTGAAGTCCTCATACTGTGCCATTACGAAACTCACCAGGGTAACGATGCTCATGAGCACCTGCTTTACCATCATTCTTGTCTTTGCCATAATCTTTTTATTTTTTATTGTTATACTTATTTGTTCTGTTTGACGATGCAAAGTTACGGCGATTTCCGGCTCATTCCAACAAAACAGACGATTTCTGGCAGAGAAGCATGCGGCGCATATACAAGATTTGCGACAGAAATGGCAAACCTTGCCATAACTGCCGCAAAATATACTTGCTGGCTTAAAAAAAAATTCGTACTTTTGCAAAAAAGTAATAGTCATAACAGTAATAACAAACATTTTAAAACAATGAAAAAGCTTTTTTATTGGGTGTTTGCCGCCACCCTCGTCTGCGGCGAAGGTATGCTTACGTCGTGCGCCAATGATTCTGCCGACAATCCTGTTGTCACCCCACGACAGCGCGTCATCAACTTCGAAGGTGTGGATAACGCCCGCGACCTGGGCGGACTCGTCATGCAAGACGGCCGCACCGTGCGCTTCGACATGCTCGTGCGTAGCGCCAAACTGACGAAGGCCACCGATGCCGACGTGGCCATCCTCCAGGACCAGTATCACCTCAGCGACGTCTTCGACTTCCGCTTCGACCAGGAATATGCCGAAGCCCCCGACCGCGTCATCAGCGGTGTGACCTACACCCACCTCTCCACGATGCCCGAGACGCTCATAGCCGCCATGGCTCAGTACGGTGCGGGCTCAGGACAGTTATCCACCCCCGGCATGGTGGACGTGCTCTTAGGCCTCGCCTTCGACACCAAGGTACAGGAGATGGCCAAGCAACTCTATCCGGCCATCGTGACCGACCCGCAGTCGCAGGCCAACTACGGCAAGTTCCTGCATGGCGTGCTGGCTGCAAAGGGCGGCGCGCTGTGGCACTGCTCAGAGGGCAAGGACC
>CAMHHO010000145.1:0-5161 GCA_946184965.1 uncultured Prevotellaceae bacterium | reverse complement strand
AACTGCGGCGGCTGGATGGCCCACCACAACACCGACCTCTGGCGCGTGGCCGGACCGGTTGACGGCGCTTTCTGGGGCATGTACCCCAACGGCGGCGCGTGGCTGGCCACCCACCTGTGGCAGCACTACCTCTATACGGGCGACGTGGAATTCCTGCGCGAGTGGTACCCCGTCATCAAGGGTACCGCCGACTTCTACCTCGACTATATGGTGCCACATCCCGGCTACAACAACTGGCTGGTCGTCGTGCCGTCGGTCAGTCCCGAGCAGGGGCCTGCTGGCAAGTCGACGCCCATCACCGCCGGTTGTACGATGGACAACCAGATTGTGTTCGACGCGCTGTCGAACACGCTGCGGGCCGCCCGCATCCTTGGCGAGGACGCTGACTACCAGAAGAAGCTCGAGGAGACACTCGAGCAACTGCCGCCGATGCAGATAGGCAGCCGCAAGCAGCTGCAGGAGTGGCTCATCGATGCCGACGGCAGCGACCGCCATCACCGCCACATCTCGCACCTCTATGGCCTGTTCCCCTCGAACCAGATATCGCCCTACAGCCATAACGAACTGTTTGCCGCTGCCAAGCAGACGCTCACCGACCGCGGCGACGAGGCCACGGGCTGGAGTCTCGGCTGGAAGATCTGCTTCTGGGCACGTATGCTCGACGGCACCCACGCCCTGACCATCCTGAAGACCATGCTGCGCCTGCTGCCGTCGGAGGATGCCACGGGGCAGTACCCCAACGGCCGCACGTTCCCCAACCTGTTCGACGCCCATCCGCCGTTCCAGATTGACGGTAACTTCGGCGCCACGGCGGGCATCGCCGAGATGCTGCTGCAGAGCCACGACGGCGCCGTCCACCTGTTGCCCGCCCTACCTGCGGTATGGCGACAGGGCAGTGTCAGCGGTCTGAAGGCTCGTGGCGGCTTTGAGGTTGACGAGGAGTGGAATGAAGCGAAACTGCTATCCGCCGTCGTGCGCTCCACCATCGGCGGCACCCTGCGCCTGCGCTCCTACGTTGAGTTAGAGGGTGACGGGCTGACGGAGGCCGAGGGCGACTGCCCCAATCCGCTCTTCGCCCCTGCCGACGTGAAGGAACCGCTGCTGGCCAAGTCGCTCACGGCGAAGCCGAAGCTCGGTGTGAAAAAGGTCTATGAGTACGACCTGCAGACCGTTGCCGGCGGCGAGTACCGCGTATATAGAAAAGGCATTGATACGTCTGTGCAGTCTATACAGATGCTCGGCGATAAGACTGACGCCGGCACCTTTTCGCTCAGCGGCGTCAGACAGACGAAAAATCCCGCTGGCAAGGGTGTTTACATTGCCAACGGGAAGAAGGTGCTGAAGAAGTAGGCACTATTCCTTCTTCTCAGCCGTGAGGATGAAGCTGTAGTGGTGGGGCTTGTTGCCGTCGATGGTGTACTGCGGCAGCGTGCGCTTGCCCCAGGTGTCGGTACCGCCTACGCCGTGGATGTTGAGGTCGATGTTCAGATTGACGAAACGTCCGCGGCGTATTTCGTTCGGGTGCCTGGCTGTTTCGAGGTCCTCCTCGCCGTAGTCCCACGCGCGGATGCAGAGCGGCTGGCAGCCGTCGATGCGTAGCTTGCCAATCTCAAACCAGCGGACGTCGCAGCGGTTGCCGTTGTCCTGCGGGTGGATGTACTCCGTCTCGTAGTCGCTGAGCGGCATTTCGTAGATGCCAAGGAGGGCCGACTGCTTGCGGTCAGGATAGTTCTCCCACGGTCCGCGGCCGTAGTAGCGTATGTTGGTATAGTCGGCGGGCAGTCGCATACGCATACCGAATTTCGGCATGACGGGCTTGTTGGTACTTGTAGGCTGGTAGTCTACTTCGACCAGGATGCTGCGTTCGCTGAGAGCAGTGTATTTCACGGTGACATCGGTGGCATCCTTCCAAACGGCGGTGCGGCGGGCGAATCCGGCAGCGTTCTGGTTGTCGTTCTCGGGTTTCCAGAAATACGGTTCAAGGGGGGCCTGCAGTATCTCACGGCCGTCAACAATCCACGACGTGAGGGCATTACCCTCAACAGTGATGCCCGTGGCGGCCACTTTCTTTGCGGGAACGGTGGGAGCGGGGAACTCGTAGGACTTAAGCACAAACTGCTCGCGGGCAACAGTAAAGCCTTTCTCGGCCCAGGGCTTGTCCTCCTTCAGCCGGGCTTTGACATTGAGCACCGTCTCGCCGTCATATCGCAGCGTGTCGTAGCTGATGTCGTATTCGTCGAGGGCGGTAAATTGGTCACGGTTAATGAGACGGATGTCATTGCCTTCGCGGATGAAGGTAATGGGCTGGTAGACCTTCTGGACCTCGTAGTAGTGGGGATGAGGCTTGCGGTCGGGGGCGATGAGGCCGTTGATGCAGAACGGTCCGTCGTTAGGCTTGTCGCCGAAGTCGCCGCCGTAGAGGAAGGCCCCCTCCAAACCTCCCCCGGAAGGGGAGGCTTTCTGCCCCAGTGCTCCCCTCCCTACGGGGGAGGGGGCGGGGGAGAGGCTTAATCCCTGATCCACCCAGTCCCAAATGGCGGCGCCGCAGATGCTGGAGTCGGCATAGATGACATCCCAGTACTCCTGGAGGTTGCCGCATGAGTTGCCCATGGCGTGGGCATACTCGCGCATCATGAAGGGCTTGTCGGTGACCTGCTGGGCGTTCTTACGCAGGTCGTCGGGGTAGAGATAGCTGTCGTCCCAGATGGCCGAGTAGCGGCGGTCGCTGTCGTAGAAGGGTGGGCGAGTCTGGTCCAGTTCGCGTACCTTATTATACATCGCCTCGATGTTCGGCCCGACGCCGCCCTCGTTGCCGAGGCTCCAGAGAATGACGCAGGGGTGGTTGAAGTCGCGCTTCACGAGCGACTCGGCACGGTCGACGTGTGCCCGCTGGAACGTCAGGTCCTCGCCCATCACGTGGTTGGCATAGCCGTAGCCGTGGGTCTCGTGGTTGGCCTCGTCCATCACGTAGATGCCCCAGCGGTCGCACAGCTCGTAGATATATTCGCGGTCGGGGTAGTGCGACGTGCGCAGGAAGTTGACGTTGGCCTGCTTCATCAGTCGGATGTCCTGCTCGTAGGTGGCATCGTCCACGTAGCGGCCCGTCACGGGGTGGTGGTCGTGGCGGTTCACGCCGCGCAGCTTCACGTTCTTGCCGTTAATCTTGAATACCTCGCCGACCACCTCGACCTTCTTCACGCCGAGGTGGTAGTCAAAATGCTCAGCCCCCAGGTCGATGCTGAAAGGATAGAGGTTGGGCTTCTCGGCCGACCAGAGTCGGGGCTGACTGATGTCATGCGACACGGGAATGCCGATGGTATCGCCGGGGAGAATTTTGCCGACCTTGTATGTCATCGTCTTGCCGTCGATGGTGAAAGCCAGACTGAGGTTCCTGGCCGCTTTCCTGCCTGTGTTGCACACAAAGACGGTTCCCCGGACGGCGGCCTCCGAGTAGTCGGCATTGGGAACAGCCGTCACCCGGTAGTCGCTGATATGCACCAGGGGGCGCACCCACAGCTGCACGCTGCGGAAGATGCCCGACAGGCGCCACATGTCCTGGTCTTCAAGGTATGAGCCGTCGCTCCAGCGGTACACCTCGACGGCCAGTTTGTTGCGGCCTTCGCGCAGGTATTTCGTCACGTCGAACTCCGCCGGCGACATCGAGTTCTGGCTGTAGCCCACCCGCTGGCCGTTCACCCAGACGTAGAAGGCTGAGTGGACGCCGCCGAAGTGGAGGATGAGATTCTGCGAGAGCATCTCCTTCGTCACGTCCAGGAACCGGGCGTACGAGCCCACGGGGTTGCGGTTCTCGTAGGCTGTCCAGTCGCGGGGCGGCTCGGTAGTCACCTTCGGACGGTCCTTGACGAACGGGTAGTTGATGTTGATATAGATAGGTGTGCCGTAGCCCTGCGTCTGCCAGTTGCCGGGCACGGTGATCTTGTTCCACTGGCTGACGTCGTAGTCCTCGCGCCAGAAGTCCTTGGGCCGCTCCTCGGGGTTGCGGCTCCAGTGGAACAGCCACTGGCCGTCGAGACTCACGATTTCCTGACACTCCTTCTCGCGCGACGGCAGCTGGAGCGTGGCGTGGTAGGGCAGCTTATTGATGCCGAGCACGTCGGGGTTCTCCCAGTCGGCTGCAGGCTGCGCCTGAACATGAAGGGTCAGCAACGCGGCAATGGCCGCGGCTGACCCCTTTATGATTAGATTTTTCATTGTCAAACGGTTATAACTGATATTCAAGCATCACCATAGAGTAGGGCTGAAGGTCGATGTCGAACTTCTTCTTGGCCTTGATGGTCTCCGTCTGCGGGGCGATGGGCTGCTTGTCGAAGTTGTTCTCGTCGTCGGGCTTACCGGTGAGCAACGTCTTCTTGGCGGTCTTCTTCAGTCCGAAGCGGCTCAGGTTGACGTTGGCCTTCTTCTCCTGGTCGCCGGCGTTGACGAGCTTCACAAACAGCTTGCGCGTCTTCACGTTCAGGATGACCGACTGTCCGTAGTGGACGTCCTGCTGGGGCTGCTGTATGCCGGCAGCATCACCCTCGAAGCTGACGCAGTCGCCGTAGTAGTACTGTCCACTCGACTGTCCGAACATCTGCTGCACGTAGTAGCTGCAGGTCAGGAACGGGCGCTCGTTGTCGAAGTAGATGAGGTCGGGGTTCCAGTTGGTGGCGTTCTTGCGGGCGAAGAGCGGGGCATACGAGGTCATGCAGACCACGTCGCCGTTGCGCTCTACGTGGAGCAGGTACAGACCCTCGGCCAGTGCGTCGATGAGCTTCTTGTCCTTGGCGGCATACTCACCCAGATAGACCTTCGTCTTGCGGTCGCGGGGGTACTTGTCGTACTGGCGGCTCGAGAGGAAGTACTTGTTCTGCTCGTAGTAGTGCTCGTCGATGATGGGCATGCCCAGCTCCTCGGCCAGCTTCCAGCCTGCCTCAAAGTCGGGATTCTCGGGGTGTGAGCCGGGGCCGGCGGTGCCCACGATGACAATCTCGGGATGAGCCTTCCTCACGCGTTCATATATGTACTTGAAGCGCTCAGTAAACTCAGGCGAGATCTTCTCCTCGTTGCCCAGACCCAGGTACTTCAGTCCGAAGGGCTTCGGGTGGCCGGCGTCGGCACGCATCTTGGCCCATTTGTTGGTGGCGGGGTCGCCGTTGGCCCA
>CAMHHO010000144.1:0-5233 GCA_946184965.1 uncultured Prevotellaceae bacterium | reverse complement strand
TTTCCAAACTCCAGCAGGAACTGCTGTACTTTCTCGAGGTGTCCGCTCGGACGGGGCACCTGTGTCAGTGCATAGAAGTTCTTCCAGATGCACTGCGGCTGTAGATTCTGAATCTCGTTCATAGGTTTTTAATACTTTATTGATGGTTTTTCAAAGATTACGGGGCAAAGATACGACTTTTTTTTCTACAATTCAAGATTTTTGGTTATTTTTGCATCGAAATAAACATTATTGACATGAACAGAGTCTTTAAAACCTTCGTCCTACTCTGGGTGGCTGCGCTCACGGCCAGTGCCCAACAGATCTACGTGGGCTCGTACAACATCAGGTATCAGAACAGCGATGACGAAAACAGCGGCAACAGCTGGGCACAGCGCTGCCCGGTGGTGTGCGACCAGCTGAACTTCGAGCATCCCGACATCTTCGGAGCCCAGGAGGTGCTGGAGCAGCAGCTGAACGACATGCTCCAGCGACTCGACGGCTACGGCTACATCGGTGTGGGGCGCGACGACGGCAAACAGGCAGGAGAATACGCCCCCATCTTCTACGACAAGAAAAGACTCCGATTGGTAGACGACGGGCACTTCTGGCTCTCGCCGACACCCGACAAGCCCGGCTTAGGGTGGGACGCCGCCTGCAACCGCATCTGCACGTGGGGACTGTTTGAGGACATGATGACAGGTATGCGGTTCTACTTCTACAACCTGCACATGGACCACGTGGGCGTCGTAGCCCGCCGAGAGGCAGCCAAGATGGTGGTGGAGCGCATCAGCCAGCAGGCAGATGTTCCCGTAGTGCTGACGGGTGACTTCAACGTCGACCAGAACAACGAGATATACGGCATCTTCACACAGTCGGGAAAGCTGGTCGACAGTTACGCGGCAGCCCGCCTGCGCTTTGCCGAAAACGGGACATTCAACGCCTTTCACCAGGAACGGAAAACCCGCAGCCGCATCGACCACGTGCTTGTATCGCCGCAGTTTACCGTCGACCGATACGGCGTGCTGACCAACACCTACTGGACCGACCAGCGCCGGCTGCCCTCAGACCACTATCCCGTGTTCGTCCGACTAACAGCTCCTCTCCTTCACGGCGGAAGCCCCGAGGAATCATTAACTGCTCTCGTCAATCCCATAATTGGAACGGGCGGGCACGGACATGTGTTCCTTGGTGCCAACGTGCCCTTCGGTTTCGTGCAGCTTGGCCCCACGAACCGCTTGAACGGATGGGACTGGTGCTCGGGCTATCACTACAGCGACTCGGTGATAATCGGCTTCAGCCATCTGCACCTCAGCGGTACGGGCTGTGCCGACCTGGGCGATATAGCCTTTCTGCCCGTGCTCAATGCCGAGCAGAAACAGGTGACGTTCTCGCATCGGGCTGAGTATGCCAGTCCGGGTTACTACTCCGTGATGCTCAACAACGGCATCCGCGTGGAGCTGACGGCTACAGAGCGCACAGGACTGCACCGCTACACCCTGCCTGCCAACGCAGCGACGGGCTATATGAGGATTGACCTGCAGCAGGGCATCGGTGGGGACGGCGTCACCGACTGCCAGGCGCGCCAGGAGAGTCCGACCGTCATCTCCGGCTATCGCTTCTCGCATGGATGGGCCGACCGCCAGAAGGTGTTCTTCGTGGCTGAGTTCTCGCGTCCTGTGGAGATTTGCAAAGATGAGAAGAACATCAAGGTCATCCGCTTCGTCGGCGGCGACCAGCCCCTGTTAATAAGGGTGGGACTCTCGGCTGTCAGCATCGAGGGTGCCAAGGCTAACCTGAAGGCTGAACAGCAGGGCTGGAACTTCAGGGGCACTGTGGCCGAGGCCGACCGCAAGTGGGACGCACAGCTGCGGAAAATCCAGTTGACAGGCGGCACGCCCGACCAGCGCACCATCTTCTATACGGCCATGTATCACACGATGACGGCACCGTCGGTATTCTGCGACGTCGACGGCAAATACCGAGGGTCCGACGGCGAGGTGCATCAGGGCGACTACATGAACTACACCACCTTCTCGTTGTGGGACACCTATCGTGCAGCCCACCCGCTGATGACACTCATTCACCCTGAGCGACAGGAGGACATCGCCACGACGATGCTGAACATCTGGCGCGAACAGGGCAAGCTGCCCGTGTGGCACCTCATGGGCTGCGAGACTAACTGCATGGTGGGCAATCCCGCCATCCCCGTGCTGGCCGACCTGGTGCTGAAGGGGCTGACGACGCAGCGCGAACAGGCTCTTGAGGCCATGAAGGCGTCGGCCATGCTCGACGAGCGCGGCCTGAAGCTGCTGAAGGAGTACGGCTACATTCCCTGCGACCTGTTCAGTGACAAGGAAACCGTTGGTCGCGGAATGGAGTATGCACTGGCCGACTGGTGCGTGGCTCGTGTGGCAGAGAAACTCAAGCATAAGGCCGACCAGAAATACTTCGACCGACGGGCCCAGAGCTACCGCAAGTATTTCGACCCTGCAACGGGCTTTATGCGCGGCCTCGACAGCAAGGGACGCTTTTCGTTCTCAGACTCCTCAAATCCTTTCAATCCCTTCCACTCTGCTCCCAAGAACCGCGACTATACCGAGGGCAACGCCTGGCAGTACACCTGGCTCGTGCCCCACGACGTCCACGGACTGGTGTCGCTCTTTGGCAATGAGCAACGATTCATCTCGAAGCTCGATTCCCTCTTCATCGTCGATGGTGACTTAGGCGAAGAGGCTCCCCCCGACATCTCCGGCCTCATCGGCCAGTATGCTCATGGCAACGAACCCAGCCACCACGTGCTCTATATGTATAATTATGTGGGGCAGCCCTGGAAGGGGGCAAAGCTCATCAGACAAACGCTTGGCGAACTCTACCGAAATGCCCCCGACGGACTGAGCGGCAACGAGGACGTGGGGCAGATGTCGGCGTGGTACATCCTTTCGGCAATGGGCATCTATCAGGTGGAGCCTGCCGGCGGCAAATACATCTTCGGCTCTCCACTGTTCCCAGAGGTGACGATGAAGGTTGGCAACGGCAAGACCTTTACCATCAAGGCCCATGACGTCAGCAATGAGAATATCTACATCCAAAGTGTCCGCCTGAACGGCAAGCCCTATACACGTTCATACATCATGTACGACGATATAGTCCGCGGCGGCACCATCGAGTTCCAGATGGGGGCTCAGCCCTCTGACTTTGGTACAAAGAAACAAAACAGACCATAACTGCCGATGAGAAAGATTGTATTGCTTCTGACCTGCCTGTGGCTGAGCACAAACGCCCAGGAGTCCAGGCGTCCGAAGGTGGAAGACAGACTATTCCGCTCGGAGGTCATCGACAAGAAGATTGACGAGGTGAAGCGTCTGCTCAGCGGGAACCCCAAACTGGCGTGGATGTTCGAAAACTGTTTCCCGAACACGTTGGAGACCACCGTCCACTACCGGGTGGTTGACGGCGAGGACGACACTTTTGTCTATACGGGTGACATCCACGCCATGTGGCTGCGCGACTCAGGGGCACAGGTGTGGCCATACGTGCAGTTTGCCAACGACGATCCTGCGCTTAAGAAGATGCTGCGCGGCGTCATCCTGCGGCAGTGGAAGTGCATCAACATCGACCCCTACGCCAACGCCTTCAACGACGGACCGACAGGCGGCGAGTGGCAGAGCGACAAGACCGACATGAAGTCCGAGCTGCACGAGCGGAAATATGAGATTGACTCCGAGTGCTACCCCATCCGTCTGGCCTACGAATATTGGCGGGTGACGGACGATGACAGCGTCTTCGGCGATGTATGGCTGCAGGCTATTACCAAGATATTGCAGACCTTCCGAGAGCAACAGCGCAAGGAGGGACGCGGGCCTTACCGCTTTCTGCGAAAGACCGACCGGGCCTTCGACACCGTAGGATGGGACGGCTATGGGGCCCCCGTCCGTCCTATAGGGCTTATCGTCTCCGTGTTCCGCCCCAGCGACGATGCCACCATCCTGCCATTCCTCATCCCCTCTAACTTCATGGCCGTCAGTTCGCTGCGCAAGGCCGCCGAGATACTGACCAAGGTAAACCATCGCACAGACCTTGCGCAGTCCTGTACCTCGCTGGCCGATGAGGTGGAGCAGGCGCTGCACAAGTATGCCATCGTGGAGCATCCCAAATACGGTAAAATCTACGCCTTCGAGGTCGACGGCTTCGGCAACCACCTGCTGATGGACGATGCCAACGTGCCGTCGCTCTTAGCGATGGGCTACTTAGGCGACGTGCCTATGGACGACCCCGTCTACCAAAACACGCGCCGCTTCGTGTGGAGTGAGGACAACCCCTGGTTCTTTCGCGGCAAGGCTGGCGAGGGCATCGGCGGCCCCCATATCGGCTACGACATGGTGTGGCCCATGAGCATCATGATGAAATGTTTTACGGCTCAGAGTGACGACGAGATACGTCACTGTATGCGGATGCTGCTACAGACTGATGCCGAGACAGGTTTCATGCACGAGTCGTTCCACAGGGACGACGCTACGAAGTTCACCCGCCCCTGGTTTGCATGGCAGAACACGCTCTTCGGCGAACTGGTACTGAAGCTCATTGCCGACGGAAAGACAGCGCTGCTCAATAATCTTTAAGCCCCAATCGGTCATTAGGCTCAAATTGTCTTTACGCGAGTCCTACGTTATTTGAGGACCTCTGCCAACTTGGCTTCCAAGCCTTCTCCATAAAGTCCGCGGGCCACAATCTTGCCCTGCGGGTCGATGAGCAGGTTGTCGGGGATGGCATTGACCTTATAGACCTTGGTCACCAGCGACTCCCAGCCTTTCAAGTCGGAGAGATGCACCCAGGGCATCTTCAGTTGTTCGATGGCCTCCACCCACGGTGCCCTCTGTCCGTCGAGCGACACGCCCACGATATCGAGACCCTTTTCGTGGAACTTCTCGTATGCAGCCACCACGTTGGGCATCTCTCTGCGACAGGGACCGCACCATGAGGCCCAGAAGTCGACTAACACCCAGCGGCCATTGCCTACGTACTCGCTCAGTTTGTGTGTCTTCCCGTCTGGGGCTGTCATCTCAAAGTCTGTGAACTGCTGGCCCACATAAGTATCTTTGGCTTTCTTGTCGGCAGCTTTCTGTTCATCACTTTTTGCTGATTTCACGACTACCTTAGCCGTATCCATCCACCGCAGGGTCTCTTCATACTTCTTGACGTTTGGATGCTCGGCATAGGCGGGTTTCTCTTCCAGCATGCTAAGCAATCCTTT
>CAMHHO010000143.1:0-5238 GCA_946184965.1 uncultured Prevotellaceae bacterium | reverse complement strand
ATGGCTACCCACCATCCGTTCACGCTGCCTAATCCTGACGACATACCCCTGCTCGATACAGCTCCTGAAAAGGTGCGCGCCGTGGCCTACGACTTTGTCTGCAATGGCGTCGAAGTGGGCGGTGGCTCGTTGCGTATCCACGACGGTAAGCTTCAGGAGAAGATGTTCGAGATTCTCGGTTTCACGCCCGAGAAGGCAATGGCTCAGTTCGGTTTCCTCATCAATGCCTTTAAGTACGGTGCACCGCCTCACGCTGGCCTGGCATTCGGTCTCGACCGCTTCGTAAGCCTGATGGCAGGCCTCGACAGCATCCGCGACTGCATCGCCTTCCCGAAGAACAACTCGGGTCGCGACGTCATGCTCGACGCTCCCGGCTTCCTCGACCAGAAGCAGCTCGACGAGCTGAACCTCAAGGTTGAACTGCCCGAGGAATAAAACCAAATCAGGTAAAAATACTAATCGCCGTTACCTCATCAGGTCGCGGCGATTTTTTGCCTTCGTATTTCTACAAATTATGGTCCAAAAAATCCACAAACTCGTTGCATTTTGAATATTTCAATGCCCCATTTGGCAAAGTTCATAGTAATTTGTTGTCTGAATACATGAATTCTACATCAACTTAATGAGCAGAAATTGCAGGTATAACCATCGAAACAGCGCTTCGTGCATGTCTTTCGAGGCCTGTGAGAGCAGGAATTTGGTGCATTCGTAGCCTTTTCCGAGTGTAGGCATCTTGGGCGCAGCCTGTTTTTGATATCGTATTTTATTGTAAATCAGCCTTTTAGAAGAATCTGAATGTGACTGTGCATTCCAATTCCAGTTATTCCAGTTTGTTTTTTGGATGTACCAAACCCTCCGATTATATATATAACTATCTATATATTAATTAGTTATAGATTCTATAGGAGGGGGTTATGTACCGCATTTTTTAATTGGAATAACTGGAATTGGAACGCTTGGCCGGTTAACACTTACTCTTCCCCTACAGGGCAATTCCCTTTCGCCCTCTCTCGCCTTTACCCGCCACCTTCCGCTCCGTTTACCGCCAAGTTCCGCCCCGTTTACCGCCACCTTCTGTCAACAAATGGAAATTGACTTACATCAAGAATAAATGTCTTTTGGCTAAAAAAGCCTAAATATCAGATAGTTGTATGGTAAAGTTGCAGTACCTTTGCACCGTCAAAAATAAAGAAGAAAGTATTTACTTCAATACGTGTATTAATTTTTTAAAGCATTATGGCAGAAAAGAAAGTAACAACAAAGAAGGCTACTGAGACTAAGGCTACAGCAGCAAAGAAGGAAACCGTGAAGAAGGCTGCAGCTCCCAAGGCTGCAAAGGCAACTCTCGCAGTGAATGCTGAGAACGCCGGTTTCAAGGCAGGAGATGTTTATCAGGCACTGGCAGCAGCAGAGAAGGCTCTCTCTGTGAAGGAGATTGCAAAGGCTGCAAAGATCAGCGAGGAGGAGACCCTGCTCGGTCTCGGCTGGCTCTTCAAGGAGGGTAAGCTGGCAAGCGCTGAGGATAAGGTTACATTGGCATAAAGACAATTAACAACTATAAAAGAGGTCGGTAAGCACACACGTTTGCCGACCTTTTTCGTGAATGACGTACGACAAGCAGATATTACAGATTCTGTCCGATGTGGGCGAGAAGGGTATAGGTGTGCAGCAGTTGGCCAAGCACGTCTATAACATGAACAGCACGTTTTTCTTTCAGCCCAATCTGCAGGAGATACATGCTTATGTGCAGCAGTATCTGCTTCGTAATTCGAAGTCGGCACAGTCGCTGATTGTGCGGACGGAACGTCGGGGCTATTATCGGCTCAACACCCAGAACAATGCTGATGCCCGCGATTTGATGCTTCAGTTTCGTGACCAGCAAAGGGATGAAACTGACGAACAGATGGAGGACAAATCCAAAATAGACTTGTCGCTGAGTTTGTTTGATTAAGGGGAGATAAGGAAATATTTGCGGTCGTTTTGCAAATTTTCTGCATTTATTATGATTATTTGCAAAAATTTTAGTAACTTTGCACCGCTTAAAAGCGAACTATTGTTATAACAAAATAAACTTTTATGAATTTCACTTTGTTAATTACCGTCTTGCTGACGGCATTTACATTGGTGGCGGGAGCTTACGTTGTTGCTAAGCTGATAGGTCCACGCTCATACGCAAAGGTGAAAGGCGAACCCTACGAGTGCGGTATTCCCACTCGCGGTACGTCGTGGATTCCGGTGAGTATAGGCTTCTACCTGTTCGCCATCCTGTTCCTCATGTTCGATGTGGAAACGGTGTTTCTGTATCCATGGGCGGTAGTGGTGAAGGACTTCGGCGCTATGGCGTTGCTCAGCATCGGGTTCTTCCTCGTAGTTTTGGTTTTGGGCCTGGCTTACGCTTGGCGGAAAGGAGCGCTTGAATGGAAATGAAACCGAAAATCAAGTCGATTCCCTACGAGGAGTGGAACGACAACGAGTCGTTGGAGAAGATTGTCGACGAGCTGCATGAGGGTGGCGTGAACGTCATCACGGGTTCGCTTGACAAGCTCATCAACTGGGGCCGTGCTAACTCGCTGTGGTCGCTGACGTTTGCTACCAGCTGCTGCGGCATCGAGTTCATGGCCTGCGGCTGCTCGCGCTACGACTTCGCCCGCTTCGGCTTCGAGGTGACGCGTAACTCACCCCGCCAGGCCGACCTCATCATGTGTGCTGGTACCATTACCCACAAGATGGCTCCGGCCCTGAAGCGTCTGTACGACGAGATGGCCGAGCCTAAGTATGTCATTGCCGTCGGTGGCTGTGCCATCAGCGGCGGACCGTTCAAGTCGAGCTACCACGTGGTGAAGGGCATCGAGGAGATTGTTCCCGTCGATGTGTTCATCCCCGGCTGTCCCCCACGCCCGGAGGCTATCATGTATGGCATGATGCAGCTTCAGCGTAAGGTGAAGATCGAGAAATTCTTCGGCGGCGCCAACCACAAGCAGACGGCCGAGGAGAAGGAGCTTGGCGTATCGAACGAGGAGCTGACGTTCCGTAACAAGCTGGGCGACCACCGTCGTGAGCCTATTGTGGTGACCGACGTTCCCCAGGAGTTTGTTGACGAATTAAAGAAGGAGGAGGCTGCCGTATGAAGTTAGAGTTCTTATCATTCGATTTCGGTAAGTTCGCACAGGAGATGCAGAACTTGAAGGACAAGAAGCACTTCGACTATCTTGTCACCATCGTTGGCGAAGACTTTGGCGAAGAGGGTCTCGGTTGTATCTACATCCTTGAGAATACCGACACCCACGAGCGTTGCAGCGTGAAGATGCTGGCCAAGACGCAGGTCTGCGGCGACGGTATTGCCTCGAACGGAACAGGCGAGACTGACGGTGAGGTGATTCCGTATCTGCCTACAGTTTCGAATATTTGGCGCGTGGCCGACCTGTTAGAGCGTGAGGTCTACGACTTCTTCGGCATCGTGTTCTTAGGTCATCCTGACATGCGCCGTCTGTTCCTGCGCTCTGACTTCAAGGGCTATCCCTTCCGCAAGAACTGGAAGTTTGACGACTCGTACACGCTAGAAGACGACGTAGAGCCCGACTATGGTTTGGAGTACTACCTCGACAAGGACGGCAATCTGCAGGTAAAGCAGAACAAGCTCTTCACCGCCGATGAATACGTTATCAACATCGGCCCGCAGCACCCGTCTACTCACGGTGTGCTCCGTCTGCAGACGGTGCTCGACGGCGAAACCGTCAAGCGCGTCTATCCGCACTTGGGTTATATCCATCGCGGTATCGAGAAGATGTGCGAGCAAATGACCTATCCCCAAACGCTTGCTTTAACTGACCGTCTTAACTACTTGAGTGCCATGATGCACCGTCATGCACTTGTTGGAGTCATTGAGGAGGGCATGGGCGTTGAGCTGACCGACCGTATCAAGTATATCCGCACCATCATGGACGAGCTGCAGCGTATCGACTCTCACCTATTGTATGTCGGCTGCTGCGCTCAGGATATGGGTGCCCTGACGGCATTCCTCTACTCGATGCGCGACCGTGAGCACGTGCTCAACTGCTTGGAGGAGACCACAGGCGGACGTCTGATTCAGAACTACTACCGCATTGGCGGACTGCAGGACGACATCGACCCCAACTTCGTGAAGAACGTGAAGGACCTCATCAAGTATATGAAGCCCATCATCCAGGAGTATGTCGACGTGTTCGGCGACAATATTATCACTCACAACCGCTTCGAGAAGGTTGGTCCGATGAGCCGTGAGGATTGTATCTCCTACGCCGTCACCGGTCCTGCCGGACGTGCCTCAAACTGGGCCAACGACGTTCGCAAGAACCACCCCTACGACATGTACGACAAGGTGGAATGGCAGCAATGCGTGATGAGCGGCTGCGACACGATGGACCGCTACACCATCCACATCAACGAGATGTACCAGAGTCTGGCCATCATCGAGCAGCTCATCGACAACATTCCCGAGGGCGACTTCTACGTCAAGCAGAAGCCCATCATCAAGGTGCCCGAGGGACAGTGGTACTTCTCGGTCGAGGGTGCCAGCGGTGAGTTCGGCGTCTATCTCGACTCGCGCGGCGACAAGAGCCCGTACCGTCTGAAGATGCGCCCCATGGGCCTCTCGCTGACCGGTGCGCTTGACCCGATGCTGCGCGGCCAGAAGATTGCCGACCTCGTAGCTACCGGCGCTGCTATTGACTTTGTAATTCCTGATATTGACCGCTAATTAAGATATTATGTTTGATTTTTCAATTATAACACAATGGTTCGACCAATTACTCAGGGTTACATTAGCATGCCCTGACTGGTTGGCGATATTGATAGAGTGCGTGCTGGTGGGCGTCGCTATCCTCGTGGGATATGCCCTCATCGCCATCGTACTGATATTCATGGAGCGTAAGGTCTGCGCCTACTTCCAGTGCCGTCTCGGCCCGATGCGTGTAGGCTATTGGGGCTTGCTGCAGGTCTTTGCCGACGTGCTGAAGATGCTCATCAAGGAGATTTTCTTCGTCGACAAGGCCGACAAGGTGCTCTATCTCGTTGCTCCTCTCTTAGTGATTATCGGCTCTGTGGGTGCCTTCTCGTTCCTCCCCTGGAACAATGGTGCTACGGTGCTCGACTTCAACGTGGGCATCTTCCTGCTGACGGCCATCTCGTCGATTGGCGTCGTGGGTATCTTCCTTGCCGGTTGGGGTTCCAACAACAAGTACTCGGTGGTTTCGGCCATGC
>CAMHHO010000142.1:0-5696 GCA_946184965.1 uncultured Prevotellaceae bacterium | reverse complement strand
GACAACGTGACCTCTGGTGACTATCAGAAGTATTACGAGAAGATGTACAACAACCGCTAAGGCTCTATGAAAAAGATACTTTTGTTAGGCTCAGGCGAACTGGGCAAGGAGTTTGTAATTGCCGCCATGAGGGCTGGCCAGTATGTAATAGCTTGCGACCGCTACGATAATGCGCCGGCCATGCAGGTGGCTGACGAGCGCGAGGTCTTTTCAATGCTCGACGGCGATGCCCTTGAAGCAGTCGTCAACAAGCACAAGCCCGACATCATCGTGCCCGAGATTGAGGCCATCCGTACTGAGAGGCTGTTCAAGTTTGAGGAGCAGGGCATTCAGGTGGTGCCGTCGGCCCGTGCCGTCAACTACACCATGAACCGTCGCGCCATCCGTGACCTGGCTGCTAAGGAGCTGGGACTGCGCACGGCTAAGTACTTCTACGCCAAGACCTTTGAGGAGTTCAAGGCAGCGGCTGACGAAATCGGGTTCCCCTGTGTGGTGAAGCCCCTGATGTCGTCGTCGGGTCACGGTCAGAGCTACGTTCACAACGAGGGCGAGCTTGAAACTGCTTTCCGCGAGGCAATGGAGGGCTCGCGCGGCGACGTGAAGGAAGTCATCATCGAGGAGTTTATCGACTTCGACTCCGAGTTCACGCTGCTCACCGTCACCCAGCAGCACGGCTGGCCCACGCTGTTCTGTCCGCCTATCGGACACGTGCAGAAGTCGGGCGATTATCGTGAGTCGTGGCAGCCTTACAAGATTTCGGACGAGGCGCTGAAGCAGGCTCAGATGATGGCCGACAAGGTGACGCGTGCGCTGACCGGAGCCGGCATCTGGGGCGTTGAGTTCTTCCTGACGAAGCAGGGCGAGGTCATCTTCTCGGAGCTCTCGCCGCGTCCCCACGATACGGGTATGGTGACGTTGGGCCACACCATTAACCTATCGGAGTTCGAGCTTCATCTGCGCGCCGTTCTTGGTCTGCCCATCGCTGGCATCCACTTGGAGCATGCCGGAGCTTCGGCGGTTATCCTGTCGCCGACGGAGGCTTCTACGCCTGTCGACCGCTCGTTGCTGCCCTACAATCTGGAGACCGCTCTGCAAGAAGACCGCACCCGCATTCGCATCTTCGGCAAGCCCGAGGCCCACAAGGGTCGTCGCATGGGTGTCGTGCTCTGCTACGGCGAACCTACTGACGACGTGACTGCCCTTCGTGACAAAGCTAAGCGACTGGCAAAAACCGTTCTTGGAACCGATCCTTATGCCGACCTTAGACATTAAGTTGATAGACCTCCCCAAGATTGCCGACCCTCGTGGCAACCTGACGTTTGCTGAGGCGCAGTCGATGGTGCCGTTCGACATCAAGCGGGCCTACTGGGTCTACGACGTGCCTGGAGGCGAGAGTAGGGGAGGGCACGCCCACAAGCGGCTGAAGCAGTTTGTGGTGGCGCTGAGCGGCTCGTTCACCGTCACCCTCGACAACGGCTACGAGCGCCGCACGGTGCTGCTGAACCACCCCTGGCAGGGCCTGCTCATCGATGTCAACACGTGGCGCACGCTCGATGATTTCTCGTCGGGAGCCGTTTGCCTCGTCTTGGCCTCCGAGCATTATGAGGAGGACGACTATATCTACGACTACGATGAATTCCTGCAGTATGTAAAATGGAAAAAGTAAGTTGGGACGATTTAATGCGGGGGTTCAGACCACCCCAAACCCCTCCTAACTTAGGAGGGGAACTGAGGCGCACTATTCCCCTCCTGAGTCAGGAGGGGCTAGGGGAGGTCTGAACAAGCAATAGTAAAGTACTGATGTTCACTATCAAACGATACACCCCAGCAATGGCCGACGAGTGGAACCAGTTCGTCAGGGCGTCGAAGAACGGCACATTCCTCTTCGACCGCCGCTTCATGGACTACCACAGCGACCGCTTCAGCGACCACTCGCTGATGTGCTATCGCGATGGCCGTCTCTACGCCTTGCTGCCTGCCAATGAGAAGGGCGACACGCTCGTCTCGCATGGCGGACTGACCTACGGCGGACTGGTGACTGATAGCCGCTGCTCGGCCAAGGGCGTGCTCGATGCCTTCACGGCCATCAACGACTACCTGCGCGCTGCCGGCTTCCGTCACGTCGTCTACAAGGCCATCCCCTGGATTTACCACCAGCTGCCCGCCGAGGAAGACCTCTATGCGCTGACCGCCGTCTGCCGCGCCCGCCTCACCATCCGCGACATCTCGTCAACCATCGTCGCCAGCCGCCGCCTGAAGTTCACCGAGTCGCGCCGCTCCGGCCTCCGCAAGGCTCAGAAAGCGGGCCTCCAGTTCCGTGAGTCGACTAATGTCGACGACTTCTGGGCCATCCTCAACGTCAACCTCACGCAGAAGTACGCAGTCCGTCCCGTCCACACTGCCGACGAGCTGCGCCTGCTGCAATCGCGTTTCCCTGAGAACATTAAGCTCTGGTTGGTCTATGACGGCGACAAGCCCGTTGGCGGCACACTGCTCTTCCTCACGCCTCAGGTGCTCCACACGCAGTATATCTCGGCTACGCCTTATGGCAAGCAGCACGGAGCCCTCGACCTGCTGTTCGACCACCTTATCAATCATGTGTACGCCGACTATCCTTACATCGACTTCGGCAAGTCGACCGTCAGCGACTCAGCCGACCTCAACGAGCAACTGATTTTCCAGAAGGAGGGCTTTGGCGCACGCGCTGTCTGCTACGATACTTACGAATACGAGCTATGATAGAATATCTGCCGCTAAAGCGAATAAACGCCCGTTACGATGCCGAAATCCGCGAGGCCATTGACCGTGTGCTACAGAGCGGCTGGTACCTCCGAGGCGAAGCCACCCGCCGCTTTGAGCAGCACTACGCCCAGTACATCGGCACCGCCCATTGCATCGGCTGCGGTAACGGTCTCGACGCGCTGAGGCTCATCCTGCGCGCCTACATCGAGATGGGCCGGCTGCACGAGGGCGACGAGGTCATTGTGCCTGCCAACACCTTCATCGCCACCATACTCGCCATCACCGACTGCCATCTGAAGCCCGTGCTCGTAGAGCCACGCCTCGACACGCTGCAGATTGACGACCGCCTCATAACCCCAGCCATCACTCCCAAGACCCGCGCCCTGATGCTCGTCCACCTCTATGGCCGCTGCGCATATACCGACCACATAGCCGCCCTCTGCCGCCAGCACCACCTCCTGCTCATCGAGGACAATGCGCAGGCTCACGGCTGCAATGTCGGCTGTGCTGCGGCGTTGCCGCAGCCAAGAACCGGCTCCCTCGGCCACGCCGCCGCCCACAGCTTCTACCCAGGCAAAAACCTCGGCGCACTGGGCGACGCAGGCGCCGTGACCACCAACGACGCTCAGCTGGCCGAGACCGTACGCGCCCTCGGTAACTACGGCAGCCACCAGAAGTACGTCCACGACTATCAGGGCTACAACTCGCGCCTCGACGAGCTGCAGGCCGCCGTGCTCGATGTGAAGCTGCGCCACCTCGATGCCGACAATGCGCGCCGCCAGCAGATAGCCGCACAATATAAAAATAAGGTGAACAACCCCACCATCGTGCTCCCCACGCCATCAGACAGCGTCTACCACATCTTCCCAGTCCTGTCAGCCCGTCGCGACGAACTGCAGGCCTACCTGAAGGACAACGGCATCGAGACGCTGATTCACTATCCCATACCGCCTCACCGCCAGCGTTGCTACCGCGAATGGAGCACCCTCAGCCTGCCCATCACCGAGCAAATCAGCGAGCAGGAACTCTCCATCCCCTGCCATCAGGCAATGACCGACGGAGAGGTCGAGGCCGTCATCACCGCCCTCAACCGCTTCGCTGGAAAATAATTTAACGCGCTTGTTCAGACCCCTCCTAACCTCCCCTGACTCAGGGGAGGAATTGTCCGCCGTGGATTCCCCTCCTGAGTCAGGAGGGGTTAGGGGAGGTCTGAACAAATGAACGAATCATACAAATAAATACCCCCACTGTCATCGGTGTCATCGTCATCGCTGTCATCGCCGCTCATCACTTCCACCAGTCGTCAACGCTATAATACACCTTCTTGTCGTTTGTCATTTCCTTCAGCCTTTTCCACTCACCAGGAAAAGCTTCATCATCATCCCAGACGTTAATCAGGATGTAGAACCCATGTTCGTCCATGATGGTGTCGATGGTCATCGACTTGCGAATGCCCTTGTCATAATACGGGTCTTTGAAGGGCTCTCCTCGGAACATCTCTTCGCTGTTCAGTGGCGGGAAGTACTCGTCGGAACAGATGGTGTAGGCCTGCCTGGGGTGGTCGGCTATGTGCTGGCGCACGCATTCCATCAATTGGTGGAGCACCGTCTTGGCTCGTTCCTCTGAGGTGAACTTATAGACTGTCAGGTGGTTGTCTCCATGTTTGCGATATACATAGCACCTTCTGAATGATTCATCGAAAGGAATCTTGTCATTATATTCAAGGACATTAAACGTGCTGTCGATCTGGCAATGTATCGTGTGGCGCTTAATGGTCTTGTCCTTCAGCAATGGGGCGATGGCCTTCTGGAGCTTTTCAACGTCGAAGTTCTCGTTAGCGTAGAGGGTTGTGTCGACAATGGTGTTGACATACAGATCGCCATAACCGATGGCAGACATACGACCATAAAAACTACTCGGTGTTAGGCTGTGGTAGCGGAAAGAGACCAACTCAGGTCTTTTGCCCAGCCCACGGACTGTGACGAAGGGATATTTGAAGATTTCAGGAACGGGGCCCTCGGAAAAGCTTTTGGGAATGATGGTCGTCTGAATGGTATCATGCCCCCCCTGGTGGTACTCGTAGGTGTAGCTCTCGGCGGCATCTTCAGTCAGTTCGCCGAGTGTCCTGCGAATCACCTTAAAGGCTTCACGATGATTACGCCATTCTAAGCGCATGGCGCTGTCGGTCTTGGCGTCGAGCGGCGTCTTGTCTATGTCCATAGTGGGGGCCGGCCCTTCGTCATAGAGCTTCACATAGGTTTTATAGTACTTGCGGATTCCCTCGTCATTCTTATTACTGAGGGTGTAGCTTTTCACGATGCCCTTGGCCTTCAGGTAGGCATAGAGGCTCTCTAATTTCGGATTGTCTTGAGCAAGGCAAACGAGTTGCATTGCTGTGAATATGGTTAAAGAAATAATGCGTTTCATATCTGTTGCTTGTTTTTTAATTATCGATTGCTTTGTATATGTTTACCAGTCGTTCGCCGCGCATGCGCATCTGGCGAATCTCTTCTTCGGTGCTGATGTCCTCCATCTGCGGCTCGTCTTCGTTGAGGCTTGCCAGCAGCAGCTCCATCCGCGTCTCTTCGCTCATTTCGACGGGCTCTTCCTGCGGCTCGGGCTGCTTCGCTCTGCTGACTTTCCTGCGAGGTTTCTGAGCCTTTGGCTGCTGTGGTGTCTCAACCTTGACGGTGGCGGGTTCGTGTGTCGTTTCAGCCTGCTTGGCCGCTGGGGCTTTCGGCGTTTCAACCTTTGCCACAGGCTGTTCACCGTCAGTCGCCGACTTGGGCGGCATCAGCAGCAAGAACATGAATCCTACTACGCAGGCGGCAGCCAGCCAGGGCCATAGCTTGATGGTGCGCTGAGGTCTGATTTCCTCGCGCGCCTTCTCCATGACCTGCTGCTTCAGCGTCTCCGACGCCTTGAACTCACATTGCGGTTTGAGCAGTTGCTCA
>CAMHHO010000141.1:0-5700 GCA_946184965.1 uncultured Prevotellaceae bacterium | reverse complement strand
CGATGCGCTGCATCACGCTGTCGCAGAAATCAGCCGACGGCTGGGGCTTCTGCCGGCGGGTTTCCCGCCGGCGCAGGGCTTCGCGTAGATCTTTGTCGTTCTGTTCGTTCATCATTTCAATCTTTCAATTCTTCAATTCTTCAATCCTTCATCATCAGTAACAGTTTCTTGCGTATGCGGTGGAGCCTTGTGGCCAGCAGGCCGGGCTCCGCGTCCATGATATAGGCGATGTCGCGCAGCGGGCGGTCATCGTAGTAGTAGAGGTGGAGCAGCAGTTGCTCGTCAGCCGGCAGCCGGTCGATGGCGGCGTCTAACTGTTGTATGCGCTCCTCGCGGTCGGTGCCGAGGTCATCGTCGGTCGTGGGTTCGCTGCGATAATATCGCAGCATACGGGACAGTGGCAGGTCGTCGATGCTCAGCCATTGCAGCCGCTGCCGCTTCAGGTGGTTCAGCGCCGTGTGGTAGGCGATGCGCAGCACCCACGTGAGCCACGACGAGCGCCCGTCGAACTGCCCCAGGGAGCGGAAGGCACGGACAAAGGCGTCCTGCGCCAGCTCTTCGGCATCGCCCGCGTCGCTGACCATGCGGCTGACGAAGTCGAGCACCTGCGCCGAGTAGGTCCTGACGAAGTAGCCGTACTCGTCGCTCCTGCCGTCGAGTATCCGCCTGATGCGCTGCGCTTCCGTGTCGTGGTTCTTGTTCATTCTATCTATATAGACAGCCCACCCGCGAAAATATTACACGGGTGGGCGTTAAAGATTGTTATTATTGTCCGAAGACCACTCAGTCCTTCTTTTTCGCGTCTAAATGATAGGTGAAGCTGATGTTTACGTAGTGGTGGCGGAAGTCCTGCCACGAGGTGCTGTGCTGATAGGCGGAGCGCTCGCTCCAGAAATTGTCTTGCTTGTTCAGGATGTCCTCCAACTCCAGCTTGAGGCGAGCCTTGTTCTTCAAGACTTTCCATGTGACGGCAGCATTCCAGAGCAGCAGGTTGCGGTTCATCGACGGTGCGGCATAGCCACGGCGGGTGGTCTCGGTGAGGTCGGTCTCGAAGACGAACTTGCCCACGGTAGCCTCGGCGTTAAGGCCGAAGTCGTTATTCCAGAGGGTGGTGTTCTGCTCGGGCGAGGCAGAGAAGCGCAGACGGTCGGCCTCAATCTTGGCAAAGGCAGAGGCTTTGAGCCAGTCCTTGTCATACGACAGGGTGAGTTTGTCTTTGGGGTGGAAGCTGGTCTGGCGGTTCAATGTCCGCTCGGTCTGTGTGGGCAGCAGTGTCAGGTAGCCGTAGTGCTGCCCCGTTTTGAGGCGGAATTCGTTCTCCAGCCGGAACAGTTCGCCGAGTGCTTGGTCGATGTCGAGTCGGAACTCATATATGCGGCTGCCCCGGACGTTCTCTGTGTGGCTGACATAGACGGCGGTCGCGGGATTGTAGCTGAGAGCCGTCACGTGGTCGCGGTCGTTGGTCTGATAGCCGATGCCAAGGCTAAGCGAGGTCTGGCTACGGGCAAGCACCATATTGTACGATAGCTTGATGTCGTGGCTGTGCGAGTCCTTCAGGCCGGGGTTTCCCTCGGTGATGAAGAGCGGGTTGGTGAGGTCGCGGTAGCCGATGGTCTGGAGAAGTCGGGGCAGCGACGTGTAGTATTTGTAGTTCAGCTCGAAGCCTACGGTCTTGCTCAGCTTCCACGTGGCACGTACATCAGGTTGCAGAAGGAGTCGGCGGCGCACGGCGGCAGTGTCGAGCAGCCCGCGCCAATAGTCTTGACTCTCGCGCTGCCACTGGGCAGTGACGTTGGGCATTATTTGGAAGGGTGCAAGGTTGAAGGTAGAGCCTACCCTCAGGCTATGGTCACGGCTGGCAGAGCGGTCGCGGTAGGAGTTGGCGGCATCGGCCACGCCGTCGGTCAGGAAGTCGCAGTCGCGGCTGTTGCGACTGTATCTGAAGGTGTATTGCGCTTTCATCAGCCATTTCTTGGTGAACCAGTTAGAGAAGAGAAGCTGCGCCTCGGTTGAGAGCGAAGTGTTGGGCGAGGTGGAGAACTGGCTCAGCTGAGACGAGGGGAACGACGCCCTGTGGGAGGTGACGGTGCGGTCAGTCCAGCTGTCGCTCTTTCCGTCGGTATAGTCTAATGACAGGCTGCCGCTGAGTGCGCCGTCCTTGATGTAGTGGTTCCACGTGGCCGTGGTGCTGAGCTTGGTGGAGCGGCCCTCATCGTGGGCGTGGGTTTGCTGCGATAATAGCGCAGCAAACGGAACTGTAGCAAGGGGGCGACTGGAGATCGTGCCCTCGTCCGCTAATGCTTCGCTCTGCTCCTCCGCTTGCCTGCTGTGCGAGCGTTTCTTGGTATGCTCCACGGTGGCACGGAGGGTGAAGGTGTTCAGTGAGTCGGTGGCCCAGCGCAGGTCGGCGTTCAGCGTCGGACTAAGCTTGTGATTCCGATAGTACCGCTCGCTGTTGCTGCGTGTGGCAGCAGTATTTGGCAGGTAGTTCTCGGTCTCCTCATGCGTGGTGCTCCAGCCGTCGTCATGGGCCATATTGCCGCTGAAGGTGTATTGGCTTTTCATTTCCTGTGTGCCCTCCTTCTTCTTCCATTTATGCTGGTAGCCGGCAGCCAGGCCCTGCTCCAGTCCGTAGCCGTCACCCCAGCTGCCGCTCCAGCTGTTCATGCCCTTGCGTAGTGTCTTGTCTATGTTGTTGGCATTGGCGAACACCATCACGGGGTCGGTCTTCGACAGGCGGTTCATCGTCAGCTCGCCCTCGTAGTACTCCGGGGTCTGATAGCCCGCCTTGATGTCGCCATACCAGCGGTCGAGGAAGCCCGGCTTGATGGTCAGGTCGAGCACCATGTCCTGCGTGCCGTCGTCCTTGCCTGTGCGCTCCGAGAACTCCGACGCCTTGTTGTAGGCTTTGATGTCCTGCACCGCCTCGGCAGGCAGTTGACTCATCAACTGGTCGCCGCCCAGCATACTCTCGCCGTCCATGGTCAGGCGGATGGGCTTGCCGTTCCACGACATACGCCCCTGGTTGTCCACCTCCACGCCCGGCAGCTGACGGATGAGTTCGTCGAGGCGTGCGCCCTCCTGCAAGTGGAAAGCCTCGGGGTGGAAGACAATGGTGTCGCCACGGACGGTAAAGCGCCGGGCGCGGCCCGTCACCTCCACCACCTTCAGCATCTGCGGTGACATTTTCAGCTCTATCGTACCGATGTCGAGCGTGTCCTTGCGACTGTCGCTAAATACCAGTACCGTCTTCTTCTTCGAGTAATAGCCCAGCATCGAAACCTCGATGGTACACTTCCCATCGGCATGCATCAGGAACACGCCCAATGAGTCGGCTTTGCCGTTCATCATCATATAGCCGTTGTCGCCAAATTTCTGCGTCAGTTTCACCGTTGCCTCGGGCAGCGGCTCTTTAGTGTCCGAGTCCACCACGCGGCCCTTGACGATGTCGGCAAAGGCGGCTGACGAAGCGACAAGCATCGCAAGGAGTATAAGAAGGGTGACTTTGTTATTCATGTTCTTGCTCATTCTATCTGTATAGACAGCCAACCTGCGAAATTATTACACGGGTGGGCGTTAAAGATTGTTATTCTGCTTTGAAGATGACCAAAAAGGCATAGGGCGCAATCTCTGCGACCCATGCCCTGTCCCGGGCTTAAAAACTTTGTTTATACTACCTTTACTTAATCTTATCGAGTTCCGCAATAGCCATTTGCAGGTAGTTGCGGATGGTGTCGGTAGTGGCGTTGGCCTTCATCTGGGCAATGTCGCGCTTGAGCTGTTCCAGCTCGGCCTTGCCGTTAGGGACATCGGGGATGTCGGTCGAGAAGAAGCCGTACTCGCGGGCCCGCTTGCAGAGAGTGTACACGGAGATGGCGTTGAACTCGGTGTTCTGTCCGGCGAGGAACTGCTGTTTGAGCAGCGAGAAGATAAGGAGGATGTTGTCGTTGCAAAGGAGGTCATCGGCCGTGATAGGCTGTCCTTGATGCAGGCGGATGACAACGTCTGTCACCGGGTCGGTGTCGTGTTCCAGGGTGTCGTTCCAAAGTACAAGGGCATTACCTGATTGGTACTTATGACGAAGTCCTTCTATGAGCTTCTTGGTATCCTTCGCCTTCTGCTGGGCATCGCGGATGAGGCTGTCGAGGGACAGGACGGGATATTCCTTGCCGTCCCACTGGACACGGGCATCGCCCTTGAACAGGATGGGACTGCCCTTTCGCACCTTCGACTGGCCAAGATTGAGGAACGGCCAGTTTGGGTCGGCGAGGGTAGTGGTGGCCGATGGAATCTTTGCGTAGGTGACGATGTAGCGCACGTCGGTCGCTCCCATGTTACCGTCCCGCCATTCCAGGGCGTAGGCATAGCGGTGAGTCTTGGTGGTGTCGGCGTCGTCGAGGATGTTGATGTTGATGAAGTTGGTGTAGTCCTTGCCGATGGCGACAAAGCGGTTAGGGTCGTCGCCAACCATCAGGTTCCGCTCGTGGCCCACACGGTCACCGTCCTTCGACTCGCTCATGCTGTTGATGCCGTAGCAGTTGGGGTTCTCGCGGCCGTTGGTCTCGAACTCTTCAATCATCTCGTCAAGCAGGTAGCGTTGTTTCTTGGGAAGCGTGAAGGAGTAGATGTCGCAGCGCCATTTCAGGGGCTTTTCCTCTTTCAAGATGTCGCGCTCCTGGCCGAGGCTCTTGGTTACTTCCACTCCGTGGTCACTGGCAATGGTCATCTTAAAGCCCATCTGCTTCTCAATATCCTTTACGGACTGGGCCGTGGCTGTCAGCGTGACGAGTAGCAGGCTCGCCGTCATGACGGTTTTCATGATTTCTTTCATAGTCGTATTGGTGTTTTGGTTAGAATGCGATGGTGGGTTGCGCCGGTGCCGCGTCTTCCTCCTCGAAGCTGATGGCGTATGCCCGCAGCGCCTCGGCTTGTGCCTGTCGGCGGTAGGCTACCTGCAAGGCTGCTTCAGCCAGATAGATGTCGGCGAGGGCCTGACGGTCGGGCGGCACGATGTCTGACGCTTCGCTCGCTTCCTGATTCGCCGGCGTTAAAGCGTGAGTAGCCTCGGCCGTTAGTACAGGAGTCGAAACGTTTTCCTGCGGTTCAGAGTGCGCAGCCTCAATCCCGACCTTTGGTCGCCTACCCGTAGCCTTTCCCCTACCTTCTTGCGTCCCTCTGGTAGCAAGCGTCCCCAAGGGGCCGAGCGGTAGAGGAGAGGTTGGGGACAGTTTCTTTCCTTTCTGGGGGGCAGACGTTACAGACCCCACCCCTGGCCTCTCCCCTTGAGGGAAGGGGAGTGGCTGCGCCAGAAGTTCCGGCTCATCAGCATCTCCTGTTGGCCATAGTGCTATTCCTGTACCTATTATAATTAATAGGCAAGCTACAGCGGCTACCCACCGCCAATAGCTCTTGGCCGGTCTGGCTTCTATCCGCTTCATCACCTGCTCGGTGAAGTCGGCAGGCATTTGCGGCTGCTTGGCCTCGAACGAGGCCCGGAGTTTGTCGTATCGTTTATCTTCCATGTTCCTTCAGTTTGATATATTGATAGAGTTTCTTACGGATGCGGTGCAGGCGGGTGGCCAGCGTGCCGGCGTCGGTATCGGTGACTTCGGCGATGTCGGTGAGCGGCTGCTGCTCGAAGTAGTGCTGCTGCACGAGCAGGCGCTCAGTGGGCGGCAGTCGGCGGATGGCCTCTGTCAG
>CAMHHO010000140.1:0-5718 GCA_946184965.1 uncultured Prevotellaceae bacterium | reverse complement strand
GATGTAGTCGCCGGCAATCATCGTGTCCTCGATGTGCTTGTCGAAATTGTCGACGGCTAAGTTCGTCACACTGGCAACGCCGCCCTGTGCAAACGAGGTGTTGGCCTCGTCGAGCGACGTCTTGCAGATCATACACACGCTGCCCTTCTTAGCCCGGGCAACTTTCAGGGCGTAGCTCATACCGGCCACGCCGGCACCGATGATGAGAAAATCGTATTTGTAGACCATAAAATACAGGTTAGACGCTGCAAAGATAATAAATTTTTGTATCTTTGCACTCGAAATGAAGAATTTTTTGTTTTTAGTACTCTCTTTTTTCCTTTGCACGACAAAGGTGGTGGCTCAGACGGAAGTCTTTGCGGCCGATACACTCGTGACCGACACACGGCCTTGGACTGTGCGCCTCAAGGCACGGATGGACTCGATACTGACGTCGCCCCTGCTGGAGACCACGCAGCTGGGCCTGATGGTCTATGACCTGACCGCCGACTCAACGGTCTATACCTATAACCACCGCCAGCGGCTGCGCCCGGCGTCGACGATGAAGCTGCTGACGGCCATCACCGCCCTCGACCGGCTCGGTGCCGACTATCAGTTGCGCACGTCGCTTTATATTACCGGCCGTATTGCCGGGAACACGCTCATTGGCAACGTCATCTGCGTGGGCGGCATGGACCCGATGTTCGACCGCACCGATATGCAGGCATTCGTCGGTCAGCTGCGCCAGATGGGCATCGCAACCATCCAGGGGCGCATCGTCGGCGACACGTCGTTCAAGGATGCCGACCGCCTGGGCGAGGGCTGGTGCTGGGACGACGACAACCCCGTGCTGACCCCGCTGCTCTGCGACCGCAAGGATACGTTTGTCGAACAGTTCACCGCCGAGCTGAAGCGTGGCGGCATCACCGTCAGCGCACAGGGCCCACAGAACCAGCCCCGGGCCACCCGCCGACTCGTCGGCACCCGGAGCCACAGCATCGCCCAGGTGATGGTGGATATGATGAAGGAGAGCGACAACCTCTATGCCGAGTCGATGTTCTATCAGTTGGCAACCCTCACCAACAACAAGACGGCCACGGCCAAGCTGGCTGCCTCGCAGGTGCGCCAGACCATCCAGCGCGCGGGCCTGCAGCCAGGCGACTACCGCATAGCCGACGGCTCTGGACTGTCGCTCTACAACTACGTGTCGGCCGAGCTTGAGGTGGCCTTCCTGCGCTATGCCTGGCAGCACGAGCAGGTTTATATTCCGCTTTACGACGCCCTGCCCATTGCCGGCCTTGACGGTACGCTGAAGAGCCGTATGCAGAAGGGGCGCGCCATCGACAATGTCCACGCCAAGACGGGGTCGGTGTCGGGCATCTCCAGTCTGGCGGGCTATTGCACGTCGGCCGAGGGTCATCAGTTGGCTTTCTGCATTATCAACCAGGGAGTCAGGCAGATGTCCGACGGGCGCAATATGCAGGACAGCCTCTGCGAGGCCATGTGCAGGTAATCAATAAGGAAAGATGAACGATTTCGCCGTGACGCTGATAGAATGGTTTCGTGAGAACGGCCGTGACCTGCCCTGGCGGCAGACCCGCGACCCCTACGCCATCTGGCTGTCGGAGATTATCCTGCAGCAGACGCAGGTCCGTCAGGGCTGGGAATACTGGGAGCGCTTCATGCGCCGCTGGCCGACGGTCGATGACCTTGCCGCTGCTACTGAGGATGAAGTGCTGCGCGAGTGGCAGGGTCTCGGCTACTACAGCCGCGCCCGCAACCTCCACGCCGCCGCCCGCCAAATCATTGCGGGTGGTGGTTTCCCCACCACCATCGAAGGCCTCCGCGCCCTGAAGGGCATCGGCGACTACACCGCCGCCGCCATCGGCTCCTTCGCCTTCGGCCTCCCCGCCGCCGTCGTCGACGGCAATGTCTACCGTGTCCTTGCCCGCCACTACGGCATCGCCACCCCCATCAACACCACCGAGGGCAAGAAGGAGTTCGCCGCCCTCGCCCAGTCCCTCCTCCCCGAAGGTTCGCTGTGCAACGGCGGTGCCGCTGCCTACAACCAGGCCATCATGGACTTCGGCGCCACTCTCTGCACCCCGCAGTCGCCCCGCTGTCAGCAGTGTCCCCTTATGGAGACCTGCGCCGCCCTGCGCGAGGGCAGGGTAGGGCAGCTCCCCGTGAAGCTCAAGACCACAAAGGTCAAGGAGCGCCGCCTCACATATGTCTATATACGCTGCAATGGCTATACCGCCATCCACCGCCGCCCTGCCGGCGACATCTGGCAAGGCCTCTACGAACCGCTACTCACCAGTCAGGTCCCGTCTGGCGCAATATTATTGCGCCGTAACCAGAAGCACGTCCTCACCCACCGCGTCCTCTACGCCGACTTCTATCTCTGGACTCCCGCCGGGCGCCCGCCGCTGCCCGCCGACTACTTCTGGATTCCCGAACAGGACATCGACCAATACGGCGTGCCCCGACTCATTGAAATACTCATAGAACAACTGCCGCAATGAACAGAATCATGGAATGCGTGCCCAACTACAGTGAGGGCCGCGACAAGACCGTCATCAACCAGATAGCCGACGCCATCGGGAGTGTCAGCGCCGTCAAGGTGCTGAACGTCGACCCCGGAGCCGACGCCAACCGCACCGTCATCACCTTTGCCGGTGAGCCAGAGGCCGTCAGCGAGGCTGCCTTCCGTGGCGCGAAGGCCGCCAGCGAGCTCATCGACATGAGCCGCCATCACGGCACCCACCCCCGCATCGGGGCCACCGACGTGCTGCCCTTCGTGCCCGTCCGTGGCATCACCCTCGACGAGTGTGCACATCTGGCCCGTCTGTTAGGCCGCCGCATGGCCGATGAGTTGGGCATTCCCGTCTACCTCTACGAGGCTGCTGCCCTTCGCCCCGAGTTCCGTAACCTCGCCGTCTGCCGTGCCGGCGAGTACGAAGGCATTGCTGAGAAATTGGCTGACTCAGCCCGTTGCCCTGACCTGCTGCCCTCAGGCGTTTCAAATCATAAACGCAGCGGTTGTTCCGTCGTCGGTGCCCGCGACTTCCTCATCGCCGTCAACTTCAACCTTGCTACCACATCCGTAGATACCGCCACCGCCATCGCCCGCCAAGTCCGCGAGCGCGGCTACCAAGGCCGTCCCGGCACGCTGAAGTGCGTCAAGGCCATCGGCTGGTACATCCCTGAGTACGGCTTTGCCCAGGTCAGCTGCAACCTGACCAACTTCCACGTCACCTCGCTGCGCCAGCTCTTCGACGAGGTGAGCCGCGTGGCCCTGCTCCAAGGCACCCGCGTCACTGGCACCGAGATTATCGGCCTTGTTCCTGAGGAGGCACTCTTCCCCGATGCCGTCAGCTATCTGGGGCTCGGGCAACTGCGCCCCTTCCGCCTGGAGGAGAAAGTGTTAGAATATGTATTGGGCAGATAGAATATGAAAAAAGTTAATATAGCCATCTTCGTGTCGGGAAGCGGCACGAACTGCGAAAATCTCATCCGCTATTTCGAGGGCAGCGACCGCGTCATCTGCGCCCTCGTCGTCAGTAATAAGGCCGACGCATTGGCACTCGAACGGGCTACGCGCCTCGGAGTGCCGACTGCCGTCACGCCGAAGGCTCAGTTGAACGACCCGCAGGTCATGTTGCCGTTGCTCCGTGAGCACGCCATTGACTTCATCGTGCTGGCGGGCTTCCTGCCACTTGTGCCCGACTTCCTTATCGACGCCTTCCCGCGTCGTATCGTCAACCTTCACCCCGCGCTGTTGCCGAAGTATGGCGGCAAGGGCATGTGGGGCCACCACGTCCACGAAGCCGTGAAGGCTGCCGGAGAAAAAGAGACGGGCATGACCGTTCATTGGGTCACACCCGTCTGTGATGGTGGTGAGATAATTGCCCAGTATCGTTGTGAGCTCAGTCCTGACGATACCGTCGACGACATTGCCGAGAAAGAGCATCAGCTTGAGATGGCTCATTTCCCGCAGGTTGTCGAGCGGGTGCTGCTGGCTACTTTTTCAGAATAGCCGTAACGGCTTCCAGCAGACGGACGGTCAGTTCTCGGTTGTCAGAGAGAACGTTCCAGATAGCGTCCTCTGACAGCACGCCGCGCCGCAACGAAGGAGGCAGTTCGCCTGCCTCGTCGGCAGCGAAGTCCTGCTTCCATTCGTCGCTGGTATAGTAAGCATCCAACTGGCTGATGTCGTCCTGCGCCTCGTTGTACTTCTCAAGGGCAGCCGACAAATCCATCACGGCGCTCGACGCACGGTCGAGGCGCAGTTCCATCTGTTTGATGCGTTCTATCTGTTCCATTACTGGGCGCGGAAACTGTCGAGGTCTTCTGCCTTGAACATTCTGATGTAGGTCGACTTGCCTGCCACATCCTCTTCGGTCATGCGCACATAGACGTGGGCGCTCTTCTCGAAGAGTTCAGGAGCTGCCGTGGCATCGCGGAGGATGAGGAGTGACATGACGAGCTCTGCAGTCATATCGTAGAGACGACGAGCCAAGAAGTCAAGAGCATCCTGATTCTCCAGAGCCTTCACATAATTGAGAGCCTCCTCGTAAGCAGCAATCAGTACGCCAACGCGGTTCTTCAGTCTCTGCAGATTCTCGCTGACCTCCAGTGCCTCATACATCTCCTTCAGGTTGTTGAGCATCGTGCCGTTGGTGATGTAGCGGATGGCGGCGACGACCTGCAGCTGGGTGGTACCCTCGTAGATAGAGAAGATTCGGGCGTCGCGATAGAGGCGCTGGCTCTTGTACTCCATGATGAAGCCCGAACCACCGTGAATAGAGATGGCATCGTAGGCGTTCTGGTTGGCGTACTCAGAGTTCATACCCTTGGCCAGCGGCGTGAAAGCATCAGCCAGGCGCTGGTACTTCTTCATTTCCTGCTTCTCCTCGGGCGTGAGCTTGCGGTCGCGCTCGATGTCCTCAAGGCACTTGTATATGTCGACGTAGCAGGCTGTCTCGTAAAGCAGCGAACGGCCGGCATCCAGCTTGGCCTTCATGCGGCTCAGCATATCATAGACGGCGGGGAAGTTGATGATCTTGTCACCAAACTGCTGACGTTCCTTGGCGTAAGCCAGTCCTTCGTTGTAAGCCTCCTGCTCGACGCCTACCGACTGGGCGGCGATACCGAGACGGGCACCGTTCATCAGGGCCATCACATACTTGATCAGACCCAGACGCGTGCTACCGCAGAGCTCTGCCTTAGCGTTCTTATAGGTCAGCTCGCAGGTGGGTGAGCCGTGGATACCGAGCTTGTGCTCGATGTGGCGAACGTTCACACCGCCCTGACGCTTGTCGTAGATGAACATCGACAGACCGCGGCCGTCCTTCGTGCCCTCCTCAGAGCGGGCCAGCACGAGGTGGATGTCGCTGTCGCCGTTGGTGATGAAGCGCTTCACACCGTTCAGGCGCCAGCAGTTCTCCTTTTCGTCGAAGGTGGCCTTCAGCATGACGCGCTGCAGGTCGGAACCAGCATCAGGCTCCGTCAGGTCCATCGACATACCCTCACCGGCGCAGACGCGGGGTATATACTTCTGGCGCTGCTCCTCGCTGCCGAACTCATAGAGCGTATCGATACACGACTGCAGGCTCCAGATGTTCTGGAAACCGGCATCGGCAGCCGAAATCATCTCGCTCAGCATTGAGAACACAGCGTTGGGCAGGTTCAGACCGCCGTAACGACGGGGCATACTTACACCCCACAGACCAGCCT
>CAMHHO010000139.1:0-5718 GCA_946184965.1 uncultured Prevotellaceae bacterium | reverse complement strand
GCAGCGTGCCGCGACTCGACAGGCGGGCATTGCGGAACTGGCCGTGCACGGAGCCTTTCTCGCTGATGGGCAGCTTAAACTCGCGGACGATGCGGCAGGCCGGAATCTCCATCACCACCGCCTTGGCCGGCTTGCCGTTCTGCACGAACACCACATGCCGGCGGCCAATGGGCTGGATGGTGTGAATCTCCGTTCCCTCCGGCGCTGCATAGCTCCACACCGTCTCTGAGGTCTGCGTCACCTCGGCCACGCCATACTGATGGGCCACGAGGATATGACCGTCGCTCAAGAGCACCGCGTCGCTGATTTCACCGCGCCTCAGCTTGTCGTCGTAACTCCAGCTTACCTGTCCGTCCTTCACGATGAACATGCGCCGCTGCTTGCTCTGTCCGGCATAGAAGAAATTATGCCTCGCAAGCGCCGTGTCAGCCTGTTGGGCAGTCACATTCGCTGTCATGACCATTATCAGGCCAAGTGTTGCTACTATTCTTTTCATTTTTGATTTGTTTTAATTTGGGTGCAAAGATAACTATTTTAATTCGTAATTCAGCAAAAGATTCCCCCTTTTTTATCAGATAAAGGCCACACCTCACGATGTAGCCTTTACTTTCATTAACTAAAACTACTTTTACTAAAAAGTCTAACTAACAAATGTCGGGTTCAATCAATATCCGGGGTTCTGCCAGGCAGCTTTCTGCTCAGCAGTCAGGTCGCTGCCGTCCTCGTTCTTCAGACCGTCGATAAAGGTCTGGGGGATAGGACGGTAGCAGTGGCGCTCCTGCACGCCGGCCGCAGCCTCGGGGTTGAAGGCCTTGGCACGTGCCACGAGGGTCTTTGTGCGGGCCAGCGTCTCCCAGCGCTGCCACTCGCCAATCAGCTCGCGCGAACGCTCGTTGAGTATGAAGTTGATGGCACGCTGCTGCTGTCCGCTCACGCCGAGTTTCGTCAGGATGGCCTCGTCCTCAGCAGGCAGGCTGTCCCACGTCCAGCTGGTCAGGTTGCTGGCAGCGGTGGTAACGGGCTGGTTGGGGTTCGACAGATAGTAAGTGTTCATCCAGAGGTTGGAGTTGTCGTACATGGCCTTGTTGGCATCATACAGTCCGTTCTTCTCGAAAGCCTTCGAGCCGTCGGTGTAGAACGAGCGGTTCTCGCCGTTCTTCCACTGTGCGCGGGCTCTGATGACGTCGATGTCCTGCTTGGCCTTGCCGTAGTCGCCCAGACGGACGTAGCACTCAGCCCGCACCAGATACGTCTCGCCCAGACGGGCCATGATGACGTCGCGGTGGGCGTCGCCCTTCTCTGCCGTACGCGAGCCGTCGGTACACTTGTTGATGCCGGCAAAGAAGTTGCAGACGGCCGTCGACTTGAAGTTGGGAGCCACATACTGTCCGTTCTGGTAGAGCACCGATGCGCTGGGCACCCACTGTCCCGGAGTCGAGGTCAGCTCGCCCGAGTCCTCCTTCTGGCGCTTTCCGGCCTTCCATTCGGGCAGTCGTCCGGCATCGTCCTTGAAGGTGGGGTTCTGCGCGAATGCGCCGAAGGTATAGTTGTCGTAGGTATGGTCGTCCTTGCTGTTGAGAATCATCACCACGGCCGGGTCGCCCAGGGCCACGCCCTTGTCTTCGTTGCCCTTGGGAATGGTGTTCGTTCCATAGACCGTCTTGAACGTCTTCCACAGTCGGGCGTCGTTCACGTGGTCATACACGGCGTATGTGTACTCCGTCGGGCGGCAGCGCTGGAAGTCCATCTCGCCAATCCACACGCCGCGCTTCGTCCAGCCGCCGCCAAAGCCGGCACCGAACTGCGGGCCGAAATAGTTGTACGTGCGGTTGCCGAAACGTCCCTGTGTGGCGCTGTTGGCATTGTGTCCGCAGGCCATGAGAATCTCGCTCAGCTCCTCGTTGGGGCAGTCCACGTCGGTCCAGATGGCATAGAGGTCGCTGTAGTTGGGGGCCAGCTGACGGGCGCCGATGGCATAGCTGCAGGCCTCGATTGCCTCGCGCAGGTCGGCCTCCTTGGTGCTGCCGTTGAAGGCGTCGCAGCGCTCAGAGGCACGGAACAGCAGCGCCTTGGCCAGGAAGTGGGCGGCCGTAGCCTTGGTCCAGCTGATGCCCTTGCCGTAGGTGAACTCCTCGCCCTTGAAGAGCTGGTAAGCCTTACGGAGGTCGCTGATTACCTGCTCCCAGGCCTCCTGCTCGGTAGCCTGCTTGAAGTTGCGCACCACGCCCGTAACCGGAGTGGTCTGCAGCACGGGCCGGCCGTACTGCGCCGTCAGTCGGTAGTAGTTATAGCCACGCAGGAAGTAGGCGTGGGCCAGGTAGCGGTTCCTGATTTCCTCGTCGGCTATCTTGTCGGCACCGGCAATGATGGTGTTGCAGGATGCAATGCCGTAGTACATCTCGTTCCAAATGGCATCCTGAGCCGGACAGTTGCGGTTGGCAGCGCCGAGGGCAGTCGTACAGTTCAGCGGACTGAAACGGTTGTCGTAAGTGTTCCAGCACTCCGACGTCAGGTCGTTGGCGTTGGTAAACTCGTCGGTGCCGTAAAGCGTCGTAGCGTAAGCATGCTCATAGCCGAACCACCATCTGATGTTGCCATAGAGCGATACCGTCAGGGCTTCCAGGCCCTCGGGCTCTTCAAAGTACTGCGTTGAGAACTTGGTGGTCAGTTCCTCGTCGAGGAAGTCGCTTGAGCAGCTTGTCGTGCCAGCCGCCACCGTCGCTGCCAGCAAACCACCGATTATATATCTATTGTATTTCATACTCCTTTTACTTTTTTACCTTTTTACTTTTTTACCTTTTCACCTTTCACTTTTTTACCTTTTTACTTTTTCACCTTTTTACCTTTTCAGAATCCCACCTCAATTCCGAACACAAAGCTGCGGTTGAAGTAAGTGCGCCCCGTGTCGAGGTCGAATCCGTCGATGCTCTGGTGCAGGCTGAAGGGATTGATGACCTGGGCATAGACCTTGGCGTGCGACAGCGTGGCAGCCTGGAGCAGGCCCTTCGGCAGGTTATAGCCTAAAGAGATGTTGCGCACCTTGATGAACGAGGCGTCCTTGAATCCCAGCAGGGTCGAGAAGTCGTCCTTCGAGCCCGATGTGGCCTGTGCCAGAATCGGCTTCTGCCATTCGGCGCCCGTGTTCTGCGGTGTCCAGTAGTCAATATCGCGCTGGTTGGCGTGAGCCGTCAGGGCTTCGCCGCCCGTCGAGAATGTGTAGCCCATGCGCCCTATCATCGAGATGCCCAGCTCAATGCCCTTCCACGAGAAGTTGTTGGTCCATCCCATAGTCGTCGTAGGCCGGCGGTTACCCAGCACCACGCGGTCCTCGATGGTCATCTTGTAGTCGCCGTCGACGTCGTGCGGCCTGACGTTGCCGGCCGTGAAGTTATAGCCGTTCTCGTTCCACTTCGCCATCTCGGCAGCATCGCTCTCCTGCCAGACGCCGTCGTTCTTGTAACCGTAGTAGACGCTCAGCGACTCGCCGATGAAGAGCGAGTTGTCGGGCATGTCGTTTTTGCCGTAGGCCAGCTCCACAATCTCGTCCTTCTGGTAGGCAATGTTGAAGCTCGTGTTCCACTCAAATCCGGCCATCTTCACCGGTGTGGCTTTCAGCGTCAGCTCAATACCGTGGTTCTTCGTCTTGCCCACGTTCGAGTATGTGCCGGGGAATCCCGTCAGCGTCGGTATGTTGGTAAACATAATCACGTCGTCGGTGTTCGACCAGTAGTAGTCGAGCGTACCGAAGATGCGGCCGCCGAGCAGTCCGAAGTCCAGTCCGATGTTCCACTGGGTGGTCTTCTCCCAGCCCAGGTTCGGGTTAGCCATCGTCAGCTGGTTGGCCATGTAGTAAGGCTCGTTGGTGCTGTAGCCCAGCACGTCGGTCAGTCCGTTGAAGGGCAGGTAGAAGCTCGTGATGTCGCCAATCGTGGCGTAGGGAGCCACGGCGGCGTTGCCCGTCACACCCACACCGAGGCGCAGCTTCAGGTTGCTCACCCACTTGGCATTGTCCTTGATGAAGCTCTCCTCGCCTATGCGCCAGGCCAGGGCTGCCGAGGGGAAGAAGTCCCACTTGTTGCCTTCGGCCAGCTGCGACGCACCGTCCCAGCGGCCGCTCACCGTCAGCATGTAGCGCTCGTTGAAGCCGTAGTTCAGCCTGATCATGTACGACTCCAGCTGACGCTCCGTCAGACCCGAGCCCAGACCTACCTTCTGGTCAGTATTGCTCACGTTCACCGTGTTGAAGGCGTTCCACAGATAGGAGTCCTTCTCCAGCATTTGGGCGCTCATGTTCGACGTCTCCGTGTTCCACTTCGAGGCCGTCTGCAGCAGCGTCACGCCCACCTTGTGCACATCGGCAAACGTGCGGTCGTACATCAGCATGTTGTCAAGCGTCCACGAGAAGTCGCGCCGGTTGTTCAGCGACGACTGGTTGACGCCCTCATTGCCGTTCGAGTTTATCTTGTGAGCCGAGAATCCGTCGATATACACGCCCTCGCGGAAGTGGCGGAAGTCGGGGCCGAATGCAATCTTATAGCGCAGACCCTCGACAGGCTTCAGAATCTCGCCCAGGTCAATCGTGGCCGAGAAGTTGCCCAGGGCGCGGAATGTCTGCGACTTCTGCTGCGAGTGGTTCCACTCGTCAATGATGTTATACGTGCCGTTCTCGCCGCCCGGATTGATGATGCGGTTGCCGTCGGCGTCGTAGGGGACGGCCCAGTTGTAAATCTGCTTGGCGGTGCCGTAGATGGCGTCGGGCACAGAGCCCGAGCGGCCGCCGGTCGTCGACATGCCGTAGTCGCGCTCAGCCCAGGTACCGTTGATGCTGGCCTGCATCGAGAACCACTTCGTCGGCTTGATGCTCACACTCACCTTGCCCGTATAGCGGTCGTACCACTGGCCCTTCTGCGTGCCCTTGTTGCTCAGGTATCCGAACGAGCCGTAGGCGTTCAGCTGGTCCGTACCGCCGCTCACAGCCAGCGTGTGCTCGTGCGAGAGCGACGTCTGCGTCACGTACTCCGTCCAGTCCTTGTCCGTAATGCGCGAGGCGTCCCAGTTGCCGCCCTGCCAGCCCTTCATGATGTTAGCCACCGATGTAGGGTCGAGCGAGCCATACTCCTTCGTAAACAGCGCCTCGTCCTCAGCCTGCGTCGGGTGAAGCGGGTCGGCATATTTCGTCGCATCCAGGTTGTGGGCAGCCCAGCGGGCAAACGTCACGAAGTCGCCGGCACTCATCGAGGGCGAACGGTCCACAATGTCCGATACCGTCAGCGTGCCCGTATAGTCAATCGTCATGCGCCCGCTCTTGCCCTGCTTCGTCGTCACCAGCACCACGCCGTTGGCGCCGCGGCTACCGTAGATGGCCGTTGCCGAGGCATCCTTCAGAATGTCAATCGACTCAATGTCGCGCGGGTTCAGCGTCTCAATGCCCGAGGCCGACATCAGGGGAACGCCGTCGACCACGTACAGAGGGTCGTTGCCGCCGTTCAGCGAGCGCTCACCGCGAATCCTGATGCTGCCGATCGTGCCCGGACGCTCGCTCGTCGTAATGTCAACACCGGCTGCCTTGCCCTGCAAAGCCTCCAGCGCGTTCGACACCGGCCGGATGTTCAGCTCCTCCTGGCCCACGCGCGTCAGGGCGCCAGTCACGTCGCTCTTTTTCTGAACGCCGTAACCCACCACGACCACCTCGTCGAGCAGTTGCTTGTCCTCTTCGAG
>CAMHHO010000138.1:0-5889 GCA_946184965.1 uncultured Prevotellaceae bacterium | reverse complement strand
TGCTTTTGAGAAAAAAAGAAAGAAAAAGTTTGGAATGGGAGCAAAGCCGTCGTAACTTTGCATCGTCGAACAGAACAAACGACGTCTGAGCGACGAGACAAGAGAACTTATAATTAAACATTTAAATATTAACAATTAAAAAATTAAAGAAAGGAAACAAAATTATGGCAAAGACTCCAGTTTCAATGACCATTGATGGTTACAAAGACAGAGAAGTACTGATGGTGACTTACGAGTTCAATCAGGCAACAGACGTAGAAGGCCAGATGGCCGGTATCCCCCGCGGCGGCAAGATCACAGTCCGCGTGAAGGCCCTCAACGACGGCACCCCCGACCTGCTGGCCTGGATGACAGAGCGCAGCCTTCCGAAGAACGGCGAGATCAAGTTCTTGGAGACGAAGACCAACAAGGAGATGAAGAGCATCAAGTTCACCAACGGCTACTGCGTGAACTTCGAGGAGAAGTGGGAGGACAAGATGGGTCACTTCGAGGAGATCACCATCACCTGCAAGCAGATCGAGTTCGGCAACGTGAAGTACGAGAACGACTGGGCTTAAAGAGTTTACGGTTTACAGTTTACGGTTTACAATTTACAGATGATTAGTTAAGAGAATCAAAGAGAGTAAAAAGAATTAAGTTGAATAATTAAAGAATAGGAGAAAAATATTATGGCAGAGAATGTAACACCAGTAGTCCTGGCAATAGACGGATTCGCAGAGAGAGAAGTAATGATGGTAGACTACAAGTTCGATCAGGCAACAGATACAGAGGGTCAGATCGCCGGTATCCCCCGCGGCGGCAAGGTGAGCATCCGCGTGAAGGCGATGAACGACGGCAACAACGAGCTGATAGCCTGGATGCTCGACCCGACGAGCCCGAAGAACTTCTCTGTGAAGTTTGTGAACACGGTCGATGGCGCAGCCATGAAGGAGCTCAAGGGTACGAACTGCTACTGCATCAACTATGTTGAGAAGTGGGAGGACGGCCAGCAGCACTACGAGGAGGTTGAGATCGTGTGCCAGAAGCTCGAGAACGGCCCCGTCAGCTTCGACAATCCTTGGAAGTAGGCGATTAAGCGAAAACAGAGCCAAGCACTGCTTGAGCTCTGTTGAGCGTGAGCCTACTCGACGCGCAGCGTCAAATAGGCGAATAAGCGAGAGCAGAGCCAAGCTTGCTTGAGCTCTCCCGAGCAAAAACTAATTTTATAGTACAAACTATTCCGCTGCAGATTTATCCGTTATTCTGCACTAACACTAATCTCACTCCACGCTCCTCACTCCCGCGAATTGTTAATTTTACAAAAATCCTTGGGCGTGTCGATGATTATTAGTAGTTTTGTACGCTCATATTAAGTTAAGGTAAATGAAACAGACAAGATTATGGATGCTCGCCGCCATCCTTACCATTTTCTGCGGCGCAAGCATGCTGACATCGTGCGGCGGCGATGACGACAACCCGGTGGTAACCCCGAAACCGGCTCCGAAGAACTATTTCCAGTCGTGGAACAATTGTGAGGCGCTGACGGCCCTGAAGACTTATGTGGAGGACGTGACCGACCCGCAGTCGCCTCGCTTCATCAACGAGGAAGACCGTATCGCCACGTTCGACATGGACGGCACGTTCGTCGGTGAGCTCTATCCCACCTATTTCGAGTACAACATGCTCGAATACCGCGTACTCGACGATCCCTCCTACCGCGACAAGGCGCCCGAGGACGTGCGCGAGGCGGCTCAGGACATCAGGGACTTCGTGCGCACGGGCAAGGCCCTTCCCGCACAATTCGATATGAAGCACGCCCGGGCTGCCGCCAAAGCATACGCCGGGATGACCATCGCCGAGTTCGATGCCTACGTGAAGGCCTACGCCGCCCTGCCGGCCAACGGATTCACAGGCATGACCTACGGCCAGAGCTTCTACAAGCCCATGCTCGAGGTGTTCGACTATCTGAAGGACCACGGGTTCACCTATTACGTTGTCTCAGGCTCTGACCGCTTTCTCTGCCGCGCCCTGGTCGACGCCATCGGCATTCCCCGCAACAAGGTGATCGGAATGGACGTGATGCTCGAGGTGAGCGGTCAGGGCAAGGTGCAAGGTGTGAACTACACCATGGCCAGCGACGAGAAGTTAATTCGCACCGACAGCCTGCTGATCAAGAACCTGAAGACGAACAAGGTGCTGCAGATCACGCAGGAGATAGGCAAGGTGCCTGTGCTGTCGTTCGGCAACAGCAGCGGCGACTGCTCGATGCACAACTACTGCCTGAGCAGTCCGCTGAGCCATGCCGTGTTCATGCTCATTGCCGACGACGACATGCGTGACCACGCCAACCGCGAGAAGGCCCTCAAGCTGGGCGAGCAGTGGCGCGCCTCGGGCTACAATGTCATCTCGATGCGCGATGATTTCCGTACCATCTACGGCCCGGGCGTGGAGAAGGTGGACTTCACCTTCCCCGAATGACCCCGGGAGGTTGACGGTCATCTGTAGACGTCTTCCTTCTTTAGTTCGACGATCTTTCCGTAGCGGGCGAGGGCCTTCATGTCGGTGAGCTTCTTGTCGCCGATGACGACCCAGACACGGTTCTTGTTGCCGGCGACATGCTGCCGGTGGAACTGCACAATGTCCTGAGCGCTGACGCCCGGCGCGATTCTTGCCACATCGGCATGCGGGTCGCTGGTGTAGCCCAAGCCCCGCTGGTTGGCTACATACTTCGCAATGCCGCGGAATGTCGGATAGCCATTCTGGATGTCGCTGAGCACAGTCTGCCTGGCGGCATCCAGATTATTTTCCTTCATGGGCATCTGGCGCAGCAGCGAGTCGATGGTGGCAATGGCCTCCATCGTCTTGTCGGCCTGCGTGCCCGTGGCGGTGATATATCCCTGAGGCTCCTGGGGGTGCTGTGCGAGGCTGGTGGTGATGCGCTGGCCGGAGGTGGAGTAGGCCAGGGAGCGGAATTCGCGCACGTTTTGGAACAATACCGACGACATGCCGCCTCCAAAGAACTCATCCCACAGCATCAGCCTGACGCGCTCTTCGAGGGTCGGCAGGGTACCGAGACCGTCGTAGCTCACGACATAGTTCTGGCGCGACTTGGGCACGTTGTAGAAGAATACCGTCGGCTCCTGGTACTGCTGCAGCGGGCGGAAGGTGTCGGCCTTGCCGCGGCTGCACTGGCTGAGCGGCAGCGATGCCTGAGCGACGGCGGCGACATCGGCCAGCGACTGGCGCCCGCAGAAGAACAGCTCGCAGTCGTACTGCTGCAGCTCGCGGAACACCTCCATCAGTTCCTCGTCCTTCAGGGCTTTGATCTCCTTCTTCGACAGCTGGTGGAGGAACTCAGACTTCTCGCCGTAGACCACCTTGAAGAGTACGGGCTTCAACACGCCGTCTTTCTGCTTGCCGAAGCTCTTGTGGTCGACCTTGTTCTCGTCCTTGATCTCGTCGAGGGCGTCCTTGTCGCCCTTGGCGGCACGCAGGAAGTGTGCCAGCAGCTGCAGGGCGGGCTTCAGCTGATGGCCGGGGCCTGTGAGGTTGAAGCTGAAGCGTTCGTCGCCCTCTGCCACCTCCATGGTGGTGCTGATTCGCTGCCAGGCGCTCTCGAGCTGCTGCTTCTTCAGCGAGTCGGTACCTAACTGTGAGAGGTAGGATGCCAGCTGCGCGAGCTTCGGGGTGTGGAGCGTTCCGTCCTGGTAGCGCAGGGTGAAGGTGAAGATGTCGTTGACGGGATTCTCCTTATAGTAGAGGGTGGCGTGGTCGCTCAGCTTCTGCACCGTCACGTCGTTCTCAAAGTCCACGGTCTTTACATCGGCCTGCTTCATGGGAATCTGCTCGAGCTGCCGGGCGAAGGCCGACTTGGCGTCCAGGTTCTTGGGCGAGACAGGCTTGTAGCCGGGCTGCTTCACGGTCTCCTTGTCGGGCGTGCCGTATTTCTTCGCGACGGTGATGTGGTTGGCGCTGTAGTACTTCTTGGCGGCCGCCACGACATCGGCCTTCGTCAGCCGGCGGATGCCGTCGATGCGGTCGAGCACGTCCTGCCACTTCTTGCCCTTGGAGAAGATCATCACCAGCTTCTGGGCGCGCTCGCTGATGGTCTCGAGCTCCTGCTGGGCCTCTAGCACCATCTCGTTCTTCAGGGTCTCCATCTGCTCGTCGCTGAACTGTCCGTCCATCACTTTCTGCAGCTGTTCTGCCACGCGCTCCTCGGCGGTCTTCATCTTGCCTAAGAGTTTGGGGATGATGGCGATGCCCGAGCCTGCGGCGTCGTCTAAGCCTACGCTGAGGGCGGCTGTCATCTGGATCTTGTGCTCGTTCATCAGCGAGTCGAGCAGTCCGGCCTTGCCGTTCGACAAGATCTTATTGGCCAGGTCGAGGGCACTGGCGTCGGACTCGTACTCGGTGGGAGCCTTGAAGATCCAAGCCTCTATGCCAATAAGGGGGATGGGTAGCTTGATCTCGTATTTCTCCCCGGCGTTGATGTCGGGCATGGGACTGTATCCGCGTTCAGGCACGGGGCCGGTCTGTACGCGCCCGAAGGTCTGTTCGAGCAGAGCCGTCAGCTGTGCATCGGGCGTGATGTCGCCGCAGAGGATGAGGCACATGTTCGAGGCCACGTAGTATTTCTTGTAGAACTCGGCCATGTCGGATAGTCTGGGGTTCTTCAGGTTCTCCGTCGAGCCGAGGATGGGGTAGGCGTAGGGCCGTGTCTTGAAGACGGCGCCGAACAGCTTCTCCTGAAGGTTGCTCGCCATATTGTCGGCCGCGCGGTTCTTCTCTTCGTAGACGTTCTCCAGTTCGCCCTGGAACCCCCGGAACACGGGCTTCATCAGGCGCTCGGAGTTCAGCCAGCACCACTGCTCGATGAACTGCGGCATGAAGGTGTTGTGATAGAAGGTGAGGTCGTAGCTTGTGCCGGCATTCAGTTCGCTGCCGCCGTATTTCGAGACGAGCCGGTTGAACTCGTTGGGGATCATGTAGTCGGCCGCCTTCAGGCTCAACTCGTTGATGTGCTGCTGGATACGGCTGCGCACGGCCTCGTCTCTGGTCTGCGAGAGCAGGTCGTACTGTGCCGAGATGCTGTCGAGCCAGGGCTTCTCGGCAGCGTAGTCTGTGGTTCCTATGCGGTCGGTACCCTTGAACATGATGTGCTCGAAGTAGTGGGCGATGCCCGTGTTGGGACAGTCCTTGGCGCCCGCCTTCACCACGACGGCTCCGAAGATCTTGGGTTGCGAGTGGTCCTCGTTCAGCCATACGGTCATGCCGTTGGCGAGTTTCAGTTCTTTGACTTCCAGTTGTGCCGCCGTCGTCAATGCAACGACCAGTGCGACAAGAGATAATGCGATACGTTTCATCTTGTTTTTTGTTATATTGACGTTGCAAAGATAGTACTTTCCTATGAGCTGTATGCACATGACGACGGAGTTTTCACCTTTTTTATCATAAACTCCCCGCCACTATCCCCTCAGTTCAAATAAATTTTGTATCTTTGCACCGCAATTTAGAAACGTACGTTTAAAAGTAATAAGATTATGGCAAAGAAAGCACTTTTGATGATTCTCGACGGATGGGGAATCGGTAAGCATGGTAAGGGTGACGTGATTTTCAATACGCCGACACCCTATCTCGATTTGTTGACTGCGACTTCGGCTCACTCACAGCTCATGGCCAGCGGCGAGGACGTTGGTTTGCCCGACGGACAGATGGGTAACTCTGAGGTGGGTCACCTCAATATCGGTGCAGGTCGCATCGTGTATCAGGATCTTGTCAAGATCAACCGCGCCTGCAAGGATGGCTCAATCATGGAGAACCCGCAGGTGAAGGCTGCTTACACCTATGCTAAGGAGAACAACAAGAAGCTGCACTTGATGGGTCTGACTTCTGACGGTGGCGTACACT
>CAMHHO010000137.1:0-5946 GCA_946184965.1 uncultured Prevotellaceae bacterium | reverse complement strand
GAAAAGCCTGACAACCATCGCCCTGCTGCTGGCCTGCGCCGGCAGCAGGGCTGATGTCGTTGACTCGCTGCTCAGGGCGTTCGAGAGAAATGCCGACCTGCAGGCCGCCAACCGGCTGATGCGCATCTACAGCGAGGCCGACCTCTGCGACCCCATTACCTATGGCAACGCTGCATCGAAGGATTCGCTGCGCATGGAGGTGTGGTACTGGACGGGCGAGTACTACTATGCCCGCCAGCGCTATCAGGATGCCGTGAAGCTGGCCCAACGGGCACTGCCCCTGCTGCGCGCCAGCAACAACCACGACGAGGAGGCCGACTGCCTGAACCTGCTGGCCATCAGCCATATACGCCTGAGCAGCTACGACGAGGCGGCCACCTACGCCAAGCTCTGCTACCAGCTCGACAAGCAGAGCGGCGACCCTGACCGCATGAGCTCCAGCCTCAACACGCTGGCTGGCATCTATATGTCGGCCAACCAGCCTAACGAGGCTGAGCAGTACATCACAAAGGCGCTCGCGCTGACCGACGAGACGAAGAACCCGCAGCGAAAGGCGGTACTCTTAGGCATGGCCTCAGAGGTCTACCACGCCATGGGCAACGACCAGCGGGCACTGGAATATGCCGACGCCGCCTACAACATAGAGGAGAAGTTAGGGCGTGAGGACCATGCCAAGGTGCGCATGGCGCAGAAGGCATCGGTGCTCATAGGACTCCACCGCTACCGTGAGGCGCAACAGCTGCTACAGCAGGTCATTCCCGCTTTCCGCGAAAAGGGCAACCAGCAGTCGCTGGGCATCAGCTGCAACAAGATGGGCATGACCTTGCTCTCGCTGGAACGCCCTGCCGAGGCCCTACCCTACTTCCGCGAGGCGGCGCAGATCTTCCGACAGCTGCACGACACCTACAACGAGCTGCATGCCCAGAAGGGTATCTATGAGTCACTCTGGACCACCAGTCCCGACTCGGCACGGACCGAGCTGGACCGTTTCAACGCTCTGAAAGACTCGCTCTACAACAATGCCACGGCCGAGAGTCTGGCTCGTTTCAAGGCAGAATTCGAGACCGACGAGCTACGTTCGGAAAAGCAAGAGGAACAACAAGCCAAGCGGCGTGCCATCCTCATTGGCATTGCCACCACCTTATTATTATTAGTGCTGACAGCCGTCATCTGGTATGCCATGCGCCGACGCAACCAGCGCCAGAACCAAATCAACCAGCAACTAAGCGCCGACATACTGGAACTGCGCGAGAAGTACAAGCAGTTGCAGATACACTACGACAACGCCCTCGCCACCAAGTCGGATGGCGGCAACGTGCAGGACTCCGTGAAACCCGCCGACCGCGAACTGATGGAGCAGATTGTGAACATCATCAACGAACAGCTCAGTCAGGGACAAGCCGACGCCGCCACCGTGGCCGAGCGGCTGAACATGAGTCCCTTCCAACTGCGCCAGCGACTGACGGCCCTCACCGGCGAGACGCCGCAGTCGTTCATTCAGACCATCCGCATGCGACGCGCGCGCCATCTTTTAGACAACAACCCAGAACTAAACATCACTGAAGTGTCATTCCTTTGTGGCTATAATGACACAGCCAACTTTACCCGCGCCTTCAAGAAGTCTTTTGGCCTAACCCCCACACAATACCAGGAAAAACAGGGCAATTTGACGAAATGACAAAAGAATTTTACTAAATGATAACGGTTGAATGAGCTAAATTCAATAACTTTGCACCGTCGAACCAAATTCAACCGAAATGCCTAAGACGGAATACCAAGAAGCAACCATGGAGTTTGCCATGAATTATCTGGATAAACTGCTGCGCATGGAGGAAATGGTCAGGCAAAACATGGAGGCTAGAAAGCCCAAACAACAATAGTATTAAACCTTATTTATTATTATGCTTATGAAGACAATGACATTGATTCGCACACTCATGGCTGTTGCCATGCTGTTTGCAGTACAAACCAGTGCCAACGCCCAGCTTGGCGGACTGCTAAAGAAGGCTAAGAACGCTGCCGAGAAAACAGTAAAGGGCGTTGTCAACGGCACAAGCAGTGGTAACGTTGGAGCTGAAGCTCTCACAAACGTTCAGATGGAGAATGCTCGCGAAGAACATCTGAGGAATAGCCCTCAGGCACGCGAATATGCCAACGTCGAGAAGGCCGGCGGCTGGGACAAGTATCTGGAACTCGACAAGACTGCCAATGGACAGATTCTCTACAAGTTCTGGGCACTGAACGAAGGGGGCTACGATGCCATTGAGAAATATTGCAAGGAGGGCGGCTACGAAATCTCCTGTGTGCGCAACGCAGCCTCGGCAGCACAGATGATGGGACAGGTCATCCGCTGGATGAAAGGCAACACCGAGTCATACGGTGAATACGGACGTCCGGAGTATGCGCTGGAAAGGTTTAACAGCTGGATACCCGATGCCCTCAAGCGCGCAGGCAAGGCCACACCAGGCAAGAAGCCTGTTTCGAACACCGACCTGGCCGCGCTGACTGCAGAGAACACCCGCCTGAAGGAACTCTACAAGGCTGGCACGGGCGTGCGCGAGAAAACAGCCGAGGAGCTGAAGGCCGAGGCTCAGGAGGGCTACGTGATGAACATCATCAACGACAACTACCTGCTTGACAACCTGAGCGACAAGAACCGCAATACCAAGGCCGTGACAGATTATAAGGCTAAGGTGAACGCCAAGGTGAAGGCTCAGCTCTCTCCCACCAAGATTCTTGGCACCTACAGCACTTCAGTCGCCTGGCAGGGTCTTCCCCTTTTCCAATACCCGGAACTGAAGGATAAGTACAGCTCGGTGCAGGAGATGCAGTTTAAGACCTTCTACGAGAAGGGTGGCAAGTACTATGTCGTGAAGAGCGCTTTCCGCCAGAGCATCGACAAGGACGACAACGTACATGGTGCACAGCCCCAGAAGGACTACTGGCCCGGACTGGAGACGCCGGTGGAGATTCCCGCCGACAAGATTCAAGGAAAATTCTAATTTATTTTTATTCACTAACTAATTAATGTAAAACATGAGAACAGTTAAACAAAGATGGAAGACCTTCGCCATTACGGCCATACTGGCCGCTGGCATAGGCTGCTCTCTCGGCGCTTCGGCGGCTGCTTCTGAAAAAGAAGTGATGTGCGTGAAGACAAACACGGGCAAGTACTTCCCAGTGGTACGGGTGAGCATGATGGTAATCGCTGACGGTGCCTCGACCTTCGAGATTGTGCTCAAGGACGGACAGGGTGAAGCCGGCGTCGAGAGTATCAGCTTCGAGAAGCACAAGGAGATGATTGACTTCAACCTCTACAAGACGGAGAGCGACGGTCAGCCCTACATTGACCTGATGAAGACCTCTTGGCTCATCACAAGCACGGGCAAGTATTTCAAGACAGTGAACGTGGTCAGCATGCTGGCCAAGGAAGGCAGCAGCAAGTTCGATGTGCTGACCAAGACTGGTGTGGAAAGCGATGTCACGTCGGTCTACTTTGTGCGTGGCGACGAGGATGTTGCCCAAGATGCCATTACCGGTATCGGCGAAGTACCTGTAGCACCCGCTCAGGAGAAGCTGCAGCTAATGACCCCCATCAGCGAGTCGATGTCTATCTCCGGCTGTGGCAACGCTACGAAGGCCGTAGTCTATGCCATGGACGGCAAGCAGGTGGCTGAGGCCGCTGTCAATGGTGGCAACACCACTATCTACGTCGGCAACCTGCCCGCAGGTGTCTACGTTGTGAACGTCGGTTACAAGAGCCTGAAGTTCGCCAAAAAGTAAAAAAGTAAGAAGGTAAAAAAGTAAAAAACAAATACAGTAAGAATTATGAAAAAGATATTTACTACACTTGCTCTGGCAGCCTTTGCCATGACATCGTTTGCACAGTCTCACCAGCAGTACTTCCGCGTGGAGTTCACCATGCCAATCGTCAGCGACGGCTCGGGTGGTGCTACCAGTGTTGCCTCTGGCATGAAGGACGACTACACCTACTGCAACCCCGAACACCAGTACCTCGACTTCCAGGCCGGTGGTAACATCGTGACCGTTGGTACCAACAGCCCACGCGACAATAGCGGTAAAAACGGCACCGCCATTGCAATGGGCTTCCGCAGCACAACCACCAGTCCCACTGAGACATCGGCATTCTATCTGCACAATGAGCGTACTGCCCAGTACAACACATCGCAGGGTCGTGCCGAGGTTGCCAAATACCCCTACCAGGTAGACCGTATCAAGCAGATTACTGCCTACAGCATTCCCGTTGAGAAGGTGTCGCTGATTGACTCCGTTCCTGCCCGCGAGATTACGTTTGTCGGTGACGGCCGGAAATATAAAGCCGCTGATTTCACCTTCAACCGCCTGCCCCGCAACGTGGCTGAGCTGAAGACCCTCATGGAGAACGCTGACGGCAGCCGCGTCGAGGCTACCAACAACCCCATGTTCCTTGCCGCCGTTATGTATCTGGTATGGCCCCGTCTGCTCGACTGCTCGCAGGACTGCCGCGACATGATTGACTACCTCTATGGTGCACAGTATAAGGCATTGAATACCTATGGTATTGCAAACCAGAGTTTCCAGAACGTCTGCATTGGCCACTTCAACAAGGATGCCAACGGCTTCTACGAGCACTACCAGCTGTTCCAGTTCTTCGACGGTGCTACGCCTTCAAACCAGTACAAGCCTAACGGCAAGGGCTATGGCTACGACAATGGCCCGTACAAGGTTCGCGTGGCTTGGAGCAACGTTGCCCCCACGGAGTACTCTGGCCAGCTGAACGCCACCATCTGCAACTTCCTGCTGATGCCTAACCCCAGCGGCGCAACGAAGGCTGACATCTCATTCGAGGATCCCGTGCCCCATGTCGTGAAGGTTCGCAGCACCAACAAGAGCGGTTGGTTCTTCTTCAGCAACGAGAAGACTTATTACGCAAAGGGTAAAGACCAGCGCGACGACGACTTCTAAGCCGCTACTCATAACAATCAGAAAAACACCTCGGGCAGCAAAGTCCGGGGTGTTTTCCTTATATTTCATAAAAAACAAAAAATAATTGGCGTTTATTCGTTTATTCATATTATAATGTGTACCTTTGCACAGTTTTTGGCGCTTTGTGCGCTTTTTATTTATTTTTCAGATGTTTTAAATCAAGATGAACGTAATTACAAAAACCCTTCAACTGGCTGATGGAAGGACCATCACCATTGAAACCGGGAAAGTGGCAAAACAGGCCGACGGTAGCGTGATGCTCCGCATGAACAACACCGTATTGCTCGCCACTGTTTGTGCCGCAAAAGATGCAGTTCCCGGAACAGATTTCATGCCTTTGCAGGTTGACTATCGTGAACAGTATGCCGCCGCAGGCCGTTTCCCCGGCGGATTCACAAAGCGCGAAGGCAAAGCCTCGGACAATGAAATCCTTACATCGCGACTCGTGGACCGCGTTCTCCGTCCACTCTTCCCCAGTAACTATCACGCTGAAGTTTTCGTCAACGTCATGCTCTTCTCAGCAGACGGCGTTGACCAGCCCGACGCACTGGCCGGCTTTGCCGCATCGGCAGCTCTGGCCTGCTCGGATATTCCCTTCGAGTGCCCAATCTCGGAGGTCCGCGTGGCTCGTATCAACGGCGAGTACGTCATTAACCCCACATTCGAGCAGATGAAGGAGGCCGACATGGACATCATGGTCGGTGCATCGGCCGAGAACATCATGATGGTCGAAGGCGAGATGAAGGAAGTCTCTGAGCAGGATTTGCTCGGCGCCCTCAAGGCAGCTATGGATGCTATCAAGCCCATGTGTGAGCTGCAGGCTGAACTGAGCAAGGAACTTGGCAAGGACGTCAAGCGCGAATACGACCACGAGGTGAACGACGAGGAGCTCCGCGCCCGTATGAACAAGGAGCTCTACCAGCCCGCCTACGACATCACCAAGCAGGCCCTCGAGAAGCA
>CAMHHO010000136.1:0-6233 GCA_946184965.1 uncultured Prevotellaceae bacterium | reverse complement strand
CCCAGTCCGAAGTGGCCGATGATGTTGTTGGCATTGTCCTTGTACTTCTCAAGGAAGTCGGTAACGCCCGAGAAGGCAATCTGGTTGATATACTTGTCGATTTCCTCCTCGGTCATGCCGATGCCTCGGTCGCTGATGGTGATGGTGCCCTTGTCGGCGTCCATATTGATGCGGACGGTGAGGTCGCCCAGCTCGCCCTTGAAGTCGCCGCGCTGCTGGAGCGTCTTCAGCTTCTGGGTGGCGTCGACGGCATTGGAGACCATCTCGCGGAGGAAGATTTCATGATCAGAATAGAGAAACTTTTTGATGACGGGGAAAATGTTCTCGGTCGTAACCCCGATGTTACCTTTTTGCATAGCTGTTTTTTGTTTACCTTTTTACTTTTTCCGTTATCCGAGCAAAAAGTGTGCCAAAAGATTTTGCCCGTTATAAAAAAGTGTGTAACTTTGCAACCAATAAATCTAAAAACGCAAGTGATATGAAAGGAAAAAGCCGCTTGGCGCTGCTGTTTGTCGGGCTGACGACGCTGCTCTGCTCGTGTAACAACGGGCAGGTCATGGAGTCGGACATCGTGAACCGCGTGAATGAAATCTACGGCAAGGTAGCCGAGGTGTATGAGAGCCAGCCCGACAGGGGCATGCTCGACAGTCTGTACTGCTCGAACGACTGGAAGACGCTGGTGAAGATAGTCGAGGATACTGACATTGAGGGCAGCGAGATGGGCTTCTTCGATGCCGACTACTGGGTGATGGGCCAGGACTGGCAGAACCTGAGCGTCGACAGCGTCGTGGTGGAGCAGCTGGCCGAGCGCGAGGCCCAGGCGTCGCTCAATCTGCACAACTGCGGCCAGATTACCCGTGTGCGCCTGCAGATGGTCAACGAGAACGAGGCGTGGAAGATTGACAACTTCATCGACGTGACCAACAACATTGACTGGAAAGCCAGCATGAATGACTATGTGGAGACGGCTGCCCTCATGCTGCAGACTGACTCCATCGGGCTGGTGAAGGAGGATGCCAACGTTGAGGTGAGACTGCATGCCAACTATCCGACGGGCGGCGCTACGGCTGTCGTCGTCGACTCCATCCGCCGCTACATTGCCGAGACCATGCAGGGCGACGTGAGGCTTGCCGGCGAGCCTGAGCAGCTGCTGACGTCGGCTTACAAGAAAGTGTATGAAGACATGAAGGCCGAGCGCGACGAACTGCTCGAAGACGTCAGCGACGTGCCTCCGTTCAGCATCTTCTGCGAAATCAAGAAGGGAACCGACACCAAGAAGTACGTCAGCTATCTGACCACATACGGCGAGTATCAGGGCGGCCCCCATGGGACTAACTACGGCACGGGCGTCACCTTCGACAAGGCGACAGGCCGCCAGATGGGGTGGAACATGCTGAAGGATACTGATAAGCCTGAGTTCAGGAAAATGATCAAGGAAGGGCTCCGACAGTACTTCCAGTCGGACGGCGCTGATGTCAGTACCGACGAGCAGCTGAAGGAATTCCTGTATCCGGATGCCGATATCAACAACCTGCAGCTGCCGGCGTGGGCTCCCTATCTGACGGAGGAGGGCATGCTGTTCAGCTATCAGCAGTACGAGATTGCCGCCTATGCAGCAGGCATACCTGCGTTCGTCATCAGCTACGACCAGCTGAAACCTTATCTGACTGAAGCTGGGGCGGCGCTGATAAAAGAAAAGTGAGCCTCACCTTAGCTTGTGGTGGGCTCACTGCCTATTAAGTGTAGAGGTAGCGTTTGATGGAGCGCTTGGGCGTCTTCTCAAACTCAGCGTCGTGAATTTCAACTTCCGTAATCTTCTCGTAGGCGGGCAGCATCTGGTTCAGGCCGTTGCGGTTCTGCTCCATGATGTTCTTGATGTCGTCGGCACTGAGGCCGAGACTCTTGGCCTCGTCGAGGTCGGGGTGAACCAGCGCCACCAGCTTCGTGTCGCGCTGAACGACGATGCTCTCCACCACCAGCGTCATTGAGTTGAGCTTGTCCTCAATCTCCTCAGGGTAGATGTTCTGTCCGCTGGGGCCAAGGAGCATGTTCTTGATGCGGCCGTTGATGTAGACGTTGCCGTAAGCGTCCATCGTGCCGAGGTCGCCCGTGTGGTACCAGCCGTCGCGGTCGATGGTCTGTGCCGTTGCCTCGGGGTTCTTGTAGTAGCCCAGCATGACGTTGGGACCCTTGGCCAATATCTCGCCTGGAACATTCTCTGGGTCGCGCGAGTCGATCTTGACCTTCATGTGGCGGGCGGCTCGTCCGCAGGAGCCTGCCGAGAACGTGTGCCAGTCGGCATAGCAGATGATGGGTGCGCACTCCGTAGCGCCGTAGCCGACGGTATAGGGGAAGTTGATGCGCTTGAGGAACTGCTCAACCTCCTGGTTCAGGGCTGCGCCGCCGATAATCACCTCGTACATCTGACCGCCGAAGGCCTTGAGCACTTCCTGGCAAATCATCTCGCGTACCTTTTTATTTATTACGGGCATCTGCAGCAGCAGGCGCATGCGGTTGTTCTGAATCTTGGGGAATACCTTCTTGCGGATAATCTTCTCGATGATCAGCGGAACGGCGATGACGATGACGGGCTTAATCTCGGCCAGGGCCTGGGCGATGATGGCGGGCGAGGGCACGCGGTTGAGGTAGTAGACATGGCAGCCGTGCAGGAACTCGAAGATGAACTCGAAGGCCATGCCGTACATGTGGGCCATCGGCAGCATCGAGATGACGCGGTCGCCCTGCTTGATGGTCTTGCCCAGCACGTCGCAGGCGAAGTCGTAGTTCGACCAGAGCGCGCGATAGGGCACCATCACGCCCTTCGAGAATCCCGTCGTGCCGCTGGTGTAGTTGATGAGAGCCAGCTCGTCGGGCGACTGCTCCTTGTAGTAGCTGACGTGCTCCTTGCGGAAGTACTTGGGGAATTTCTTTCCATAGAGCTCGTTCAGGTGCTCGCGGGCGTAGGTCAGCTTGTCAGTGCGGCTTATCAGCAACGAGTAGTCGGGATTGTTGATGATGCCCTCCAGGTTGGGCATCTGCTGCGGGTCGATGATGGTGGCCACATGGTCGCCCACGAACAGCAGCTTGGCCTCAGAGTGGTTGACGATGTTGTGTATCTGCTCGGCATTGAACTCATGGAGAATGGGGACGGCAACGGCACCATAGGTGAGCGTAGCAATGAAGGCTACGGCCCATTGGCTGGAGTTGCGCCCGCAGAGGGCTATTTTGTCGCCCTTCACAACGCCTGAATTCTCGAACAGGATATGCAGCTTCTCTATCTTGCGTGCTACGTCGTGGAACTGAAGTGTCTGGCCCTTGAAGTCGGTCAGGGCGTCTGCGTTCCAATTGTCGAGAATCGACTTCTCGAGCAGTTCATTGAAACAAGGAATGTTAGTGATTTGTTCCATAGACTTACTGATATAGGTAACGTTTTATACTCTTTTTGGGCGTCTTGGCAAACTCCTCTTTCTGCAGCTCTATCTCTGCTATCTTGCTGTAGCTTGGCAGACGCTGGTTCAGTTCGTTGCGGTTCTGCTCCATAACGGATTTCAGCTCGTCGAGGCCGAAGTTGACGATTTCGTCCTTGTCAGGATAGACGAGGGCAATCAGGCGGTTGTCGCGCTGGACGACGAGGCTCTCGCTGACCATTGGCATGGAGTTGAGCTGGTCCTCAATCTCCTCGGGGTAGATGTTCTGTCCGCTGGGGCCAAGCAGCATGTTCTTGATGCGGCCGAGAATGAAGATGTGGCCTGCAGCATCCATCGTGCCGAGGTCGCCCGTGTGGTACCAGCCCTCCTTGTCAAGGGCTGCGGCTGTGGCCTCAGGGTTCTTGTAGTAGCCCAGCATCACATTGGTGCCACGGGCCAGAATCTCGCCAGGAATCACGGCGGCGTTGACGGAGTCGATGCGTACCTGCATGTGGTCGACGGCTGTTCCGCACGACGCAGGCTCGAAGTCCTTGAAGTCGCTGTAGCTGATGAGTGGGGCGCACTCTGTGGCGCCGTAGCCCACCGTGATGGGGAAATTGATGCTGACGAGGAACTGCTCTACCTCGCGGCTCAGGGCTGCGCCGCCGACGATGACCTCGTAGGCCCGCCCGCCGAAGGCCTGATACACCTGTTCGCAAATCTTCTCCTTCACCTTCCTCGATACGACGGGCATCTGCAGCAGCAGGCGCATGCGGTTGTTCTGAATCTTGGGGAACACCCGCTTGCGGATAATCTTCTCGACGACTAAGGGAACGGAAATGACGATGGCCGGCTTGACCGTAGCAAAGGCTTCGGCAATGATGGCCGGGGACGGCAGGCGCGTGAGGAAGAAGAGGTGGCAGCCGCGACAGAAACCATAGATGAACTCTATCGACATGCCGTACATGTGGGCCATCGGCAGGATGGAGAGCATGTTGTCCTGGGCCTTGACAGGCAGGCGGCGCATGCAGAAGTCGAGATTGCCCCAAAGCGCCCTGTAGGGCAGCATCACGCCCTTCGAGAATCCCGTCGTGCCGCTGGTGTAGTTGATGAGTGCCAGCTCCTCAGGGGTGTCGATGTGGTAGTCGACGTGCTCAGCGCGGAAGGCGCGTGGGTACTTGCTGCCAAACATCATGTTCAGGTGCTCGCGGGCGTAGGTCAGCTTCTCTGAGCGTGAGACGAAGAGCGAGAAGTCGGGCAGGTTGATGATGCCCTCCAGCTGCGGCATCTCCTCGGGGTTGATGGTCTTCACGATGAAGTCGCCTACGAAGAGCAGCTTCGACTCAGAGTGGTTGACGATGTTGTGTATCTGTTCGGCATTGAACTCATGCAGGACGGGCACGGCTACGGCTCCATAGGTGAGGGTGGCGAGGAAGGCAACGGCCCAATGGGCTGAGTTGCGCCCACAGAGTGCAATCTTGTCGCCCTGTTTCACACCAGCGTTCTCAAACAGGATGTGAATCTTCTCTATTTTCCTCGCAACGTCATGAAACTGCAGAGTCACTCCCTGATAGTCTGTCAGGGCATCGTGATCCCAGTTGTTGATGATGGCTTTTTGAATGTATTCGTTAAAGCTTGACGCTATATCCATTGCACATTTATTGAAATTTTGTGCAAAGGTATAACCTTTTTTGCACATTCGCAAATTTTTTGTGCAATTTTTTACTCGTAACGCATAGATTTTGCCGGATGGATGTGCGAAATGAAGAAACTTGGGATAATTAGGACAGAAATGCTGACTAATAGAGTAGCAATATTCAGCACGATGATGATGGGTATGTTGAGCTCCATCGGAGCCTCGCTGACGTAGTAGGTCTGCGGGTCGAGCTTGATGATGCCCGTCAGCTTCTGCAGCAGTACAAGACCGATGCCGATGATGTCGCCAAGCAGGAGTCCGCGACTGATGATGAAGGCCGAGAACCACAGGAACGTATGGCGGATCATCTTGTTGCGCGAGCCTAACGCCTTGAGCACGCCAATCATCGACGTGCGCTCGAGGATGATAATGAGCAGTCCGCTGATCATCGTGATGCCTGCCAGACAAATCATCAGCCCAAGGATAATCCAGACGTTGATGTCGAGCAGTTCGAGCCAGGTGAATATCTGCGGGTAGGCCTCGTAGATGGTCTGCGACGAGAACATGCAGCCGTCGCGGTCCTGCGTGCGGTTCACCTTTTCTATAATAGTGTTGTAGACGTCGTCAAGCTTGTCGAAGTCGCTGACCAGCACCTCGCCTCCTGAGCAGCGCCGCTCCGACCATCCGTTGAGCTTGCTGGCCGTGTAGAGGTCGGTGTAGCAGATAATCTCGTCGAAGCGCGTCATGTTAGTCTGGTAGATGCCCTCGATGGTAAAGCGGCGTGTGCGCACGTTGTCCTCGTCGATGAAGTAGGCGTAGATGCGGTCGCCCGTCTTCACGTTGAGCTTGTCGGCCATGATGCGCGACAGCAGCAGCTTGCCCGTGTTCGTCGTGTCGCTGAAGGCGGGAATCTGTCCGTCGACCAGGTTCTCCTTCAGATAGTCCAGCTCATATTCCGGACCGATGCCCTTGAAGGCCACGCCGAGGAAGTCGTCGTCGGTCTTCAGGATGCCCCTTGTCGTCGAGTAGCGCTGAACGTGCCTGACGCCGTCGATTCCCTCCAGCACGTTCACCATGCTGTCGTCAATGCAGATGGAATAGTTCTCCGTGCTGTTGACCGATGAGAGGTTCATCACCTGGATGTGGCTGCCGAAGCCCACCACCTTGTCGCGGATGGTGTGCTTGAAGCC
>CAMHHO010000135.1:0-6252 GCA_946184965.1 uncultured Prevotellaceae bacterium | reverse complement strand
TCGCAGATGGCCAACGTCATGAAGACCATCCTCACCGCCGGTACGCTCATCGTCATCATCATGGCACAGCCGTGGATTGAGGCTGCCGGCCGCAAGACTTGTGGCGAGTTCTATATGCTCCTTGTTTCCACGCTCCTCGGTATGTACATGATGGTCAGCTCCGGCAACTTCCTCATGTTCTTCCTCGGCCTCGAGACCGCCTCAGTGCCTATGGCCTGCCTGGTGGCCCTCGACAAGATGAAGAAAATCAGTGCCGAGGCGGCTGCCAAGTACATCCTGACGGCAACGTTCTCGAGCGGCGTCATGCTCTACGGCATCTCGTTCGTCTACGGCGCTGCCGGAACGCTCTATTTCGACGACATCGCACAGGTGCTGGCAGGCATCTCGTCCTACAGCGACAATTTCTACCTGCCCATCCTCGGAATGGTGTTCTTCTTCAGCGGCCTGGGCTTCAAGCTCTCGCTGGTGCCCTTCCACTTCTGGACGGCCGACACCTACCAGGGAGCCCCCACGCCCGTCACCGGTTATCTGAGCGTCGTCTCGAAGGGTGCCGCCGCCCTGGCTGCCTTCATCATCCTCACGAAGGTCTTCGGCCCGCTGGTTGAGCAGTGGGAAACGATGCTCGGCATCATCATCATGCTCACCATCACCGTCGGTAACCTCTTCGCCATCCGCCAGTCAGAGCTCAAGCGCTTCATGGCCTTCAGCTCTATCTCGCAGGCCGGTTACATCATGCTGGCCGTGCTGGGCAACTCGCAGATGGGCGCTACGGCGCTGACCTACTACGTGCTGGTGTATGTCGTTGCCAACATGGCCGTCTTCACCGTCATCAACGTCGTGGAGCAGAACAACGGCGGCCGCACCGACATGGCTGCCTACAACGGCTTCTACGAGACCAACCCCAAGCTCAGCTTCCTCATGACGCTGGCCCTGTTCTCGCTGGCCGGTATTCCGCCCTTCGCCGGTATGTTCTCGAAGTTCTTCGTGTTCATGGCCGCCGTCGGTGGCCACGAGGCAGCGCCCTTCTGGGTCTACCTCGTCGTCTTCGTCGCCTTGATCAACACGGTAGTGTCACTCTACTACTACCTGCTCATCGTCAAGGCCATGTACATCAAGAAGACCACCACGCCGCTGCCCGCTTTCCAGAGCGATACAAACACGAAGCTGGCCCTCGCCCTCTGCACGCTGGGCATCGCCGCCTTCGGTATCATCTCTTGCATCTACGACTGGATCGCTGCTGCTACCGTGTAGTTTGAGCGTTCGCATAAAAAAGTTGGGAGTATTTCCTTTTTGGAAGTACTCCCGCTTTTTTCTGTATGGTCAGGTCGTTTACCAGTTGTCGTCCTCGTTGCCTACAATACCGTTCTTCAAGGCTTCTTCCACCTTATCCATAATGGCGTTCGAGTAGGCGTGAGTCATGACCAATGCTTTCGAGCAAGTGCGCTTTTTGTTGTCTTTCTCAATGAAAGGATAGTGCCTTGCGATTTCCCATTGCTCGTCATAAAGTCGGCGGTCGTTCTTGTCGTCCTTCATGCGCTTGCCGTCGCTGTAGATGTTCTGATGGCTCTGGCGGTTGTCGCTGTCGTCGACCAGCAGACCTAACCAACCGCCTTCTCCCACCTTCAGAATGTCATAGTTCTGTACGGTGTAGGTGACGCGAACGCGACCTTCCTTGATATCAATCTTGATAACCGGCGTTATGCTGACCACATAGCGGTTGAGGGTTCCCGTATGGTCTGCAATGCCGTCGATGGTCGATGAGATAATGATACAGCCTGCTTCCTTATCGTTGAGCGTAATGGCCTGCTTGTCCTTGAATGTTGCCGTAACCCAGTAGTTCAGAGCTACATAGAGTTGCTGTTTCGTCTTGCCTGGTGCCTCGATAACTTGCTGGTAGGTCAGCGATTCATTCTTGTCGAGCGTGAGTCCCTGAGCCAGGTTAGCAGCAGCATCAACCCATTTGTCACCGTACTTCTCCTTGGCATATTTCTCCAAGTCGGAAGCCTTCATCACTTGAGCCTGTGTGCTTAATATGCCGCAGACAGAGAGGATGGCGGCTATCATCCATGTTCTAATTTTCATCATCGTTAGTTGTTGCTAATAATCAAAATTTGGGCGCAAAGATACGAAATATTCCCAATTCCTCCAAGTAATTTTTGTAATTTCAACATGAATTGGGCATTTGTATAAAAAAGTCCGAGGGCGCCAGCCTGAACTGACACCCTCAAGTGTTCATCATATTCTTAGTTTCAGGTTTTGTGAGATTGGTCATGCAAAGGTACTACTTTTTTTTATACCCACCAAATAAAATCGGACAAAATCCACACAAATTTCTTTGCCGGGAAGAAGATAAGGGAAGAAACAGTTGGATGATTGATGGTTTTTGGTGCATCAGAGTGTAGAATAATCTTCGCAAAAGTGCAGCTTTATCAAGTAACAGACATTTTTTTTGAAAAAAAGTAAGTAAAAAGTTTCCTCGTATGATTATTTTTCGTACCTTTGCAGGGGTCAAAGTTTTCCAAAACGGGAAACTTTTTCCAAAATCTTTACGGGAAAGTTTCCCAAAACGGAGAACTTTGCCCGTTATAAGTGAGTGACAATAACAAATAGAACTATAAAAATGGAAATTAAGAATTTTACAATTACCAAACGCGACGGCTCAAAGGACCGTTTCTCATTAGACAAGATTATGAATGCCATAGTCAAGGCATTCGAGAGTGTTGACCAACCTACTGATTTGGGATCTATCTCAAAGATTCTCAGTCACTTGGATATTAAGGACGATATCAAGGTGGAAGATATCCAGAATCAGGTTGAGGAGGCTCTGATGCGTGAGGGATACTACAAGGTGGCCAAGTCGTTCATGCTCTATCGGCAGGCTCACACTGAGGATCGCGAGACGCTGCAGAAGTTGCAGTTCTTGTCAGAATACTGCGATTCGGTGAATGCTGCAACTGGTTCAAAGTATGACGCAAATGCCAACGTCGAGCACAAAAACATTGCCACGCTGATTGGCGAGTTGCCCAAATCGAACTTCATCCGCCTGAACCGTCGCCTGTTGACCGACCGCATCAAGAAGATGTACGGCAAGCAGCTGGCCGACGAATATATCGACAAGCTGACCCACCACTTTATATATAAGAACGACGAGACCTCGCTGGCTAACTACTGCGCATCGATTACGATGTACCCCTGGCTCATCGGCGGTACGACCTCCATCGGCGGCAACTCGACGGCGCCAACCAATCTAAAGTCGTTCTGCGGCGGTTTCGTCAATATGGTGTTCATGGTTTCGTCGATGCTCAGCGGTGCTTGTGCTACGCCCGAATTCCTGATGTACATGAACTACTTCATCGGCAAGGAATATGGTCTTGACTACTGGAAGCGCCCCAACGAGCAGGCCGACCTGAGTCTGAAGAAGCGCACCATCGACAAGATTATCACTGACTACTTCGAGCAGATAGTCTACACGCTGAATCAGCCTACAGGTGCCCGCAACTATCAGGCTGTGTTCTGGAACATCGCCTATTACGACCGCTACTACTTCGAGTCAATCTTCGGCGACTTCTACTTCCCCGACGGTTCGAAGCCCGATTGGGAAGGTCTCTCTTGGCTCCAGAAGCGCTTCATGAAGTGGTTCAACAAGGAGCGCACCAAGACCCTCTTGACCTTCCCTGTTGAGACGATGGCCCTGCTGACCGACGAGAACGGCGAGTGCAAGGACCCGGAGTGGGGCGACTTCACGGCCGAGATGTACTCCGAAGGTCACTCCTTCTTTACTTACATGAGCAACAATGCCGACTCGCTGTCGTCGTGTTGCCGTCTGCGCAACGAGATTACCGACAACGGCTTCTCTTACACCCTCGGCGCCGGTGGCGTTTCTACAGGCTCGAAGTCGGTGCTGACAATCAACCTGAACCGCTGCATCCAGTATGCCGTCAATCACGGTCAGGACTATCTGGAGTACCTGAGCAGCATCATCGACCTGTGCCACAAGGTTCAACTGGCTTATAATGAGAACCTTAAGGAACTGCAGTCGCACGGTATGCTGCCTCTGTTTGATGCCGGTTACATCAATATCGGCCGCCAGTATCTCACCATCGGTATCAACGGACTGGTAGAGGCCGCTGAGTTCATGGGTCTGAAGATTACGCCCAACGACGACTATTTGCACTTCGTACAGAGCATTCTCGGACTGATTGAAAAGTACAACCGCCAGTACCGTTCGAAGGACGTGATGTTCAACTGCGAGATGATTCCTGCCGAGAACGTCGGCGTGAAGCATGCCAAGTGGGACCGTGAGGACGGCTACTTCGTGCCCCGCGACTGCTACAACTCCTACTTCTACGTCGTCGAGGACGACTCGCTGACCATCATCGACAAGTTCAAGCTGCACGGTGCACCCTACATCGAGCACCTCACGGGCGGCTCGGCTCTGCACATGAACCTCGAGGAGCATCTCTCGAAGCAGCAGTACCTGCAGTTGCTCAAGGTGGCTGCTAAGGAGGGTTGTAACTACTTTACGTTCAACATTCCCAACACCGTCTGCAACGAGTGCGGCACCATCGACAAGCGCTACCTCCACGAGTGCCCGAAGTGCCACTCGAAGAACGTCGACTATATGACCCGCATCATTGGCTACCTGAAGCGCGTCAGCAACTTCTCCCAGCCCCGTCAGGAGGAGGCCGCCCGCCGCTACTATGCCAATATGGAGAAATAAGACGCGAAAAGCGATCATTAGATTGTGCTCAAGTATGTAAACACGGACGTCGTATTCCAAGAGATACCCGACGAAGTGACGCTGGCAATCAACATTTCGAATTGCCCGTGCCGTTGTCCCGGCTGCCACAGCCACTACCTCTGGGAGGACATCGGGCTCCCTTTGGATACCGACGCTGTCGACGATTTTGTCGGCCACCTCTCGGCTGACATCACCTGTATCGCCTTCATGGGTGGCGATGCCGACCCGAAGGGCGTCAACCTCTTAGCTCAATACATCCATGAAGAATACCCTCAGTTGAAGGTGGCGTGGTACACGGGCCGCATACGTGTACCCGCCATTGTCAACAAATCCGACTTCGACTACATCAAGGTCGGCCCGTACATCCGGCATCTTGGGCCGTTGAAGGAGCGGACCACCAATCAGCGTATGTACCGCCAGACCGACGAAGGAACGTTTGAGGACATCACCTACAGATTCTGGAAAAAGTAAAAGGGCTGCCACTTGGGCAACCCTTCTGCTTTCTTTCGAGCCTCTTGTCGGATTCGAACCAACGACCCCGAGATTACAAATCACGTGCTCTGGCCAACTGAGCTAAAGAGGCGGGTGGGCAAGCGGTCTGCATCGCGCCGCTACAACCAAGTACCTTTGCTACGTTCCCGTCCTGGAGGATTCCGAGGGAGCTGGCCGTACAGGACTTGCCCATATTTTTTGAAAAGCGGGTGCAAAGGTACAATAAAAAAGTGAAAAGTGAGAAGTGAGAAGTGAAAACTTTCAAGATTTTAACTATTTTTTGTCGCAAACGGGGCGTTATCTGCAGGAAATTGCTTAATTTTGCACCCGTAAATAGTGAATAGTTAAATCGAAAATCGTAATTCGTTAATCAAATATCGTCTTGACACCAGCAGAATATATACAGTTGAAAGCTTTTGCGCGCATCGATGGTGCGCTGCTTGCGGTGCTGTGGATAGCCAGTTTCGCCTGTTATGTAGTGGGTGTTGCCAACCCCATTTACGGCATTCTGGCTATGGTGCTGATGGTAGCCACCCCTTTCTTCGTGTGCCGCCGGCTTGGTAAGTTCCGCGACGAGGGTCGCAACGGCGTCATCTCGCTAAAGCGCGGGTGGGCCTACGCTGCTTACGTGTTCTTCTATGCAGCCATCTTGCTGGCTCTGGCGCAGTATTTCTACTTCGCCTACATGGATCGCGGCTACCTGCTTCAGTCGCTTACCAACCTCGTGTCGACGCCCGAAGCCAAACAGGCTTTAGAGCAGTACGGCCTGCAGCAGTCGATGTCAGAGAACCTGGCGCTGATGGGGCAGATGCGTCCCATCGACTACGCCGTCAACGTGCTGATGGCCAACATCATCATGGGCATTGTCCTTGGTCTCCCCATCGCCGCCGTTATGCAGCGCAGCAAGGCCAAATCGTAAATAGAAAATAGAAAACAGTAAATCGAAAATCGAAAATCGTAAATCGTAAATCGTAAATAATATCGTGGATATATCAGTAGTAATACCTCTTTATAATGAG
>CAMHHO010000134.1:0-6370 GCA_946184965.1 uncultured Prevotellaceae bacterium | reverse complement strand
GTGCCGCGAGCGGGACTCGAACCCGCACAACCATTACTGGTCAAGGGATTTTAAGTCCCTCGTGTCTACCAATTCCACCATTGCGGCTGGCCTGCTTTCGAAAAGCAGTGCAAAGATACTGCTAAATCTGCAAACCACCAAAACTTTTACACTATTTTAAGATTACCAGTCGAAAAACCAGTGATTGTCGGCACTCTTCGACTATGGATGCTAAACGCAGAATTTACCTGCACTTCCTGCACCTGACACTCAGAAGGTTAAGTGTCAGGTGCAAGAAGTGCAGGATCTATCCGAATTGTACTATATACGTCGTGTTTACGGTTCTTTGGAGCTCAGAATCAGCTCTATGAGCTTGGCGACATCGGCGATGTTGATGGCTCCGTTTCCGTCTACGTCGGCGTCGGCACCTTCAGGCAGCGACCCTCCGTTCAGCAGGTAGTCCACCAGCACAGTCACGTCGTCAGCATCCAAACCCTCGTCACCATCGAGATTGCCGGGAATGGGGTCTAGGTCAGGCTCAATGTCGGTGGGGGTGGTGTAGGTGAAGCGAGTTTCATACCAATCCGAATAGAGGGCAATCATATTGTTGCTGCTATATGACTCAGGATAAAATGGTTCAATGCAATATTGGCCACCTTCGGTCAAACCAGTAAATGTCAGCGTTACCTTCACTTCCTCGCCAGGCTCAATCACGATGTTTTCAGTGTATACATCATTTGCGCTGGAACATCCCCAACCTCCTTCTTGTGATACCCAAAGATGGGACCAAAAGTTTCTGTAGAAAGGCACGTCGCCAATATTCTTTACCGTTAATTCGTAGTCGACAACGCCATCAGGCTTGTTGATGGGGGTGCCCTCAACTATTTCCAACGTGACTGTTCCTGTGGGCTCTGCCTTGATTTCAACCGAACCTTTGCCTATGACATTATTGCCACTTTCATCGGTGGCCACCCAAAGATTCCATGTGCCAGGAGCGTCAGGTGTGAAATAGAAACGTACATCCTCGCTACCACCACCAGGAATGGCTGTTCCCGCAATGTATGTGCAATTGCTGAGGTCACTTTGGCTGGCGAAGAAGTAGAGTGGGGAAATGTAGTCATCTTCTTTACTGACTACTGTAACATCTACAGGAATTGCTGTGTTTGGGAAATTCATTCCAAAGATTTCGAAATGAGTAGCGTCCAATTCTATGGTAGGATGCTGGGTGATGGTCAGCTCCCCTTCTGAAACGATAACCTTATAATAAAGAGAAGCAGGCTTACAACGTTTCCATTCTGTTTCGCCACCAAGCAGGCTGACTGGAACAAGCTTGTGAACACCTTCTGTCAGTTCATACCCAGAAAGGTCAAACTCGAAAGAGTATTGCCACCAAGATCCTTGAGGCAAAGGTGATTCACTCCAATTGCTATATTTATCATCAAGGATGTTGAGTGAACCGTCGTCTTTTAGTTCGGCCATACCAAGTCCAAAACCATATTCACCGTTATTTCCATTCTGCAGCATCATTTTTACTGTTGTGTTTTCCAAAGTGGGGTTGAGAGCTGTTGCAACTAATACTTCGTTAACAGGCTCAGGCGTAGAGCCCTTGTTGGGCTGCAGACCAATGATGGCAGTATTTCCGAAGATGTAGCCAGGATAGCCATAGGCTCCGTCAGGGTTGGTAGCCTGGAGCTTGAAGTATCCGTCCTTGAATCCTCCCCAGCCCCAGTTGAAGTGGTAGAAGCCTTGTCCGTCGTAGCCGTCACAAATGAAGGCATGGCCGCCTCTGCCGGAACCGTCGTAGATAACGGGCCGCCCACAGGCCAGTTCGTTATAGATGAGTTCATCCCAGTCGGTTACGGAGTAGCTATCGCGACTCACATGTTTCCAATTGGGGGCGTAGTCGAAGTATTCGACCATATTGCCAGCCAGTGTGACCTGGCTCGACGATGAGCCGTCGACACCATAGTTCATATGGGCAGCCCAGCCAGCGTAGCGCATCAGGTCTGCCACGGCCTTGGCGGCTTCAGTATTGGCATCGGCATAGGTGTAGCTGGTCTTCATCTTGTTCCACTCAAAAACCTTGACAGGCAGGTATTCTTTAGTGTCGGACAGACCGGACTCATATCCTGGTATTTCTTTAGTGCTTTCCGGCCATTTGTAGTAATACATAATCTGGGCACCGGCAGTAGCAACGCAACCCGTGCAGGTGTAGAGACTGCCTATCATGGGCAAACTGATGTTGTAGATGCCATCAGTGTTGTTGTTCACGTATGTTCCATTTTGGTCCTTATAAGTGTTTCCTTGGTTCCACGTGGTGATGATCAGCGGTTCGATGGCCGCGTGGATGGCCACCTGCTGCGGCTCTGCCTTTGGAGTATTGGTGGCGGTGCGGGCCTCGGCGGGCTGTAGGTTGAGAGCCTCTATCTCACCTTTCATTTGGTCGAGCCACTCCTGCAGGGCAGGCGGCACGGTGGTGTCATCGTAGCTGCCCTGAGTGGTGTAGCCGAGTATGGCGTCGGTGCGGTCGTCACCCGATACAACAATGAAGCCCTGTCCGCCGATAGTGTTGAAGATGTAAAGAGGCTGGTCGGCAGCCTGAACGCGGCGACCTCTGACGGTGGTGGGTTCGGCGCCTAACTGTGCACCCTTTTTGAGGGCAAACTGTGCGGCTGCCTCGCGTGCTTGCTGTCGGTTTACTGTTGCTGCCGATGCTGCTGTGGCAACAGTTAGCGTAATTAGCAAAAAGAATAGTTTTTTCATAATAATATAGGTTATTGTTATCGTTTTCGTCAGTTCCATGCCCGGAGCACTGCTCCGTCGAAGGCTGCGTTGTAGGTGTAGAGCTGTCTGCCGCCCTCGCCCTGAGCCACCACGCCGTTGTTCACGTCGTAGCTGCGCTTGCAGCGGGCGCACTGCAGCTGCTGGCCGTTCGGGCTCCAGGTCAGCGGGTAGTTGGTACCGCCATACTGGTCGAGGCAGTTGGCGCACTGGCCCTCGTAGCAGACGAACATCCCCGTGTAGCTGCTGCGCCCGATGATGATGGCGTTGTTCGCCCCGAGCAGGCAGCGCGTGTCGGCCTCCTTCTTGGTGGTCAGGGGTATGTCCTCCACGCTATGGTCGTAGTTTCGGGTGACTTTGATGTGGCGTATGCCGCCCGACATTGTGGCGCTGATGGTATGGAAGTGGCCGGGATTGCCCAGCGCCATTGTCAGCTGACAAGGCATGGGATGGAGCGTCGTGTCGAAGATAAAGAAACACGAGTAGCCTCTGTAGACGCTGTTTTCAACATCGTCGCAGGCGCACAGCAGCACGCCTGCCACCACCATCAGCAGTTGCCACAGTCGTCTCATCGGCCCAAGAGTTTGCGTTCGGCCTCGGTCACCCTCTCGAAGGCGAAACCGTCGAGCACTTGCTGCATCAGCGCCTCGATGCGGTCGTTGCAGAGGTTGCCGATGCTGCCCTCGTGGGTGTGGTGGATGTCCTTGTCGGGCGTGAACTGTCCGGCCTCGATGTCGAGTCCCACCTTCTTGTAGGCATCGCGGAAGGGCATGCCGCCGGCAGCGAGGCGGTTGACCTCCTCGACCGAGAACATCGGGTCGTACATCGGGTTGTCGAGTATATGCTCGTTCACCTCTATCTTATTGATGATGTAGGCCGTCATCTGCAGGCAGTCCTTCAGCTCGTCGAAGGCAGGCAGGAACACCTCTTTTATAATCTGCAGGTCGCGGAAGTAGCCCACGGGCAGGTTGTTCTTGATGAGCGTTATCTGGTAGGGCAGGCCCTGCAGCTTATTCGACTTGGCACGGATCAGTTCGAAGACGTCGGGGTTCTTCTTGTGCGGCATGATCGACGAGCCCGTCGTACACTCCTTCGGCAGCTTGACGAAGGAGAAGTTCTGCGAGTTGAACAGGCAGGCGTCGAAGGCCAGCTTGGCCAGTGTGCCGGCGATGGCGGCGATGGCGAAGCTGACGCCCACCTCCATCTTGCCGCGCCCCATCTGGGCGTAGACCACGTTGTAGTCCATCGAGTCGAATCCCAGCAGTTCGGTGGTCATCGTGCGGTTCAGGGGGAACGAGCTTCCGTAGCCGGCCGCCGAACCGAGCGGGTTGCGGTTGGTCATGCGGTAGGCGGCCTGCAGGAAGAGCATATCGTCGCAGAGACTCTCGGCGTAGGCACCGAACCACAGTCCGAACGACGACGGCATGGCCACCTGCAGGTGGGTATAGCCCGGCATGAGCACCTGCTTGTACTGCTCCGACTTCTGTATCAGTTCGTCGAAGAGCGTCTTCACCTCGTCGGCTATGTCCATCAGCTGGTGGCGCGTGAAGAGCTTCAGGTCGACCAGCACCTGGTCGTTGCGCGAGCGGCCGGAGTGAATCTTCTTGCCCATGTCGCCGAGGCGGCGCGTCAGCAGCATCTCCACCTGCGAGTGGACGTCCTCGACGTCGTCCTCGATGGTGAACTCGCCGCGCTCGCACAACTCGTAGATGTTCTTCAGTTCGGCGAGCAGTACGGGCAGCTCGTCCTTGCCAATCAGTCCGATGCTCTCGAGCATCGTGATGTGGGCCATAGAGCCCAGTACGTCGTACTTCGCCAGATAGAGGTCCATCTCGCGGTCGCGGCCCACGGTGAACCGGTCAATCTCCTTGTTTACCTCAAAGTTCTTTTCCCAGAGCTTCATAGTTCTAATCGAAAATTACACATATTCTATTTTGGCCAGTGCGTCGGCAATCTTCTCAACGCCGTCCTGCAGAGGACCGGAGACCATGACCTTGATGAACGGGTTCAGCTCGGCCTTCACCGTCACCTTCATCTTACTCGACTGCTCGTCGACGGGCAGCATCTGCACCCAGACGTTGAAGGGCACGGGCGACTGTGCCGTCTCAAATTTCACGCACTTGGGCTCCTCGCGCTCGACGACGCGCAGCTTCAGCTCGCCCACGGGGGGCACATTGATGCTGATGGTGTCGGCATCGAATGAGAAGTCCTTCACTTTGTCCTCAGGTATGCGGTCGCGCACCTTCTCCAGGTTGCGCAGGTCGCTGATGTTGCGGTAGACCGCCTCCTGCGAGTAGGGAATCTGCTTCACGCTACTCTCAAACTTTGATGTATTGTCAAATAATCCCACCTTATGTTGATTTACGATTTACGGATTTACGATTTTCGATTGACTACTGCTTCCACGTCGAGGGCGACTGGCGCCACTCGGCCAGCACGGCCTTCTCCTCTTCCTTGATATAGCCCGTCTTGGCAGCCTCCTCGACAACGGCGTCGTAGTTGCTCAGTGTGATGAGCTTCACACCGGCAGCCTTGAAAGCCTCCTCGGCAACGGGGAAGCCGTAGGTGAACGATGCCACCATGCCGATGACCTCGACACCATACTGGCGCAGAGCCTCGACGGCCTTGAGCGACGAGCCGCCGGTGGAGATGAGATCCTCGACCACCACCACCTTCGTGCCCTTCTCAATCTCGCCTTCCACCTGGTTGCCCATGCCGTGGTCCTTCGGCTTCGGGCGCACGTAGCAGTAGGGCAGACCCAGCTCCTCGGCCACCAGTGCCCCTTGGGCAATGGCGCCCGTAGCCACGCCGGCCACGGCCTCGGCCTCGGGGAAGTTCTCCTGGATGGCGTGGCACAGGGCCAGCTTCACGAAGGAGCGCAGCCGGGGGAATCCGAGCGTCTTGCGGTTGTCGGTATAGATGGGTGACTTCCAGCCGCTGGCCCACGTGAAAGGCTCCTGCGGCTGCAACTTGATGGCCTTGATGTCCATCAGCTTGCGTGCGAATTGACTTTTTATACTTTCCATATTCCTGTTGGTTTGAGCGTGCAAAGGTACGAAATCTTTATGAATAAATGCCATGACGGAGCGTTTTTTTAGCGCTTAATCGTCGGCCAGGGTGAAGTCGAGCTGGCGCTTCTCCAGGTTGGCCCGTGCCACCTTGATGCGGATGGGGTCGCCCAGCTGGTACTTCGAGTGGTGGCGACGGCCAATGAGGCAGTAGTGGGCCTCGTCGAACTCGTAGTAGTCGCCGCTGAGGTCGTGCATGGGTACCATACCCTCGCAGTGGTTCTCGTCGATCTCGACATAGATGCCGTAAGACTGTATGCCCGAGATGTGACCGTCGAAGCACTGCCCGATCTTGTCGCCCATGAACTCCACCATCTTGTACTTGATGCTGTCGCGCTCGGCGTTGGCAGCGGTCTGCTCCATATCGCTCGAGTGCTCGCACAGCTCCTCGTAGTGCTCCTGGTTGGCCGAGCGTCCGCCACCCTGATAGCGGGTCAGCAGTCGGTGGACCATCGTGTCGGGGTAACGGCGGATGGGCGACGTGAAGTGGGTGTAGTAGTCGAAGGCCAGTCCGTAGTGGCCGATGTTATGGGTCGAATACT
>CAMHHO010000133.1:0-6490 GCA_946184965.1 uncultured Prevotellaceae bacterium | reverse complement strand
GCCAGTCTTCTGGCGGTAGCAGTGGTCACACTGCGCTGTAAATTAGAATCTGCCATAATCGTTAAGTTTTTATGTTTTACTTTTTTCATTTTTACTTTTTAATCGTTACCTTATGTGTCGTACCTTCCACATGCTCAACGGAGAGTACGTTGTAGCCCTGCTCACGAGCGTTGCGCGGCACGTTGTCGAGCGGTTCGCCCTCGGCGAGCAGCACTTCCAGGATGTCGCCCTCACTGAGTTTCGACAGCTCAATCTTGGTCTTGACGAAGGTCATCGGGCAGTGCTCCTTCGTGATGTCTAATTCTTTTGTTGCCATATCTGTAGCTTTTTTAGATGAATAACGTCTGTCCCCCTTCGCTCAGGTTCAGAAACGACGCCACGCCGAGCACGTCCTTCACCTCGGGAATAAAGTCCTCCTTCTTCAGGCCGAGCACGTGCATCGCCATCTCGCAGGCGTAGAGGTTGATGCCGAGCGCCTTGGCAGCCTCGACGAGCTCTTCGAGCGTTGCCACGTTGTTCTTGCGCATCAGGTAGCGGAATATCTTCGGGCCTGCGCCGAGGAAGTTGAAACGGCTCGTGGGAGTGACCTTCAGTCCGCCCATCATGAAGCCGAAAATCTTCGTCAGCCAGTTGCCGCCTGTGAACGAGCGCCCCTGCTTCTGCTTGATGGCGTCGAGTCCCCAGAAGGTGAAGAAGATGTTCACCTCGTAGCCTACGGCTGCTGCGCCCGTACCTAATGTAAATACGGCGGTCAGCTTGTCGAAATCGCCACTGAAGGCAATGATGCTTAGTTTCTTCTGTTCCATTTCTTATCTGTTTTATGAGAGGGCTTGCTGAATGTCCTGCAGGAGATCTTCGGGGGCTTCAAGTCCGACGGAGAGGCGGATGGTGGTCTGCCGCACGTCCATCTGTTGTAGTTGCCGTTCTGGGAACAGTCCGAAGATGGTCGAAGCGGGATGGATGGCCAGTGTACGGCTGTCGAAGAGGTTCGTGGCCCTGTGAATCAGCTGCAGGCGGTTGAGGAATCCGAAGCATGCCTCCTTCGACTGCAGGTCGATGGTGAGCATGGCTCCTGCCGTCGGCCCGAACTGCCTGACAGCCAGCTCATGATATGGGTTGTCCTTCAGTCCCACGTAGTTGACGCCGGTAATGGCGGGCAGCTCTCTGAGCGCCTCGGCCAGCCATAGCGTATTGGCTGCCTGCCGCTGGTAGCGCACGTCGAGCGTCTCCAGGCCGAGTGTCTGCATGTAGGCCGTCTGCGGCGTCATGTAGACGCCGAGGTTGATGAGCAGGTCGTACTTAACCAGCTTGTTGATGAGCGGGAAGGTGCCGTAGTCGATAATCAGACCGCCTAACGACGTGCCGCCGCCCGAGATATATTTCGTGCTCGACACCACTTCGACGTCAACACCCAGATCCTTCAGCGAGGTCTCCGTAAAGGGAATCACGGTAGAGTCGGCAATCACGGGCACGCCCTTCCTGTGGGCAATGTCGGCGATGCCCTTCAGGTCAGCCACCTCTAACTGAGGGTTGGTGACCGTCTCTAAGTACACGCAGGCAGTCTGCTCGTCGACGGCAGCCTCTACGGCTTCCAGGTCGGTCAGGTCGCGCAGGCGAGGCTTGACGCCGAGGCGCAGCAGCGTACCGCTGATGAGTGCCAGCGTGTTGCCAAACAGGTGGCGCGAGGTGACGATGTTCTTGCCCTGTGCCGCCACAGCCAGGAGCACGGTGCTGATGGCCGCCATGCCTGAGTTCAGCGCCGTTACGTGCTCAGCTTCCGTCAGCGCCTTCACGCGCTGTTCGAACTGTGTCACCGTGGGGTTGGCTATACGGGCGTAGTCGGGGGCCTTGATGCGGTTACAGAAGGCATCGCTCATCGTATGTGCATCGTCGAACTCGAACGACACATTATTATATATGGGAACCGCCAGCGACCCGTAAGCATCGGGCCGGACGTATGGCGTATGTATGGCTGTTGTCTGCTTCTTCATCTTTATGTGGGTTTCCGGGTGCAAAGGTACGATGTTTGGCGATTTCTCCCAAATTTCGGTTAAATATCAGAAGAAACCACTAAATGCGATGCGTCTGATGAGCGTTTGTTCTAAAACGGCTCCCCGTAGCCGCTCTTTTTAGAATGATATTCTGTCAGGTGCTTCTCGTGGTGATGAAGCGCCTCCTCATAAACGCGAGGCGGCGCCTCACAATCGTCAGGCGCCGCCTCGTCATTCCGAGTCGTTATCTCTTTTATCTGACTATCCGCTTGCGGCTTTGTCCGGCCTTGCGCTCGATGATGAGGCCGCGGGGCTGGGTGCCGGCGTTGACGGTGGTGCCGTCGAGGCGGTAGGTGCCGTCAGGAGCCTTCGTGGCTGCGGCGGGGGCGGTTACGGCGTCGGGCTGCGTGTCGCTGAACTGCCAGTTGTCGAAGTAGAGGCTGGTGCCGTCGGTGCAGACGAAGAAGACGTTCTTGACGCCCGTGAATACCGACGGGTCGACATCAACGGTCTTTTCCTCGAAGACGGTCGACGAGCATTCTACGGTAGCGGCAGCCTTTGCCGTTCTGGTGCCGAGGCGTACCTCGATGGTTCCCGTGCCCTTGGTGCGGATTTTGAGGCTGACGGCACCCTGACTGCCGAAGTCAACCTTGCGCAGCTGAGTCCACGAGCCGGCCTTCATCTTTACCTGCAGCTCGCGCGAGGCGTCGTTGCCCAGGCTGCTGATGCTGGTGTTCTTCGATATGTTGCTGAAGTCCTCGTAGGCAATGCCGCCGCTGGTGGCCATTGTCTCGGCCTGCTGCAGAATGTAGGGGTCGAGGTTCTTGATGGCGGTGACGCCCGTCTTGTTCAGCGTCATCTTGCTGATGTTCTGCTTCTGCTCGTTCACCGTAGCCTTGTTCACGCCGATGGAGCGGAAGCCCGAGGCGCCGGTGTTCATGGCCGACTCCAGTACGGTGGAGTGGTAGAACAGATAGTAGTTGCCTTGGAACTTGTGCAGGTGGGTGTGGTTGTTGCCCCAGCCCATATTGAAGTTGCCCTCGTTAGGCACATATTCGCCGCGATACTCCCACGACTCGGGCTCGAGTGGGGTGTCGGTTACCATGTAGCACATACTGCACGACGACGGGGCTGCCTGACCGTTGCGCCCGGCAAACTTCGACCAGTCGTTGCGGTCGCTCCACGACGTGTTGTAGGTATAGACGAAGCGGCCGCCGATGATGTTCAGCTCGCTGGCCTCAAACAGGTAGGGAGCGGGCATGTTGACAGCCGAACCGTCGATGGCGGTCATCGAGGGCTTCAGCTTGGCAATACGCGAGTTGCCAGGCCACAGCTTCGAGCCCGACGACTGCGGGTCGCCGCCGCCGAAGGCTATCCAGCCCTGACCGGTGGAGTCGATGACGGCACCCGGGTCGAACACCCAGTTGCAGGGCCTTACGCCTGGCGTGTCTTGTGTAATCATGGCGCTCGATCTTGGCGACTTGTAGGGCCCTACCGGCGATACCGTGCTCTTCATGACGCCCACGCTGCCGCCGCCGTTGGCGAAATAGATGAAGAATTCATCGTTGCCCGCCGCCGTCGTGCGCCACACGGCCGACGGAGCCCACGACTGCCCTGCCCAGGTGCAGACCTTTCCCACGTCGATGGTGCCGTGAAATGTCCAGTTCACCATGTCGTCGGTCGAGAATACGACCAGCGACTTGATGTTGCCGTAGCCGTTTGAGCCCGACTTCTTGTTGATGATAAACTGCTGGTGGTCGTTGGTGCCGTAGACGTAGAGCCGCCCGTTGTAGTCGATGGCCGTCGGGTCGGCGCAGAACACGCTGGCGCTGATGGGGTTGGCATTGCTGGCACCCTTGTAGTCGGTGCCCAGAGTCTGTGCGTTGGTCTGTATGCAAGCTGCCGTGAGGGCTGCTGCAAGAAAGATTTTCTTCTTCATCGTTTTTTCAGGTTTTGGTTTCTGGGTGCAAAGATACATCTTTTTTACCAATTACCATACCTGCAAACCATGTTTTTTTTCGCTACGCCACCGGATTCCGGTTAGCGGGGCTTTTAGCCGGAGCAAACGTGGCGTTTGCTCGGAGTAAATGAGGGGTTTGGACGGAGCAAAGAAATTATTATCCTTTTCGTTTTCTTAACCAAAGAAAAACAGCGATTGCTTGCTGCTATCAGCAAAATGTCGTATCTTTGCAGCGTATTTTGAAAGACCTTACCGAAAAGAGTAAATGATGAATATGAAATCAACCATGTTGGCCCTGCTGCTTGCACTTGTCGCAACGACGGGCTGGGCAAAAGAGAAGACAATCGTGTGGGAACAGCCCACCACGGAGTATGGAAACGCTTACGGCGACGGAGCCACCAGCCTCTCGCTCGACATCACAAAGGTGGAGCTGAAGGACACGGAGACGGTGGTGTACATCACGGCGCGACAAATATCGTTTCCCGGGCGCGGCAACTGGTTCCGGTTTGCCGGCGACACCTACCTGAAGGCGGGGGACCGCCGCTATGCCCTCACAAAGGCCGACGGCATAGAGCTCGACACAGAAACTTATACCGGCAAGGACTGCAAGCGCGACATGGCCTTCCACTTCCAGCCGCTGCCGCTGGGCACCCGCTCGTTCGACTTCATCGAGGGCGACGGCGACCGGGCGTTCCAGTTCAGGGGCGTCAAGCCCGTTGAGGAGCGCTGGAAGCAGCTGTTCCCCTCGTACTGGCGCGACCCGCAGACGGGCGACTGGGTGATAGCATTCACAGACGATTGCGCCATCTACGACTGCCGCTTCTGGACGTACAGGCAGCGCGACGTGAACCCCAAGACGGGCGAGGCCGAGCTGCTGCTGACCAGCGGCACAGACGAGCTGAAGGTCACGGTGGGCAAGGATAAGAAAGGTACGCGCACGATAGTGATTGGCGGCCGCAAGGCGGTTCTCGCGATGATGAACAGCCGCTACGTGCCCGACTACCCCACGAAGGACACGCGCACCAGCTTTGCCGACACGGGCTACAGGGAGGACACCGTGACCGTGGTGGGCTGGCTGAAGGACATGCCCGAGGAGCTGAAGCGCCAGAAAACCTTTGAGTTCAGCGTTCAGAACTTCTTCACCGACGACGAGCAGTCGGTCTATGCCGACATGGACTCCCTGGGCCGCTTCACAGCGAAGATTCCCGTACTGAACAGTTCGGAGTTCTACTGCGACTGGGGCCGCAGCTACATCAACACCATACTCGAGGCGGGCAAGACCTACTTCATGCTCTGCGACTATAAGGAGGGCCGCCGCTACTTCATGGGCGACGACTGCCGACTGCAGAACGAGCTGGCCAAGAGTATCTACGACTGGCGTGGCGGAGCGATGTTTCAGGGAAACCAAATGCTTGACGAGTTGCGGTCGGAAGAAAGAGTCACGCCGGAACGCCTCGACCGCTATGTCGCATCCGTTGACAGCCTGCTCAAGTCGTATAATGCCGACGTCGATGCCCACAGCCAGGCACAGCCCACGCTCTCGACGCGCTTCAGCCAGTACGTGAAGGGCAGTATGCTCTGGAGGCAGGCGCGCGACCTGGGACAGGCCCGTTTCATGACAAAGGACTTCCAGTTGTCAGCCAGCGCCCGAAGCTATGCCCACGACACGTTCTGGACCAAGCTGGACGGCTCCTTCCCCTTCACGCTCTACCGCGACCTGCGAACCTTTGTACGCGACTATCTGGGCGATGCCGAACGTGGACGCAATTCTAAGTTCACCGTCAGCTATCTGGACCACCTGAACGAGATTGCCTCGAACGACGAAGAGCTGGCACTGCTCAACCGCTGGAAGGACTGGCTCACCGACGCCCAGGCCAAGGTGATGGCTGCTCCCACCGATGAGGAGAAACAGAAGATAGCCGACGAGCTGAACGAGAAGAATGCCGACCTGATAAAGAGTGCCGAGAAGATTCTCAACACGCCGAAAGCCTCAAAGCTGATAAGGGGACATCTGCTGAGCCTCCGGCTGAAAGACGGTAGCCAGATGCTCGACTCGCTCCACACCTCTCCATTCATCAAGGACATCTACCTCTCCAAGATGGTTTACGACGAGATTGACCACAGCCGCACGGCCTTGTCGACCGCCATCATCGACACGCTGAAGGCCATGACCGCCACCCCCCTTGCCATTGCGCAGATAGAGAAGCTGAACGACCGATACCTCGCCATCGAGAACCGCGAGTTCGACAAGCTGGTGCTGAAGTCGTCGGACAACCTGGCCGACCTCAGCGAGGGCGAGGCGCTGCTGAAGAAAATCATCGAGCCGTTCAAGGGCAAGTTCGTGCTCTTGGATATCTGGGGCACGTGGTGCGGTCCCTGCAAGGAGGCGCTCAGCCACTCTACCGAGGAGTACGCCCGGCTGAAGGACTTCGACATCGAGTTCCTCTACCTGGCCAACAGCAGCCCGCAGACGTCGTGGGAGAACGTCATCAAGGAGTATAACGTCAGCGGCCCGAACGTGGCCCACTACAACCTGCCT
>CAMHHO010000132.1:0-6617 GCA_946184965.1 uncultured Prevotellaceae bacterium | reverse complement strand
TCGACACCTGGTTCTCAAGCTGGCTGTGGCCCGTCTCGCTGTTCGACGGCATCCGTAATCCCGGCAACGAGGAAATCAGCTACTACTACCCCACCTCAGACCTGGTGACCGCCCCCGACATCATCTTCTTCTGGGTGGCACGCATGATCATGGCCGGCGAGGAGTATATGGGCACGTTCCCCTTCAAGAATGTCTACTTCACGGGTATCGTCCGCGACAAGCTTGGCCGCAAGATGTCGAAGTCGCTCGGCAATTCGCCCGACCCCATCGAGCTTATCGAGAAGTTCGGTGCCGACGGCGTGCGCATGGGCATGATGCTCTCAGCGCCTGCCGGCAACGACATCCTCTTCGACGAGGCTCTCTGCGAGCAGGGACGCAACTTCAACAATAAGATTTGGAATGCCTTCCGTCTGGTCAAAGGCTGGAAGGTGGCCGACATCGAGCAGTCGGAGGCTGGCAAGATTGCCACGAAGTGGTTTGAGGCTAAGCTGCGCCAGACGAATGCCGAGGTCGACGACCTGTTCAAGAAATACCGCATCTCGGAAGCCCTCATGGCCGTCTACAAGCTGTTCTGGGACGAGTTCTCGAGCTGGTACTTGGAGATGGTGAAGCCTGCCTACATCAACGGCGAGGCTCAGCCCATCGACCGCCAGACCTACGAGAAGACGTTGGAGTTCTTTGAGACACTGCTAAAGATGCTCCACCCCTTCATGCCCTTCATCACCGAGGAGCTGTGGCAGCACATCTACGACCGTCAGGCTGGCGAGAGCATCATGCGCGACAAGCTGGAACTGCCGGCACCCACTGCCGACGATGAGCAGCTGACCGCCGCCATCGAGCAGGTGAAGCAGATTGTCTCGGGCGTGCGTACCGTCCGCTCGTCGAAGAATATCGCCCCCAAGGAGCAGCTTGAGCTGCAGACCGTCGGCAAGAATGCATACGCTGACTACAATGCCGCCATCCTGAAGATGGCCAACCTCAGCAGCATCAGCATCGTCAGCGAGAAGGATGCCACCGCCTCGGCCTTCATGGTCGGCACCGACGAGTTTGCCGTTCCTCTCGGCAGTCTGATTGACGTCGAAGCAGAAATCCAGAAGATGGAAAACCAGATTCAGCACCTCGAAGGATTCCTTGCCGGCGTGCTGAAGAAGCTCTCCAACGAACGCTTTGTGCAGAATGCCCCTGAGGCCGTCGTGGCTATGGAGCGCAAGAAGCAGAGTGATGCCGAGGAGAAGATTGCCTCACTGAAGGAGTCGATTGCCGCCCTACAAGGTAAGTAGGCGGCAACGGCTCAGTCTGAGTCTGTAAGGCCAGTTGAAATCTCAGCTGAATTGATGAAATAGTTCTTCTGAAGCAACTCAGTGGTCGTCACATCAGGATGGCTCTTCATGTAATGGCCCACATTACGGGTGTAGAGCGTATTGAACACTATCTCGTTCATAGCCTGGTTGACGACCCACTGCACTTTCCCGATGTGCATGTCGCGCCCAAGCTGGCTCTGCGCATACTCTGAAGGCATCGGGAAGAGACTCAGAAGATAGAAGCCGATGCAGTCGGGCACGATGTTCTGACGAGTCATTACTCGGCGCTGCTCTTCGGAATAGCCGTAGTCCTCGCGCAGATAGAGCGGATAGTCCTTGCCCAGATACTTGTCGAGCGAAATGCCCAACAGGCCATTGCCGACGATGACGCTCTGGTCGAGCGAACCTATCTGGGCATATATCAGCGGAACCTCAATATCGGGAATCATCTCCTGCAGACGTGCAAAGGCGTCGGTGAGCCCCTGGTTGATGTCGTCCATGTTGGCATATTGCTGCTCAGCCTCGGCAAGCAAGGTCTGAAGGGTGGAGTCCTGATAAAAAGCCAGGAACTTCAGGTTGATCTCCGAGTCGTTCACATGACCAATCTTCAGGACGTCCTCTATTAGCGTTCGCGTCTGCTGTGGGTAGACGGTATTCATCTGCTGCAGGGCCGAGAAGTCGCCCGTCGTCAGATACAGGCTCTGGATACGGTCGTACCGCTCGACGGCAACCCGCACTTCCTGCTTGTCATCAGAAGAAGTGAGGCGCCATTCGCAGCCTATACAGACAAGCATCACGGCCAAGAGCAGTATGTATATCCTTCGCATTTCCTTCGTTATAGAGTGAATTTTGTTTAAATTCGACTGCAAAATTACTAAATAATATTGTAAAATCCAAATTTTAACCTAAAAAAGATAAAAAATAGTTTGAAAATAATTACTTTTGCGCTCTACTAAACAATCAAAAGACATGAAACGAAGTTTATTCTGGGCCCTTTTGGCCGTCAGCACCACAACGATGGCGCAACAGACAATCACCGTAAGCGTGAGCAATCCTGTGAATACCAACCGCACGGACCAGCCAGTGGTCATTCCCTTAGCCAAATACGGCGACATCCGTTCGGCTCTGGTCACCACCGACGGCAAGGAGATTGCCTGCCAGCTGGACGACCTCGACCAGGACGAGCAGTTCGACGAACTCTGCTTCCTGGCCGACCTCGCGGGTAAGGAAAAGAAGCAGTACACCGTCCAGCTCTATCAGCAGGGCGAGCCACGCCCCTACCCCGCCCGCGTCTATGCCGAGATGCTGATGCGCAACGACAAGGTGAAGGAAAAGAACCGCCACGACAACTACATCGAGAGTATTACGGCACGGGGCGACTGCGCCAACTCCTATAACCTGCAGCACCACCACGGCGTCGACTTCGAAAGCGAGCTCAACGGCATCCGCATTTACTTTGACAAGCGGCAGACGCTCGACCTCTATGGGAAGTTCAAGAAGCGGCTGGAGCTGAAAGAGACTCAGTTCTATACATCCGACGAGCAGAAGACGCAGGGCTACGGCGACGACGTGCTTTGGGTAGGCAACACCTTCGGCCTTGGCGCCTTCCGGGGCTGGGACGGCAAGGAACCCACCATGATCGACCCCGTCCGCTCGCGCACGCAGCGCATCATTAGCTACGGTCCGCTCCGCACCATCGTCGAGGTCATCGACCGCGGTTGGAAAGCCGATGCAGCTAAATCTCCCATTAACATGACTCTCCGCTACACCCAGTATGCCGGCCACCGCGACACCGATGTCGACGTGCTGTTCAACAAGGATGTCAGCGGCTACCGCTTCTCGACGGGCATCATCAACGTGAAAGACTCTGAGGAGTTCAGCGACCACAAAGGACTGCGCGCCTGCTGGGGAACCGACTACCCCTCGACCGACACCGTGAAGTGGAGCCGCGAGACCGTCGGCCTCGCCATCTGCATCCCCAACAAGCACATTGCCAGCGAAGAGGCAGCCAACAAGGACAATTACGCCTTTGTCGTCAAGACCGACGGCAGCCGCCTAAGCTATAAGATTAACTACACCTCGGCCAACGAGGAGTTCGGCTACCATACCGCCCGCGAGTGGTTCGACTACCTGAAGGCCTGGAAGCGCGAGGTGGAGCGACCTATTCAGGTAAAGTACTAAAGAACTTTCGGCCCTTGGCGTAATATTGCCAAAGGAGGGAGAACCTGCGCTGTTCTGGAATTTCCTCCACGACTCGACCATCTTGTATAGCCCGACGGTCGGCGTCAAAGTCATGGCGCCAGCGGTGGAAAGCACGGCGGGCCTTATAGATGGCTTTGAAGTCGCCGAGGTTGCGCTTCAGCAGCAGCATCTCCCATGCTGCCAGGTAATCGAGGAACCAGCGCCAACGCATGACGTAGCGCAACTCGCTGTCAGGCAGGCATTTGTAGAGCATCGTCAGGTTGTTACGGAAGTTCAGGAAGGTTTTCATGGGATTGGCCTTTGGCAGGGTTCCGCCCCCGACATGGTAGACCTGACTGGCAGGCAGGCAACACACCTTGCGGCCACGAATGCGGAGTCGCCAGCAGAGGTCAATCTCCTCACAATGGGCAAAGAACCGACCGTCAAGCCCGCCGACAGCCCAATAGTCGGTCGCACGTATCATCAATGCTGCCCCCGTAGCCCACATCACTTCAGCAGGCTGGTCGTATTGTCCTTTGTCGAGTTCAACGGTTTCAAAGACACGCCCTCGGCAGAAAGGATAACCGTAACGGTCGAGGAATCCGCCACAGGCTCCCGCATACTCAAAGCGGTTATGGGCGGCAACCGACAGCAGTTTGGGCTGGCAGGCAGCCACATCTGGACGACTGTCCATGAATGAGAGCATCGGCGTCAGCCAATGTTGTGTCACCTCAATATCGCTGTTAAGCAGGAGGTAATACTCGGCCTCTACCTGCCTGAGCGCCTTGTTGTAACCTTCAGCAAAGCCCCAGTTCTTCTCAAGCATGATAAGCCGGCACTCTGGAAACTCCTGGCGGAGCAGTTCTATCGAGCCGTCGGTCGATGCATTGTCAGCGACAAAGACCACTGCCTCGTCCGACGAATGGTTCAAGACAGATGGCAGATACTGCCGAAGCATAGCTGCACCGTTCCAGTTTAATATGACGATAGCAAGTTTATCCATTGACAGGCGTTGCTTTTAATGCTGTTTTATTATGATTGAAGTCTCCCAGGCTGACACGGACAATCTGGTTGTCAAAAGCGTCGTTGCTTTCGCGGGCAGGCAGTTCTGCACGAATATAATTCCTGGTGAAGCCATGGATGGAACGACCTACAGGCGCTTTTTCAAACAGAACTTCGGCCTCTGTCCCAATGTGCCGGCTATAGAAGGCCTGCGTCTTCTGGTCGGAGAGATCCAGCAGCCGGCGGCTGCGCTCACGCTTGTCGGCATCGCTGACCACGTAGGGGATGCTGAGTGCCGACGTGCCAGGCCGTTCGGAATAGGGAAACACGTGAAGCTGTGTGACATCAAGGTCATGCAGGAACTGGTAAGTCTCTTCAAAGTATTCGGGCTTCTCACCACGACAGCCTACCATAACATCTACGCCGATGAAGGCATCGGGCATGACCTGCTTGATGCGGTGAATCTTATCGGCGAACAGCTGACGGTCGTAGTGACGGTGCATCAGCCGGAGCACAGCGTCACTGCCGCTTTGCAATGGGATGTGGAAGTGCGGCATGAAGCAACGGCTTGCCGCGCAGAAGTCAATCAACTCATCCGAGAGCAAGTCGGGCTCCAAGGAACTGATTCTATAGCGGCTGATACCATCGACGTCATCAAGTGCTTTCACCAGATCGATGAAACGCTCGCCGGTGGTCTTTCCAAAGTCCCCGATGTTCACACCCGTCAGAACAATCTCCCTACCACCTTCGGCTACAGCCTCACGGGCCTGTTCAACCAATGAGGCGATAGTCGGATTACGACTGAAACCACGTGCGTAGGGAATAGTGCAATAAGTGCAGAAATAGTCACATCCGTCCTGCACTTTCAGGAAGAAGCGCGTGCGGTTACCACGGGAGCAAGACGGCGCAAACGACCTGATGTCCTTGGTCTTCTGCACATAGATGGCCCCTTCCTTATCTGTCGAATTCGAATCCCTCAGCATCCATTTCTCTGACAGAAACTGCACAAGGTTCGCCTTCTCGTTCGAGCCCAACACCAAGTCGACACCTTCTAAGCGGCTCACCGCCTCCGGTCGCAGCTGGGCATAGCAGCCGGTAACCACCACAAAAGCATCGGGATGCTGTCTCACCAGCTTGTGAATGGCCTGGCGACACTTATGGTCGGCAACGTCCGTCACAGAACAAGTATTGATCAGGCACAAGTCAGCCTTCTCGCCTTTCTGAATCTCACAGACGCCCATCTGCTGAAGCATCTTGGCAAAAGAAGACGTCTCAGAAAAGTTCAGCTTACAACCAAGTGTGTAAAAAGCCGCTTTTTTCCCTTGAAAGACCGAAGTATCTATCATATATAATAAGGTGTCTCGTTTTACGCCTACAAAGGTACTGCTTTTTCCTCGAAAATTGGCCTTTTTTTTCAGAATTAATACACAGGCGACTTTGATTGCATTATTTAACATTTCACAAATCACTGATTTACAGCCTCTTGCAAAAAAGTTACAATAAGGACATAAAAAAAAACAAAAAAAATGATAGGCCATATCAAAAAAAATGCCTAACTTTGCACCGTTTTAATGAACAAATGATTGTTTTACAGATTTAAAAGCTTAGAAAAAATGAAGAAATTAGTATTTGCATTCGCAGCTGTTGTAGCTGTTTCGTTTGCTGCATGTGGTAACAAGACCGAGCAGGCTGCTCCTGTTGACACCGATTCTATCGAGGAGATTGTTGACAGCGTTATTGATTCCACTGCTGTTGCCGTTGACAGCGCTGCTGCCGCCGTTGTTGATTCAGCTGCAACTGCCCAGTAATCACAGATTACAAGCGAATCAAAAAAGAGTGAACCGTTGGACTAACATCCAACGGTTTTTTTTATTAGATTTTTATACTCCTCCCTAGCATCGAAACACGGACAGTCCTTGTGGACGTTCGGCAGGTCGCGATGGCCAAGGATGACGGCATCGGGATAGTCCACCTTTAGCGACTTCAGCAGGGCGTGCAGGGCGGCTTTCTGCTCGCGGGTGCGGGTGTCGGCGGGTCGGCCATCGGGCGTCAGTCCGCCTTCGTAGCAAACGCCAATCGAGTGCTGGTTGTAGCCTACGGCGTGGGCACCCACCAGGTTCTCATGCCGCGTCT
>CAMHHO010000131.1:0-6629 GCA_946184965.1 uncultured Prevotellaceae bacterium | reverse complement strand
GTCGGCCGAAGCCCGGCAGCATGTTCTGCGTGTTCACCTGAATCTTCGCGTTGGCAATGTCGGCGGTGCGGCGGTAGATGGAGTCGACGACGCTCTGCACGTCGTCGCCCTTGGCGGTGCGCTCGTCCCACTTCTTGAGCTTGAGCGTGAAGTTGCCGTTCGACGACGACTGCTCGAAGTTGTTCGAGTTGCCGGCGATGAGCGAGTAGATGCGCAGCTGCGGCAGGTCCTTGATGCGCTCCTCCACCTCTTTTAATATATGGTAGGTCTGCTGCAGACTGCTTCCCGGCGAAGCCTGGACATTGATGAAGACGGTGCCCATGTCCTCGTTGGGCACAAGACCGGTCTTCGTCGTGCGCATCATCCAGCCCAGAAGGCCGATGGCCGCCACGACGAAAAAAATAGCCAGCCTGGGGTGGCGGAGCGTTGACGTCACCGAGTGCTTGTAGCGGGTGACGAGGGCGGTGAAGCCGGCGTTGAATTTAGCAGCGAAAACGGAATGCCCATTCTGCCCACTTTGCCCATCAACCCCATTCCCCGGCTTCATAATCAGCGCACACAGCGCCGGCGACAGCGTCAGCGCATTGAACAGCGAGATGCCCACGGCAATGGCCATCGTCAGTCCGAACTGGGTGTAGAACGTGCCGGTGACGCCGCCGATGAAGCAGACGGGCACGAAGACGGCCATGAAGACGAGCGTAGTGGTGATAAGTGCGGAGGTGATGCTGTGCATGGCCTGAAGGGTAATCTCGCCCCTCACCTGCGACCTTTCGCCGCTGTCCAGCTTCGCCTGCACCGCCTCGACCACCACGATGGCATCGTCGACCACGGTGCCGATGACCAGCACGAGGGCGAAGAGCGTGAGCATGTTGAGCGAGAAGCCGATGGCGTAGATGACGGCCAGTGTGGCGATGAGCGACACGATGATGGCAATGGCGGGGATGATGGTGGCGCGCCAGCTCTGCAGGAAGACGAACACCACGAGGATGACCAGCAGCAGAGCCTCGAACAGCGTCTCGAGAACGCTGGCAATGGAGGCGTCGAGGAAGTCCTTCTTCGACTCGATGTCTTCGATGACGACACCCGGGGGCAGCGACTGGCGGATGTCCTCCACCTCGCGGTCAATCTGCTTGATAATCTCGTTGGCATTTGAGCCTGCCACCTGATTTATGCTGATGTTCACGCCCGGTCGGCCGTTGGTCTCGCCGATGATGTTGTAGTTCTGCGAGCCAAGTTCCACGCGGGCGATGTCGCCGATGCGCAGTACGTTGCCGTCGGGCAGCGAGCGGACGACGAGGTTTTTGTAGCCTTCCTCCTCCTCGTAGCGTCCCCGGTATTTCAGCACATACTGGAACGTGTTCTGGCTTTCGGCACCGAGGGTACCCGTGGCCACCTCGACGTTCTGCTCGTTGAGCACCTGGGTGATGTCGGCGGGCGTCAGTCCGTAGCGCGCCATCTTCAGTGGGTCGAGCCAGATGCGCATGGAGTAGTCGGCACCCATGACGTTGACCTCGCCCACGCCGGGAATACGGCTCAGGCGCGGCTCGATGTTGATTTTTGTGTAGTTGGCAAGGAAGGCGCGGTCGAAGGTCGAGTCGGGACTGTAGACGCTGAGCTGCTTGATGTTCGACGTCTGGCGCTTGCGCACCGTCAGTCCGCTCTTCACCACGTCGCTGGGCAGTCGGCCCTGCACGGTGGCGGCGCGGTTCTGCACGTTGACCATCGCCATGTCGGGGTCGGTGCCCTGCCTGAAGAAGATGCCGATGGAGGCGGTGCCGTTGTTCGAGGCTGAGGAGGTCATGTACATCATGCCCTCGACGCCGTTGATGGCCTCCTCGAGTGGCACGACGACGCTCTTCTGCACCGTCTCGGCATTGGCGCCGGTATAGCTGGCCATTATGCGCACCGTCGGCGGGGCTATCTCCGGGAACTGCTCCAGGGCGAGATGACTCAGTCCGATGATGCCTACCAGCACCATCAGCACACTTATCACACCGGACAATATCGGCCTGTCTATGAATGTCTTGACGTTCACCTCTTTGTTATTTTCGCTGTTTCGAAGTTTCGATGTCTCGAAGTTCCGAAGTTTCGGTATTTCGATGTTCCGATTTTTCGTTTTCGCTCTTGACCTCAATGCCGTCCTTTAGCAGACCGGCACCCTCGGCTATGATGACGTCGCCCTTCGTCAAGCCCTTGTCTATGACGTACTCGCGGCCGTTGTTCAGCCGGAATGTCTCAACCGGCGTGGCCTTTGTCTTGCCGTCGACGACCTTGTAGACAAAAGTCCGGTTCTGCAGTTCGTAGGTAGCCTCCTGAGGCACGACGATACAGTCCTTGCGGTGGGTGGAGACGATGACCTTGCCGCTGCCGCCGTTATGCAGCAGGTGGCCGTCGTTGGGGAAGGTGGCGCGTATCTCGACGGCACCTGTCGAGGCATCGACGGTTCCGCTGACGGCATCGATGCGCCCCTTGCGCGGATATTCCGAGCCGTTGCTCAGCAGGAGTCCGACGCCGGGGGCCTGGCGGATGAACTCATCCATTGAGCCGTACTGGCCGATTAGGTCGATGGCCTGGTTCTCGCTGATGCTGAAGTAGGCATACATCTCGTGGTCGTCGGCCACGGTGACGAGCGGTTCGCTGATACTGCTGCTGACGAGTGAGCCGACATGCCAGGGAATCATCGAGGCAACACCGCTGACGGGACTTTTCACCTCGGTGTACGACAGACTGTTTCGGGCGTTGCGCTCCTGAGCCTTGGCCTGAGCCAGGGCAGCCTCTGCTTCGAGCAGGGCATTGCGCATGGTCTGTACCGACACGTCGCCAACGACCAGGCCTTCCTGCAGGCGCTGCTCGTTTTCGTAGTTCATGCGTGCCGTGGCGAGTTTGGCCTCGGCGCTCCGGCGGGCGGCGACAGCCACCTCTAAGGCAGCGCGATAGGGCACTTGGTCAATGATGAACAGCGTTTGTCCCCGCTTGACGGCATCGCCCTCGCGGATACAGATGCGCGTGATGTTTCCGGTCACTTGCGGCCTTACCTCTACAATCTGCCGTCCCGTCAGCCGTGCGCTGTATTGCTGGCTGAGCGTGACGTCCTGCGTGGTGACGGTCATTGTAGGGTAGTGCGCAGTATCACCCCGTGCCTTCTTTTGTTCGCTGGCACAGGAAACGGACAATAGGCACAACAAGGCGGTGCCTATAGTGCATAATTTAGTTTTCATATATGTTTGTTTGACCTTCGGTGGTGTTGAAAGTAAATAACGGTGGCGGCGATTTATATTTTATTAACCTTCGTGGGGCTCCTTTTTCAACCTTTTTGCATTACCTTTGCACTATGAAGCAAAAACTACTGGCAACACTCCACGTATTACTGCTCCTGCCCATCTTTGTGCAGGCACAGGAGCACGTTGACCTGGATTCACGCTTCCGGCAGATTGACGAGGCCATCGCCGAGTCGCCCCGCTTCGTAGCCCAGCGAGAGGCAAAGATTGCGTCAGCCCGCCATGCCTTCGAGCAGACCAGCGGTCAGCAGAAATACGAAGAGGGCTTCCGGCTATACGAACTCTACCGCCCCTTTGTGAGCGACTCTGCCATCTACTTCCTGCGGCAGTGCATCACGTTAGCCGAGCAGCAGGGAGACCATGCCGCCTCCGTGCGCTGCCGCTCGCTGCTGGCCATCCGCTGCTCGAACATCGGCCTCTACGATGAGGCGCTGAACATCCTCGACTCCATCCGTCTGGGAAACGGGCTCGACAAGACGGTACTCGGCACCTACTATGAGGCGTATAATAATGTATATGGCGAACTGAGCTACTACACCCGTCTCGACGACATGCGGCGGAACTATCAGGAGAAGGAACAGCACTACAAGCAGCTGATGTTCGACAACCTGCCGCCGACGAGTGAGTCGTGTCTGCTTCGTCGTGAACAGACGGCGCAGGCTGAAGGCAGGCTCGACGAGGCAATGGCCATCAACGACGAATGGATGAAAACCGTGGAGCCGGGCAGCCATCCCTACGCCCTGACAGCCCTCTACCGCTATATCGAATACAAGCTACAGGGCGACACCACGCAGATGATGTACTGGCTGACGGAATCGGTGCTGGCCGACATCCGCAATGCCGCCATGGACCAAGGCTCGATGTGGGAGCTGGCCAATGAGCTGATGATCAGCGGCGATGTTGACCGGGCTTCGCACTACATCAGCTATACCAGCGACTGTGCGAACCGTTACGGCTCGCGACAGCGCAACTGGCAGATAACGCCGCTGTTGTCGCACATTGCCACTGAATACAAGGCGCAGAGCGAGCGCACCACCTCACAGCTGTGGCTGACACTGGCCGTCATCAGCATACTGGCGCTCCTGCTGCTGGGCGCACTCTTCTTCGTACATCGCCGCAACACCCAGTTGCACGCTGCCCGAAACGACCTGAAGGCTTCGAACGCCCAGCTCTCGACGCTCAACTCGCAACTCTCAACTCAGAAAGACGAACTTGCCGCGCTGAACTCCCAGCTGTCAACCCTGAATGCCCAGCTGACTGAGAGCAACCGCGTGAAGGAGGAGTACATCGGCCGCTTCATGAGCCTTTGTGCCCAGTATATTGACAAGCTGGACAACTATCGCAAGATGGTGAACAAGAAGATGAAGAACAAAGAACTCGACGAACTGTTCCAGATATCGAAGTCGACGGAGCTGAAGGAGAAGGAGCTGGAGGAACTCTATGAGAACTTCGACACCGTGTTCCTGCATCTCTTTCCCAATTTCATCGACGGCTTCAACGCCCTCTTGCAGCCCGAGATGCGCATACACCCCAAGGAGGAGAACCGGCTGACCACTGATATCCGAATCTTCGCACTGATACGCCTGGGCTTTGAGGACTCGTCGAAGATTGCCGAGTTCCTGCACTATTCCGTCAACACCATCTACAACTACCGTGCTCGCATCAAGAACGGTGCCTTGGGCAACCGCGAACAGTTTGAAAAGCAGGTGAAAACCCTGTAAAAAGGCGATAAATGTAAAAACTACACCTCTATATATCGTCCACTCTTTTTGAAGCCAAGGAAAAATACAAGCATCTGATTCTTAGGTAAATACATAACCGAAAGGCTGAAAAGCGTCCACTTTTTCAGCCTTTCGCCGTTAAGCGACTGTATTTTTCCTTAACTTTGCACTCGGAAACCAAAAACGGGAACAATCTAACTTTAATAATAATCACCTAACAAAAGAAGTATGAAAAAAAGCAGGTATCTACTGTTGTTATTGGCACTCATCGTGTCAATGGCTACGAAAGCCCAAGGCATCTTGGGAACTGTGACAGACGACCTTGGTGAACCGGTCATCGGAGCATCTGTCGTCGAGAAAGGAAACCCTCAGAATGGCACCATCACCGACTTCAATGGTAACTTCACCATTAAGGTCAGCCAGGGTACACCTATTATTATTAGTTATATTGGCTACGTCTCTCAGGAGGTGAACGCCAGTAACAACATGAATGTCACACTGAAGGAAGACGCCCAGACACTGCAGGACGTGGTCGTCATCGGCTACGGTGTGCAGAAGAAGAGTGTCGTGACGGCCTCCATCGCGAAGGTCAGTGCCGACGACCTCAACGGCAAGACGCGTCTGCGCGCCGAAGATGCCCTGAAGGGTATGGCCGCCGGTGTGAACGTCACCTCAGCCTCTGGCCAGCCTGGTGCCAAGTCTATGATCCGCATCCGTGGTATCGGAACCATCAACAGCTCCGAGCCGCTGTACATCATCGACGGTATGCCTACCGACCAGAATGGTATGGAGAGCGTCAACCCCGGCGATATTGAGTCGATTGAGGTGCTGAAGGACGCTGCCTCTGGCGCTATCTACGGTGCCCGTGCCGCCAACGGTGTCATCCTCGTAACAACCAAGAAGGGTAAGGTGGGCAAGGCCCAAATCAACTACAACTTCTCGCAGGGCTGGCAGAGTGCCTGGAAGAAGCGCGACGTGACGGGTGCTACCGACTATGCCATCCTGCAGAACGAGCGCCGCATCCAGAACGGGTTGTCGCCTCTCTACATGGACCCCTATAACCTGAAGGATGCCAACGGCGATGCCATCAACGGCTTCGGCACTAACTGGCAGGACCTGCTCTTCAACGACAACGCCCCCATCCAGCAGCACGACCTCAGCATCAGCGGTGCCTCGGAAAAGGTGAACTACTACCTCTCTTTAGGCTACTTCGACCAGGAAGGTATCGTGGGCGGTAACTACGGCCAGTCCAACTACGACCGTCTGACCATCCGTTCGAACAACCAGTTCAACCTGCTCGATGCCACCAAGGAGCGCAACTTCCTGAACAAGCTCGACCTTGGCGCGAACCTTTCTTATATGCGTGTACATAGCACCGGCGTGAGCGACAACTCCACCTGGGGCTCGCCTCTCGGCTCTGCCCTCTACCTCGCCCCCACGCTGCCCGTCACGCTGACACAGCTGGGTTACGAGGACAATGGCGACCCGCGCTATGGTCAGGCAATGATTGACCGTTACAGCGCCTACGATCTCTACTACGATGGCAACGGTTATCCTTATACCATCCCCGGCTACGTGGGCAGCTATCAGGAGCAGAACAACCCCATCGCCATGATGCAGGGCAACCCCA
>CAMHHO010000130.1:0-6730 GCA_946184965.1 uncultured Prevotellaceae bacterium | reverse complement strand
TCATGCAGAACTCGAGGCTTGCACCACCACCGAGGAAGATGACTGAGTAGCCCTCGGGAATGTCAAGCAGCTCCTTTACCAGAGCTACAGCCTCGTCGACGACGGGCTGGAAATCCTTTGCACGGTGGCTGATCTCCATCAGCGAGAGACCTGAGCCGTTGAAATCAAGACACTGCTGGGCAGTTGCTTCGATGACCTCGCGTGGAAGCATCGACGGACCAGCATTAAAGTTGTACTTCTTCATGTTGTTTGTTATTACAATTTTTTATGGTTTACTGTTTTGCGGCGCGAAGTTACACTTTTTTCCTGAACCAGCCAAACATTTGAGCAGAAATTCACAAAAAGACCCCCATTTCCTTTCACTTTGTCAAGTCGGGGTGTCAGTTTCGTGTCTTTATTTCTTCTCGTCCTTCTTTTCGTCCTTCTTGGCGGGAGCCGGCTTGTAGCGCTTGTTCAGTCCGTTGATGATGTCCTTCGTGATGTCAAACTTGCGGTCGGCGAAGAGAATGTTGTCGCCAGCCTTCGAGAGGATCATGTCGTACTTCTTGTCCTTATTGTATGAGGCGAGGAAGCTGTTGAGCGAGTCGCGCAGGGCCTGGTTGAACTTCTGCGTCTCGTTGGCCAGCTCGTTCTCCAGTCGGGCCTGCAGCTCCTGCAGGTCGCGCTGGCGGCGCTCTATGCCAGCCTGCACGCTCTCGGCCTGCTCGCGGCTGGTGAACCCGTTGTTCTGCAGCTTCTGCTGGAAGTTGGCCACAGCGGCCTGCAGTTCGTTCGACTTCTGGTTCAGTGTGTTGCGGGCATTGTTGCTCTTCTTCTGCAGCGTCACGCTGTAGTCTTTGGCAAAGTCATACTGCGTCATGAGCGAGTCGACCTCGACAAAGGCAATCTTTAAGCCGCCCACGTTCTCAGCCCCGGCAGCCTGGGGTTTCTCGTCCATCTTGGGACTTGCATTGTTGCACGAGACCATCACGGCAGCGAAAGCCAGTGCTCCGAATAAATACTTTTTCATTCCTTGTTCGTTTATTTAATGATTAATCTTCAGTCTCTTCTGCGACCTCATTTCGCGGTCCTGGTCCATGACGCAGTGAATGCCTCGCTCGCGCATAGCCTGGCTGTCGTGTATGTGCTGCGACGAGAACTTGCCGTCCTTCCGTCCCAGCACCTTCACCAGCAGCAGGGCCATTCCCACTGCCAGCAGCACTCCGCTTATCAGTAACGTCTGAATCATTCCGCCTGCAAAGGTAATTATATTTATTTATAAATAAGGTGTCAGACAAGTATTATTGGCTGACTTTAATGTCTTTTAGGAGTTCGGCCGTCAGGCCATCAGCTTCAGCGTGCGGTGGGTGCTGCTGTAGTCGTAGGCCACCTTGCGCTGCTTTTTCTCGTCGTCGCCGGGTTTGGGGAACGACTCGCCGTTCTTGAACACACGCAGCGTCTCGCGGATGGCGGGGTCGTCGTCGTTCAGATACTCCGTCCAGGCCTGCTCGTCGAGCACGTTGTAGATGAGGCGGCTGTTGATGTAGCGCTCCAGCAGTGCGTGACTCTTCTGAATCATCAGGTTGCGGCGCTTCAGTCCGTTCTTCTCGGCATACTGTGCAAACAACTCAACGGTGTTCAGCTTCTTCAGGTAGGCCAGCAGCTCCTTCTTCGTGGTGTAGTTCGAGAGCTGCTGACGGTTCTCGTCGACATACTCGTAGGCAAACTGCAGGATGAGTCCCGACATCGACGCCTCCCGGTAGTATGAGGTGACGCCGAGCGTGTCCTCGCCCACGAAGATGTCGGGCGTGATGCCTCCGCCGCCGTAGACCACGCGGCCGTTGTGGGTGTGGTATTCAGGCCCGTCGTGCTTGATGCTGTCGCCGTTGAAGAACTCGCCGTGCTGGTAGCGGTTCATCAGGTCCTCCTCGTAGCTGCGGTCGGCTCCGCTGGTGTAGGGTTTCTGTATGCAGCGGCCCGAGGGCGAGTAGTAGCGGGCTATCGTCAGGCGAATCATCGAGCCGTCGTGCAGCGAGATGGGCTGCTGCACCAGGCCCTTGCCGAACGAGCGGCGGCCGATGATCGTACCGCGGTCGTTGTCCTGAATGGCGCCGGCGAAGATTTCGCTGGCCGAAGCCGAGCCCTCGTCGATGAGCACCACCAGCGGCAGTTGCTGGTAGGAGCCGCGACCGTCGGCCCTGTACTCCTGGCGCGCCGAGCGGCGGCCTTCGGTATAGACGATGAGCTGTCCGCGCGACAGGAACTCGTTGGCCATCTGCACGGCCGAGCCCAGATAGCCGCCCGTGTTGCCGCGCAGGTCGATGACCAGGTTCCCGAAGCCCTCCTGCCCCAGCCGGGCCAGCGCGATGAGCAGTTCGGGATAGGTCTTGTCGCCGAAGTTCTTGATCTTGATGTAGCCCGTACTCTCGTCGAGCATGTAGGTGGCGGTGACGCTCTTCATCGGAATCTCGCCGCGCACGACGGTATAGTGGCGCAGCTTCTTGTCCCTGCCGCGCAGCACGCCTATCTTCACCTTCGTGTCCTTGTCGCCCTTCAGCCGGTGCATGGCCTCCTCGTTGGTGATGCCCTTGCCCACAAACGGCTCGTCGTCAATCTCGACTATCATGTCGCCTGCCAGCAGTCCGGCCCGCTCCGACGGTCCGTTGTGGATGACGTTCTGCACGTGGAGCGTGTCCTTGCGGATGGTGAACTCAATGCCCACGCCGAAGAACGAGCCCTTCAGGTCGTCGTTGGCCTGCTGCACGTCCTTCTGCGATATGTAGACGCTGTGGGGGTCGAGTTCCGACAGGATGGTCGGCATGGCCTTCTCGACGAGGTCGCCCATGTTGACCGTGTCGACATACTGGTCGTCGACGATGTTCAGCAGGTCGTTCAGCTTGTTGCTGCCCGAGTTGATGATGCTCAGTCGGTTGCCCGAGAATCGGTTGGCAAAAAACGTGCCGATGAAAATTCCCAGCACGACGCTCAGCGCCAGCCACAGGGGCATGAAACGATTTGACTTATTCTTGCTCATATCTTAGTCGCCTAAATAAATAACTTCTATCCCGGCCCGCTCCAGCAGCTCGATGCCGTCGGCCAGCCGGTATTTCTCTCCATAGACCACGCGCCTGATGCCCGCCTGGATTATCAGCTTCGCACACTCGATGCAGGGCGAGGCGGTGATGTAGATGGTGGCGCCGTCGCTGTTGTTGTTGCTTCGCGCCAGCTTCGTGATGGCGTTGGCCTCGGCGTGCAGCACGTAGGGCTTCGACACGTTGTTGTCGTCCTCGCAGACGTTCTCGAATCCCGTCGGCGTACCGTTGTAGCCGTCGCTGATGATCATCTTGTCCTTCACCACCAGCGCGCCCACCTGGCGCCGCTTGCAGTAGCTGTTCTCGGCCCATATACGGGCCATGCGCAGGTAGCGCTCGTCGAGTTTAGCTTGCTTCTCAGTCATTTCTACTTACTCCCTTTACTCCTCAACTCCTTACTCCTCACTTTTCACTCCTCAACTCCTTACTCCTTACTCCTCAACTCCTCAAAACCCCATCTTCTTCTTCAGCTCCAGGACTCTCTTGATGCCCGTTCGCTTCAGCAGGGCCTCAATCGTGGGCTCGCCGCCCCTGAACCTCTTATATAAGACCATAGGGGGCTCGGTGCCGCCCTTGCTCAGGATGCAGTCGCGGAACCGCTGAGCCGTAGCGGGGTTGAACAGCCCCTCGCGCTTGAACACGGCGAAGGCGTCGGCGTCGAGCACCTCGGCCCACTTGTAGCTGTAGTAGCCCGCTGCGTAGCCGCCCGCCATGATGTGCGAGAACTGCGCCGTCATGCACGTGTCATCGCGCTGAGGTCCGATGATGGCCTTCTTCCAGGCCTTCTTCTCAAACGTCATGATGTCGTCAGTAAACTCCTGCTTCGTCGTGTAGTAGGCCATGTCGAGCAGCGCCAGCGACACCTGCCGCAGACAGCCCGTAGCGGCCATGTAGTTGCGGCTGCGCACGATGCGGTGAATCAGGTCGTTCGTCATCGGCTCGCCCGTCTGGTAGTGGAAGGCGAACGTCTGCAGGAACTCCTTCTCGACGGCGAAGTTCTCCATAAACTGCGAGGGCAGCTCGACGAAGTCCCACCACACGTTGGTGCCGCTCAGGCTCTCGAAGCGCGTGTTGGCAAACATGCCGTGCAGCGCGTGGCCGAACTCGTGGAGGAATGTCTCCACCTCGCCCAGCGTCAGCAGCGCCGGCTTGTCGGCCGTCGGCTTCGTCAGGTTCATCACCACCGACACGTGCGGACGCACGTTCTTGCAGTTGTCGGGGCCGAAGGGGCGCTTCACATCCTCGCGCTCCATCCACTGCCCGCGGTACTCCGTCATCCAGGCTCCGCCCTGCTTGCCTTTGCGCGGGTGGAAGTCGGCATAGAACACGGCCAGGAACGAGCCGTCCTTGTCGAACACCTCGTAGGCCTTCACGTCGGGATGGTAGACGGGTATCGCCTTGTTCTCCTTGAACGTGATGCCGTAGAGCCTCGTGGCCAGACCGAACACGCCGTCGATGACCTTGTCCAGCTGGAAGTAGGGGCGCAGCATCTCACCGTCAATCTTAAACCTCCTCATCCTCACCCTGTGGGCTAAGTGCGCCTGGTCCCAGGGCTCTATTCTGTTGCCCAGCTCCTTGCGCTCCTTCAGCGCCGTCGGCTTGTAGGCCACAATCAGGTCGTTCAGCAGCTTGTAGACGTTGCGCACGCTGCCCGCCATGCGGTGCTTCAGCACGTAGTCGGCGTAGTGCTTGTTGCCCATCAGCTGGGCTATCTCGCGGCGCACGTTGATGAGCCGCTTGCAAATATCGAGATTGTTCTCCGTATTGTCGTGTATGCACACCGTGTTGCGCGCCATATACATCTGCCGGCGCAGGGCGCGCTGACTCGAGTAAGTCATGAACGGCGAGTACGACGGCATGTCGAGCGTAAACACCCAGCCCTTCAGCCCGCGCTCCTGAGCAGCCAGTGCCGCAGCCTCGCGAGCCGACTCGGGCAGCCCGTCGAGCTGCTTCTCCTCGGTCAGGTGCAGCGTGTAGGCCTTCTGCTCCTTCAGCAGGTTCTGCTGGAACTGCAGTGCCAGCATCGAAGCCTCCTCCGTCAGCTGGCGCAGGCGCTCCTTGCCGGCATCGTCGAGCAGCGCGCCGCTGCGCACGAACCCGTCGTAGCACGTGTCGAGCAGCATCTTCTCCTCCGGCGTCAGCCGGCGGTGGCGGTGGTGCACTGCCTTGATGCGTTCAAACAGCCGCGCGTTCAGCCGAATGTCGTTGGCATGCTTCGTCAGAATCGGCGACATCTTCTGCGCCAGCGCGTCCATCTCGTCGTTCGTCTCGGCCGACAGCAGGTTAAAGAACACCGTCGACGTGCGGTCCAGAAGGTCGTAGTAGTTGTCCTTCTCGTCGTCAACCGTAATGATCGTGTTGTCGAACGTCGGCTTCTCCGGATTGTTGATTATCTTCTCTATCTGCTCGTTCTCGCGGCGTATGCCCTCCATGAAGGCCTCCTCGAAGTCCTCCAGGCGGATACGGTCGAACGGCGCCGTGTCGTGCGGCGTATTATAAGGCTCAAAAAACGGATTCTTCCGCTGATTCTCCTCGTTCATAACAATTCTTTCTCTATAACAGCGTGCAAAGGTACAAATAAAAGCCGAAAGCACAAAACTTTCGGCTGATTATTTCACACAAACCCCGTTCAGAACGGGCCGTAGCCCATGCACGAGGTCGTTCCCAGTGCCGTCAGGAATGCTGTGAGCGCGGCTACTACAATCTTCACCGCCAGCTCAATCAATCGCTTGTTCTTCATAGTCTTTTTGGAAGGAGTTAACGAGAGTTATTGGGAGTTAACAGGTCTCTGACCTGTGGAGATAACAGACAGTTCCCCTCCTGAGTTAGGAGGGGTTAGGGGTGGTCTGAAGAAGCGACTTAAGAACCATAAATCAACGAAAATCTCACACAAAAATAGATTCCTGTCAGATCTTGTGTAGATTTAAGGTTCAACAATCTTTCGGCTACGGGGATCCGCAGACAGTGTTCCTCCGCGTTGTTCCGTGCCAAGAAAACTGAGGCCGTTCAGACCCCCTCTGACTCCCCCTGATCAGGGGGAGAATTCCGCTCTCCGATTTCCCCTCCTGAGTTCTTGCCTTGCAAGCGTCCTTCGGCCGAGCGAGGAGGGGCTAGGGGTGGTCTGAACAAGCGACTTGAGAACCTTAAATCCACGAAAATCTCACACAAAAATAGATTTCTGTCAGATCTTGTGTAGATTTATGGTTCAACAATTTTCGGCTACGTAATCCGCAGACAGTGTCCCTCCGCGTTGTTCCGTGCCAAGAAAACTGAGGCCGTTCAGACCCCCTCTGACTCCCCCTGACTCAGGGGGAGAATCCTGCTTTCCGATTTCCCCTCCTAAGTTAGGAGGGGTTAGGGGTGGTCTGAAGAAGCGACTTGAGAACCATAAATCCACGAAAATCTCACACAAAAATAAATTTCTGTCAGATCTTGTGTAGATTTATGGTTCAACAATCTTTTCGGCTACGGTGATCCGCAAACAGTGTTCCTCCGCGTTGTTCCGTGCCAAGAAAATGTCCGCCGGTTCAGACCCCCTCTAGCTCCCCCTAACTAAGGGGGAGAATCTGACGTCTCCTCACCTCCTCAATAGCCTCCCCCTCCGGGGGGAGGATGGAGGGGGCTTTACGGCTCCGGCACCGGCACGAGCCCCTGCTGGC
>CAMHHO010000129.1:0-6750 GCA_946184965.1 uncultured Prevotellaceae bacterium | reverse complement strand
CAGAAGTTCCTGAAGAGGAAGAAATTGATGATGAAGATTTTTCTTTGAGCGATACTGATAATCCATCCCAACATGTTTACCGAATCAAGAGAACATCAGTTATCGATGAGCCTTTATTAGGGTATAAATACTTGTTGGAGCATGGACTTAGTGGTTCTGTCAGATCACCAAGAATATTAAGGGGCGAGCTACTGAACTATATCAAAACAACTATCTGCAAGCAACCTTCGGATAAAGACTTCGAAGAACTGACCGACACAGACACCCTTTATGAAGGGGCAAAGAAAACAGTTGTTGTCAATCAATACGAACGGAATCAAGAAGCCCGCAAGATGTGTATTGCTGCACATGGATATATATGCAAGGTCTGCGGCATGGATTTTGAAAAGACGTATGGCGAGATTGGCCGTGGTTTCATCCACGTACACCATATTGTGCCAATATCTACCATCGGCGAGGAATACCAGCTCGACCCTGTGAAAGACTTAGTGCCAGTCTGCCCCAATTGCCATGCCATGCTGCATCGTGGTATAGATGGGAAAGTGCTAACAGTTGATGGGCTGAAGGAATTACTCTTAAATAAAGACCAAAAATGACTCGACAACATATAGTTTTTCTGACTGGTGCTGGTGTCAGCGTGGATAGCGGACTGAGCACGTTCCGTGGCAAGGATGGATTGTGGACGAATGAGGACTGGGCTTATCTGGCCAGTACGGAGGCGCTATACAATGACACTCAGAGGTGCCTGGACTTCTATAACTGGAGGCGCAAACAGCTTGCCGAGGTGGAGCCGAACGATGCTCACCGCATGATAGCAGAGCTGGAGAAAGAGCATGAGGTGACGGTTATCACGCAGAATGTGGATAACCTGCATGAACGGGCTGGCTCCACTCGTGTGATTCATCTGCACGGCGAATTGAGCAAGGTCTGCTCAATGAACAAGCGCACGACCTGCGTGAAAGAATATCCACTGACGACACCCATTATGGTGGGTGACAAAGCAGAGGATGGTTCACAGTTGCGCCCGTATATCGTGATGTTTGGCGAGTACGTTGACAGTATGAATGTAGCCATTGACATTGTGAGTATGGCCGACATCTTTGTGGTCATCGGAACATCGCTGAAAGTCTATCCTGCAGCGGGATTCATCAACTACGCTCACCACGAAGTTCCCAAGTTCGTGATTGACCCAGGGGAAATGGATCAATGCACCGATTTGGGCTTCACTCACTTCAAAACCACTGCTACAGAAGGCATGAAGATGCTTCTGGAGGCATTCAAGGAATTATAATTTACGATTATGGCATACACATATAAATATCCAAGACCAGCAGTAACTGCTGACTGCATCGTAATAACGAGAGAGGCAGAGCCAAAGGTGCTGCTGATTCAAAGAGGAGACCAGCCTTTCAAAGGTAGCTGGGCTTTCCCTGGTGGTTTTATGAATATGGATGAGACAACAGAACAGTGCGCCGTGAGGGAACTGGAGGAAGAGACTGGACTTCGACTGTCGAAGATTTCGCAGATAGGAGCCTATTCCAAGGTTGATCGTGACCCAAGAGGAAGAACTATCACTGTTGCATACCTCGCAATCATTGATGCTCCTGTTACCGTCACTGGCCAGGATGATGCAGCCAAAGCCGAATGGTGGCCACTGTCGGACTTCTTGGACAAGCCAAGCGGCAAAGCCGAGCGGCCACACCTGGCATTTGACCATTATGACATCATGCAGGATGCAATCGAGTTATATCGTCAAACAGTGGAGCAAGGAGGCTTATGAGTAATAAGGTGAATGTAGAGATCATCTCGGCCAGACCTGAAGATGCTGATTTCATTGCATGGATTGTAGCCCAAGGAATGCACATGGATGGTGTGCCGTCGTTTTTGAAAAAACACGGTGTTCGTGATGACACGCTCTATAGTTGGCAGAACACGCGCCTTCTTCGGTGTGATGGCAAACTGGCTGGCGGTCTTATATCCTACGATGGAGCCACACATGAGGAAAGGCGAAGGAATACCTGGGTGATGCCCGACGGAAGACTGCTCAGTTCGGGTGACGTACCAGAGACGGTGGCAGGTGAATACTATCTTGACTCTTTAGCCATCGTTCCAGAGTTTCGTGGACAGGGGCTTTGGAGACTGCTATTTGACGATGCGATAGAAACGGCCAAGGAAAAGGGCTTCCATCGCGTCGCGCTGATTTGTGATGAGAGTTATCCAAAGTTGGCACACCTTTATACTTCCTATGGGTTTGTGCCAGAGAATACACTCTCGTATTTCGACACGCTTTGCCGCAAGATGTCACTTTCAATATAAAAACAATGGAACAAAAACTATCGAACTGAATTATGGCAAAGTACATTTCAGAGCAGACAATGCGGAGAATTCAGATTATCAACGCTGACACAGCGCACTTGCTTGGACGCACGAGATGGATTGAGCTTGCGTGTGAGCTTGCGATTGCTTACTATTATTACAGCGCAATGAGAACGGCGGGTGAAAATGCTGAAGAACTCCCAGAATTGGAGGAAATCGAAGAAGTCCTACCGCTATTCAACCAATATTTGGGTGTTGACGTATGTCCACGCTGTTGAACACCAAAACCTTTAAGCACCAAAGGCCCATGGACGGTCAGGTGCTTAAAATTATGATCAGAACAGGCGAGAAATGGGTGAATCGTTACCTCCAGATAGCCAAAGTCCGGTGATAATCATTCAAGGAGTGTAAGGTTATATGATGAACAAGAAACAAGATCCATACGAGGTACAATTGGCTGGGCGGTTGTCTTTTCCTTGTTAGCGCTCTGCTCACCAAGTACGAGACGGTCTGGATGACCATACTAGCTTTGCCGGCTTGCCACAGCAAAAACGGGTGAAGAAACGGGAAAACGGGAAAACGGGAGACTTGAAGAGCTAGACCTCTGATCGTTTATTTAATAAGACAGGCTGTCCTTTGCGTGGCGTTCTTGCTTATGCAAGCGACCAAAGGTCTGCGTTCCCGTTTTCCCGTTTTGCCGTTTTCCCGTTTCGTCATGTGGTTTTGCAAGCAAAGTGTCTCCTTCGGCGCCGAGCGTTGAATGGGGTGGGAATCTTTGAAGGTTAAGTTTTACTATAATATATTATATAATTATTCGCAACGGCAGCGCTCAAGCTATTCCGGCTTGTCACAGCAAAAACGGATGAAGAAACGGGAAAACGGGAAAACGGCAAGAACGGAGAAACCTCACAGATTGAAAGAATGAATCCTAGGACTGGCCCCTCCTCTTGTTTTTACACGTTTGCTATGAATTTTCTCGAAAATAATTGGGGGAAAGTATTGTTTTGCATTGATATTATTCGTAACTTTGCCATCGCAATCAGAAACCAGAAGTGGGGCATTCGACGCTGCTGAACTGGCCACTTAGCACCACTAAATAGCCCACTTAGGAAGAAGAGAGACATGAGTGACTAACTAACTTATTATTAACAATTTAAACCTTTTCAAAAACACTATGGCAGTAAAAAACACTATTCCAATGCTTGTAGATGTCTACAAGAACCGTAACACCGCATCGAAGACCTACGGCCAGTACTACGGCCGCGTGTTCGCCCGCGACGGACTGAACCTGAAGGGCTTCGCCAAGCACCTGTCGCACCACGGCAAGCTGGCTACCTACGAGATGATGGTCCTGGTGCTGCAGAACGTCGTCGACTGTATGAAGGAGCTCCTGCTCGAGGGCGTACCCGTGAAGCTCGACGGACTGGGCACGTTCAGCGCCGGCATCGAGAGCTCGCCTGCAGCCTCGGTAGAGGACTACCGCACCGACGAGCACATCAAGGGCATCCGCATCAACTTCCGCCCTGAGGGTGCAGGCGACGAGGAGGACAAGCTGACGAAGAAGGCGCTCCTGGAACAGGCCACCTTCCAGCTGAACGACTACGTGGAGATCATGCAGAGCGACAAGACCGACAAGCACGGCAATCCGCTGAACTACCAGAAGCGTACGAAGATCAGCCAGCAGGGGCTCGTGCCGGTGCCGGAGCCGTAAAGCCCCCTCCATCCTCCCCCATTGGGGGAGGCTATTGAGGAGGTGGGGAGGTATCGGAATTCTCCCCCTGAGTCAGGGGGAGCTAGAGGGGGTCTGAACCCGCGGACAGTCTACTTGTTCAGACCACCCCTAACCCCTCCTAACTTAGGAGGGGAAATAGGCGGGCCGTATTAGAAATGAGAAGCGTGTAACAGAAGAGTCCCCGTGTTACATCGGGGGCAAAAGAAAGACCGCTGACTCATTGTGAATCAGCGGTTTTTATTGTTTGGAATGGGTGGTCGAGGTGACAGGACTCGAACCTGCGACATCCTGGTCCCAAACCAGGAACGCTACCAACTGCGCTACACCTCGAGATTGCGGCTGCAAAATTACTAAAAAATCTGCAACCGTGCAAATTTTTGGGTTACTTTATGATTCCCTGCTCTACGAATATCTTTTTCAGTGCTACCACCGAACGGTCGACTTGCTCCTCGGTATGGGTGGCCATGAGGGCATAGCGGACGAGGGTGTCCTGAGGTGCACAGGCGGGCGGAATGACGGGATTGATGAACACGCCGGCCTTGAAGGCGAGTGCTGTGACGAGGAATGTCTTTTCAACATCGCGCACGTAGAGGGGGATGATGGGGCTCTCGGTGTCGCCAATCTCGAAGCCCTCTTCGCGGAAGCGCTTCAGGGCGTAGTTGGTGACGTTCCAGAGTGCCTCGATGCGCTCGGGCTCCTGCTGAATGATGTGCAGTGCGGTCATGGCTGCGGCTGTTGCTGCAGGCGTGTTGGAGGCCGAGAAGATGTAGGTGCGGCATGTGTGGCGCAGGTAGTTGATGGTATCCCAGTCGGAGGCGATGAATCCGCCGATTGATGCGAGCGACTTCGAGAATGTTCCCATTATGAGGTCAACCTCGTCGGTGAGTCCGAAGTGGTCGCACACTCCCCTGCCCTGACGTCCGAAGACGCCGATGCCGTGGGCCTCGTCGACCATGATTGAGCAGTTGTACTTATGCTTCAGCTGGACTATCTCGGGCAGCTTGCAGAGGTCGCCCTCCATGGAGAAGACGCCGTCGACGACGATGAGCTTGATGGCCTCCTCAGGCAGCCGCTGGAGCACGCGCTCAAGGTCTTCCATGTCGTTGTGCTTGTAGTGCAGCTGCTTGGCAAACGCGAGCCGGCGCCCGTCGACGATTGATGCATGGTCGCGGTCGTCGCAGATGACGTAGTCGTCCTTGCTGAGCAGGGCTGGAATGACGCCCTGGTTGACTGAGAAGCCTGTAGAGAAACAGAGGCAGTCGTCCTTGCCGATGAATTCGGAGATTTCCTTCTCGAGCTGGACGTGCAGGTCGAGGGTTCCGTTGAGGAATCGGCTACCGGCGCAGCCTGAACCGTATTTGTCGAGCGCGGCCTTGGCTGCATCGATGATGCGCTGGTCGCCCGTCAGGCCTGTATATGCGTTGGAGCCGAACATCAGTACTTTATGGCCTCCCATTTCTACTTCCGTGCCCTGTTTTCCCTCTATGGCGCGGAAATAGGGATAAACGTCAGCCTCCATATACTTCTGCGGCTCACGGTATTTCTCGAATCTCTTTTGTAACTGTCCCATTCCGATTTTGGTATAGTTTTTCTACATTTATTTTTTTCAGGCTGCAAAGTTACACATTTTTTGCGAAACCGTGCATATTTTTGGTAATAAATGTTTGTTTTTGAGAAATTTCTTGTCTGAGCAGCGCGAAATTCAGCTAAATTTTGTACTTTTGCATACGTGAATGAAAGAAAAAGACGCATTGCGTTCATCGTGAACCCCATATCGGGTACGCAGTCGAAGAAGGACATGCCCGAGGTGATTGAGGCTGTTCTGGACAAGGAGCAGTTCGAGAGCCGCATCATCTTCACCGAGTATGCCGGCCATGCTGCCGAGATAGCCAAGGCGTGTGCTGCCGAGCAGACTGACATCGTGGCTGCTGTTGGCGGCGACGGGACGGTCAACGAGGTGGCGCGCTCGCTGGTGCATACGGAGACGGCGCTTGCCATCGTGCCCTGCGGCTCAGGTAACGGGCTTGCCCGCCACCTGTGTCTGCCCATCGACACGCGCAAGAGCCTGGAAATCATCAACCAGTGCCGCATCGAGTCGTTCGACTACGGCATTATCAACGGTCTGCCCTTCTTCTGCACATGCGGCATGGGCTTCGATGCGTTTATCTCGCTGAAGTTTGCTGAAGCGGGCAAGCGCGGCCCTATCACCTACGTTGAGAACGTGCTTAGGGAGGGGCTGAAGTATAAGCCTGAAGTCTACGAGGTGACCGACGACTCGGGCACGCACCACTACAAGGCGTTCCTCATAGCCTGTGCCAATGCCTCGCAATACGGCAACAACGCCTATATCGCCCCTGGAGCCACGATGAAGGACGGCGAGATGGACGTGATCATCATGGAGCCGTTCAACGCGCTCGATGCGCCGCAGATAGCCGCCGACCTCTTTATGAAGACGCTGGGCAACAACTCGAAGATCAAGACCTTCCGCACCAAGCACCTGGAGATTCACCGTGCCACGCCTGGAGCCATTCACTACGACGGCGACCCCATCATGACCGACCCTGACATTGACATTCACATTGAGCACCTGGGCATCAAGATTGTGACTAACCCTGAAGCTGCGGAGGACGCTGCCCAGCCCAACCCCGTGCTGAATGCCTTCAGCGACTTCTTTAATAATATAAATAATGTACGCGAGGACA
>CAMHHO010000128.1:0-6862 GCA_946184965.1 uncultured Prevotellaceae bacterium | reverse complement strand
GCCGAGCCGATGACGCCGGCCACGTTGGGACCCATGGCGTGCATGAGCAGGAAGTTGTGGCGGTCGTACTCTAGTCCGAGGTTGTTGGAGATGCGGGCGGCCATGGGCACTGCCGAGACGCCTGCGTTGCCAATGAGGGGATTGAGCTTCTTGTCCTTGGGCAGGAACAGGTTCATCACCTTGACGAAGCAGACGCCGGAGGCCGTGGCGATGGCGAAGGCGAAGGCTCCGATGATGAAGATGAACACGGTGTTCATGGTGAGGAACTCGGAGGCCTGTGTGGAGCAGCCCACGGTGAGTCCGAGAAGCATGACGACGATGTCGTTTAGAGCTGCACCGGCGGTCTTGGCCAGGCGGGTGGTCTTGCCCGACTCCTTCAGCAGGTTGCCGAAGAAGAGCATGCCGAGCAGAGGCAGACCGCTGGGGACAATGAACGTGGTGAGCAGGAGTCCGATAATGGGGAAGAGGATGCGCTCGGTCTGCGAGACGCTGCGGGCGGGCTTCATCTTGATGGTGCGCTCCTTCTGGGTGGTGAGCAGTCGCATGAGGGGCGGCTGGATCAGCGGCACCAGTGCCATGTACGAGTAGGCGCAGACGGCGATAGCTCCCATGAGGTTGGGCGCGAGCTTCGACGACAGGAAGATGGCCGTGGGACCGTCGGCACCGCCGATGATGGCGATACCGGCTGCCTGCGACGGCTCGAAGCCTAAGGCCAATGCCACCATATAGGCTCCGAAGATGCCAAACTGCGCAGCTGCGCCGATGAGCATGAGCTTCGGATTGGCCAGCAGGGCGGTGAAGTCGGTCATGGCTCCGATGCCGAGGAAGATGAGCGGCGGGTACCAGCCCTGTCGCACGCCTTGGTAGAAGATGTTCAGTACGGAGTTGTCCTCGTAGAGGCCTATCTCCAGTCCGGCGTCGGCTCGGAAGGGGATGTTGCCGAGGATGATGCCCAGTCCGATGGGGACGAGCAGCAGCGGTTCGAAGTCTTTCTTGATGGCGAGCCAGATGAAGAAGGCGCCAACCGCTATCATAATGAGGTTGCCCACGGTGGCGTTGGCAAACGCCGTGTAGGTAAGGAACTCATTGAAGTTCTGTATGATAAACTGTCCAAGATCCATAATTGTGAATTGTCAATTGTGAATTGTCAATTGTAAGTTATCCGATGGTCAGCAGCACGGCACCCTCCATTACGGTTTCGCCGGGCTTGACGACGACGGAGGTGACGGTGCCTGCATACTCGGCCTCAATATTGTTCTGCATCTTCATGGCTTCGAGTACGAGGACAATGTCGCCTACATTGACCTGCTGGCCAACCTGCACCTTTATCTCGGTGACGGTACCGGGCAGCGGAGCCTTGACGGGATTGCCGGCGCCTGCGGCGGCTGCGGGCTGAGCCGGTGCAGCGGCCTGTTGCGGGGCGGCGACAGCAGGTTTCGGAGCCTCTATCTTCGGACGGGCCATGGTCGGATGCTTGGCTGCGTTGATGGGCTTCTGCATCTCTACTTCGAACGGAATGCCGTTCACGTTTACTTTCGCGATGTTGCCTTCTACTTCTTCGATCTCTACTTCGTAGTTGACACCCTGTACTTTATATTGATACTTGTTCATCTCGGTTTATTTACGATTTACGGATTTTCGATTTTCGATTTTCGATGTTTCGATACTTCGATTAAAACTCTCTTTAAACGTGGAACTGAGTCATCTGGTGGAACTCGTCGTTCCAGGGCGAAGAGGACTTCTGCTTGATGGTGATGACGCCTGACTCTACGTCGTGGACGTCGTCCTCATACTGTTTCAGGGCCATACCGATGACGGCTATGTAGACCTCACGGTCGATACCCTTCGTCTTGAGACCCTCCTGCAGGATGACGCCCGTCTTGTGGACGGTCTCGGCAGTCTTCTCCACCGTCTTCGTGATGGGCTTGATGGGCTGCGTGTTGGCCACCTTGCGGGCGGTCTCCATGTGGCGCATGAGCAGGCCGAAGAGCGAGAAGAAGATGAACAGCACGGCCAGACAGGTGAACACGATGCCCATGGCCAGCAGCGTGATGCCTATGCCGTAGGGGTCTTCGCGCTTCAGTTTGGCGTCCTTGGTCTCGTCGGTCTTGATGAAGTTCTCGGTACCGGGTGTCACGTTCTGGGCCGACTTCACGCTCCATTTCTTACCCTGACGGGCATACGACTGGTCGGCAGCAAGGGCCGGAACGGTTACTGAGTCAATCAACTCGACGGCATTGCCGTTGTAAAGGGCTATCCATACGGGCTCCGACATGGGAACCTTCAGCGAGAGGTGCAGCTTGCCCCGGGCGGGGTTGGAGCCGGCGAAGAACACTATGTGCTGCCGGCCGCCAAGGCTGGTGCGGGCGTCGCCCGAGGGAATGACGCTCATGCGCTTGATGCGGTCGGGCACGCTCATCTGCTGGTCGAGCACGCTGCGGTCGGTCGTCAGGTACATGCCGCGGATGTTGTAGGTGGTGAACGATGTGTTCTCCAGCTCTATCCACGCCTCGCGCTCACCAAATTCGTCAAGGATGCTGGCGGTGTTGTTGGTCAGCACCTCGTTGATGACGATGTTCTTGGCTCCCTGGCCGAACACCGTTGAGGCTCCCGACAGCAGCAACGCGCCGCAAAATAATCCGAATTTATTCATTGTCGTGTATTATTATTTTATTTTCTTTATCCACAGAAGAAGAGCACCACCAACTGCGCCGTCAGTATTCGGAGGAACATCGACAGGGGGTAGACAGTCGAGTAGCCCAGTGCCGGGGCATCCTTCGAGCAGATGCTGTTGGCGTAGGCCAGCGCGGGTGGGTCGGTGTAGCTGCCGGCCACCATGCCGGCTATGGTGAAGTAGTTGAACTTGAACTTCAGACGGGCTATCGGGCCGACAATCAGGATGGGGATGACGGTAATGAGGAAGCCGGTCAGCACGTAGTAGAGACCGTTGCCCTGGACGACCGTCTCGAAGAACGAGGCACCCGCCTTGATGCCCACCGAGGCCAGGAAGAGCACCAGACCAATCTCGCGCAGCATCATGTTGGCCGACGTCGAGGTGTAAGTCACGAGCTTTATCTTGTAGCCGTAGCGGCCGATGAGGATGGCGATGATGAGCGGACCGCCGGCCAGACCGAGCTTCAGGGGCACGGGCATGCCGGGGATGGCGATGGGCAGCGAGCCGAAGAGCAGACCGAGGAAGATACCGACGAAGATGGTGGCAATGTTCGGCGCGTCGAGGCGGCGCACGGAGTTGCCCATCTTGTTGGCCACACGGTCGACGGCGTCCTCAGGTCCCACGACCATAATCCTGTCGCCCACCTGCAGGGGCAGCGATGCCGACGCGAATAGGTCCATGCCGTGGCGCGTCAGTCGGGTGACGTTGACGCCGTGAACGCTCGAGAAGTGCATCGAGGCCAGCGTCTTGCCATTGATAGCGGGATTGGTGACGAGTATGCGCTTCGACACCAGCGGCTGGTCCTGCTGCTCAAAGTCGATGTCGAGCTTGGGGCCTATGAAGGCGGTGATGGCTTCCTGGTCGGCCTCGGCACAGACAATAAGCATCTGGTCGCCCAGGTGGAATATCGTGTCGCGGTTGGGAATCGACAGCTCGCCGTCGTGGACGATGCGCGACACCACGAAGTCGCGGTTCAGGAAGTCGTGAACCTGCAGCAGCGTCTTGCCCTCGAGGTACTTGTTTGTCACCTCTAAGTGCATCTTGTAGGGTTTCTTGGCTACGTTGTTGCCTTCTTCTTCGGCCAGAGCCTGCTCTTCTTTCTCGAGCTTCACCTTGCAGATATACCTTATTAATATGGTGGCGCCGATAATGCCCAGCACGCCGAGCGGATAGGCACAGGCATAGGCCGAGGCTATCGGCGGGGCGTCGGAGCCGAACACCGTGCTCAGCGCCTCGTTAGCGGCACCGAGACCAGGCGTGTTGGTGACGGCACCGTAGAGCGTGCCGACCATCATGGGCAGCGACGTCTTGTCGGAGGTGTCGAAGAAGATGAAGTAGCAGGCAAACATCACGGCGATGTTCAGCAGAATGGCCGTGGTGGCCAGACCGTTGAGCTTGACGCCGGCCGTGCCGAAGCTCTCGAAGAAGCCCGGACCAACCTGCAAGCCTATCATGAAGACAAACAGGATAAGTCCGAAGTCCTGGACGAACGTCAGGATGTCGGTAGGAGCCGTGAAGCCGATGTGACCAGCCACAATGCCGGCGAAGAGTACGAACGTGACGCCGAGCGAGATGCCGAAAATCTTGATTTTTCCGAGGTAGACACCCACGGCGATGACTACAGCATAGAGCAATGCAATATGGGCGACAGAATCTGTCGTCGTAAACAAGTCCTTAAGCCAATGAAATGATTCCATAACACACTATAGCGAATTGCGGTGCAAAGGTAGCAAGAAAATGGCACAAAAGCACCAAAATTGTGCAAGTATTTTCGTGCTTTTATATTCTTTAACGTTCAAAGTGCTGATAGTCCTTTAGCGAGCGCCATGAACCGCCCCACGTAAAGCCGTGCTTTACGAACAGGCGGTAGCACAAATCGCTCCTGTCGATCATGAAGCGCTGCCTGCGGTTGCGGTTGACGTATTTCTCCGCCGTGGCCGGCTGTACCGAGGTGGTGCCGTCAGCCAGTCGCCTAACGCAGGGGTTATAGAGCGGATTGATGTCGATGGCCAGTCCCTGCGAGTGCTTCGAGAGTTTCTTGGAGCCGGCAATCGGGCGGTAGTTGAAGCAGCTGGTATTGTTGGCCCTCATCGAGCGTTCGTCGTCGGCATCATAGTCGTCAATCAGCCGCATCCGCTCTATCGGATATTTATGTTTATACAACTCTTGAAAGATTTCCTTCAAGTCATTGGCAATCATTTTATTACACACAATCTCGCCGACACAGACATTGCCCTGCCCGTCGTAGTGCGACAGCCGCAGGTAGCGCAGCTGGGAGCGCGAAACGGTGCAGCCGTCCTTGTACGACTTGCCCTGCATCCGCTGGAACACAGCGTTGCTCAGCGTGTCGACGGTGAACGTCTGGCCGCTCACCGTCAGTGAGGCTATCCACAGCATCAGACAGACAATTCTCTTCATTTCGGTTGCAAAGTTACGAATAATCTTTGTATAAAACTATAATATTTACTAAAAACTTCTTTAGAGTTCGGAAAAAGTTTGTATCTTTGCACATTATTTCGAGTTACTACACAACTTATATAATAATTAATACACAAACTATGTCAAACAACAGAGAGAAACTCTTCAGCGAGTTCCAGGCGCCGACCACCCAGGAGTGGCTCGACAAGATTGAGGTTGACCTGAAAGGGGCCGACTTCCAGAAACGACTCGTGTGGAGAACAAACGAAGGTTTTAACGTGCAGCCCTTCTACCGCCGCGAGGACTTGAAGGACCTGAAGGCGGTCGATTCGCTGCCCGGTGAGTTCCCGTTCGTACGCGGCAACAAGAAGGACAACAACCTCTGGTTCGTCCGTCAGGACATCAAGGCCGACGATGCCAAGGCTGCCAATGCGAAGGCACTCGACGTGCTGAACAAGGGCGTCGACTCGCTCGGCTTCCAGATTGCCGGCAAGGACGTCAGCAAGGAGTTCGTGGCTACGCTGCTCGACGGCATCCTGCCGCAGTATGTGGAGCTGAACTTCAAGACCTGTCAGCGCCACTGCGTAGAACTGGCCGAGATTCTGGTGGCTTACTTCAAGGAGAAGGCCTATCCGCTGGACGAGCTGAAGGGCAGCATCAACTTCGACCCCATCAGCAAGATGATGTGCAAGGGCAAGGACACCTCTGCCGCCCTTGAGTTTGCCAAGCCGCTCATCGAAGCGCTGAAGGAACTGCCCGGCTACAAGTGCATCAACGTGAACAGCGTCCAGCTGAACAATGCCGGTGCCTACATCTACCAGGAGCTGGGCTATGCCCTGGCCTGGGGTGCCGAGTACCTGAACCTGCTCACTGAGGCCGGCGTCGAAGCTACCGAGGCTGCCAAGCGCATCAAGTTCAACATGGGCGTCTCGGAGAACTATTTCATGGAGATTGCTAAGTTCCGCGCCGCCCGCCTGCTCTGGGCCCAGATTGTGAAGCAGTACGAGCCCAAGTGCGACTGTGCTTGCCAGATGCACGTCTGCGCCTATACGTCGGAGTATAATCAGACGCTGTTCGACAGCTACGTCAACCTGCTGCGCTCGCAGACCGAGACGATGTCGGCCGCTCTGGCCAACGTCGACTCCATCGTCGTCACGCCGTTCGACAAGCCTTACGAGCAGCCGACGGAGTTTGCCGAGCGCATTGCCCGCAACCAGCAGTTGCTGCTGAAGGAGGAGGCTCACTTCGACAAGCTGGTCGACGTGGCCGGCGGTTCCTACACCATCGAGCACCTGACCGACGCCATCGCCAGGGAGGGCTGGAAGCTGTTCCTCGCCATCGAGGAGGCCGGCGGATTCCTGGCCGAAGTCCTGAAGGGTAACGTCACAAACGCCGTGAACGCCACCAACGACAAGCGCCACGCCGCTGCCGCCACCCGCCGCGAATTCATCCTGGGCACCAACCAGTTCCCGAACTTCACGGAGACCAGCGAGGGCAAGCAGCCCGCCTGTTCAGTATGTTGCTGTACTACAGCAACAGACGGGACGGAGGCCGAGCTGCCTAAGCTCAACAAGCAGCGCCTCGCCTCGGAGTTCGAGACCCTGCGCCTCTCGACCGAGAAGGCCGAGAAGCAGCCCATCGCCTTCATGCTCACCATCGGCAACCTGGCCATGCGTCAGGCCCGTGCGCAGTTCTCGTGCAACTTCCTGGCTGCCGCCGGCTACAAGGTGATGGACAACCTCGGCTTCAAGACCGTCGAGGAGGGTGTCG
>CAMHHO010000127.1:0-6917 GCA_946184965.1 uncultured Prevotellaceae bacterium | reverse complement strand
GCCTTCTGGTGAGGCAGCAGTCGCTTCACGATACGGATATGCGTGATGATGGGCTTGTTGTCGCGCAGCCGCATATAGAGGTAGTAGCCGACAGCCATCAGTACCAGCATCAGCACACTCAGCCAGAACAGGAGGCTCCAGTCGCTCCACAGGAAGGGATTGTCCTGTACGTCCTTGGGGCCAAAGAACTGATCCACGCGCGTGGTATCAACCTCAATGCCAACGACTTTCAGTGCGAGGCTCTTGCTTTCGTAAGGCTTGCCGTCGACCTTCACGACAAAGGGTGGCAGATAGTAGAGCGTGTCATCGAACGAGGTCAGCGTATAGACCACCTGACGGTCTACGAAACCGCCGTCCTTGCCCTTGGTGCCCAGTTCGGTACTCTTCAGCACTTCGACGCCCGGTATAAGCTGCTGCATGGGCTTGAAGACGGGGAACTCCACCTTCGAGCCTTCCTTCATCGTAGCCGTCACGGTGACGTGTACCTGTTCGCCGATGAGCATCTCGATAGAGTCAATAGCAGCCTCGACGGTGACTTGCGCACTCGCGACCAGCGTGCCTACAGACAGTATTATGAGCAATAACGTTTTCTTCATTTCCTTCTTTTAGCTTCTTTGCTTAAACAGGCCAAGCAGCAGCTTGACATAGTCCTCATTGGTAGCAATGCTGACGTTGTCGACGTTGCTCCGGGTGAAGGTGTCCTTCAGCTCCTTCTGGCGGTTGGTCCAGTAGCGGCTGTAAGCCTTGCGCAGACTCTTGGAACCGGTATCGACATACTGTTCGAAGCCCGTCTCGGCATCGACCACCTTCATCAGTCCCACGTTAGGCAACTCACGGGCACGCTGGTCGTACACCTGAATGGCCACCACGTCGTGCTTGCGGTTACAAATCTGCAGCGACTGCAGGAAGTCCTCGCGCACATAGAAGTCGCTCAGAATGAAGGCCGTCGTGCGGCGCTTCTGCACGCTCGTCATAAACTCGATGGCCTGACGCACATCAGTACGCTTTGACTCTGGCTTGAAGTCAAGCATCTCACGGATGATATAGAGGATGTGCTTGCGACCCTTCTTCGGCGGGATGTATTTCTCAATCTTGTCAGAGAAGAACACGACGCCGATCTTGTCGTTGTTCTGGATGGCCGAGAAAGCAATAGTAGCGGCAATCTCGGTCACCATGTCGCGCTTCATCTGCACCTGCGTACCGAAGTCCAGCGAACCGCTGACGTCGACCAGCAGCATGACAGTCAGTTCGCGCTCCTCCTCAAACACCTTCACATAGGGGCGGTGGAAGCGGGCTGTCACGTTCCAGTCGATGTCGCGCACGTCGTCGCCGTACTGATACTCGCGCACTTCGCTGAACGCCATACCGCGGCCCTTGAAGGCCGAATGGTACTGTCCGGCAAAGACTTGCGAGCTCAAGCCGCGCGTCTTGATTTCTATCTTGCGTACCTTCTTAAGTATCTCGCTTGTTTCCATATCAATTAGTAATCATAATTATTCATTACTAATTACTCATTACTAATTTAAGGAACTTCTACCTTATTTATAATCTTGGAGACGATTTCCTCGCTCGTAATATTGCTGGCCTCAGCCTCGTAGGTCAGACCGATGCGGTGGCGCAACACGTCGTGGGCAACGGCACGCACATCCTCGGGCACTACATAGCCGCGACGCTTGATGAAAGCGTAGGCACGGGCGGCCCTGGCCAGATTGATGCTGGCGCGAGGCGAACCGCCGAAGGCAATCATGTCCTTCAGTTCCTTCAGACCGTAACGGTCGGGATAGCGGGTGGCAAAGACGATGTCGGCAATGTACTGCTCAATCTTCTCGTCGATATACACCTCGCGCACAACGGCACGGGCTTTCAGGATTTCAGCACTTGTTGTTACAGGGCGCACCTCGGGCAGCGACTCAGCAATGTTCTCGCGGATGATGCGCTTCTCCTCTTCAAGCGTCGGGTAGTCGATGACCACCTTCAGCATGAAACGGTCCATCTGGGCCTCAGGCAGCGGATAGGTGCCTTCCTGCTCGATGGGGTTCTGCGTAGCCATCACAAGGAACGGGCTGGGCAGGTCGAAGGTCTCGCTGCCGATGGTCACCTGCTTCTCCTGCATGGCTTCCAGAAGGGCACTCTGTACCTTGGCCGGCGCGCGGTTGATCTCGTCGGCCAGCACGAAGTTGGCAAACACGGGTCCTTGCTTCACCTGGAAGCGCTCGTCCTTCTGCGAGTAGATCATCGTACCCGTCACGTCGGCGGGCAAAAGGTCGGGGGTGAACTGTATGCGGCTGTACTTGGCGTCAATCAGCTGCGAGAGGGTCTTGATAGCCAGCGTCTTGGCCAGGCCTGGCACACCTTCGAGCAGGATGTTGCCATCACTAAGAAGACCTATCAGCAGGGAGTCCACCAGATGTTTCTGTCCCACGATGACGCGGTCCATTCCCGTTACAAGATTCGTAACAAATGCGCTTTGCTGTTCTATCCGTATGTTCAACTCACGGATATCAATTGATTCTGCCATAATGATATGTTGTTTTTTGTTTTGTGATTATTTCTTCTTCAGTTTCTTCTTCAGCTCCAGCTTAGGAATCTTCACCGTCTTTCCGGCTTCGAGCGCGGCTCCTGGCTTCAGTCCGTTATACACCTCGATATAGCACTCCATGTCAGGGCCAAGGGTACGCTTGGACACGCGGGCCGTTGACTCACCGGCTTTAGCGGTGACCTCGTAGTCCGTGCCAACAATGCGGTATGCTCCATAGCGGACGCGATTGTCCATCTCGGCATATTTGTCTGTATCAGCGGCAGGCGAAGCGGCAGGCGCGGCGGGAGGTGTAGCTGGAGGTGTAACGCGGTCTACAGGCGACTCGACGACCTCAACAGGTTTCGACGGCTCAGCCTTAAAAGCCGGAGCGTCAACGTCTTGTACCTTTGTCTTAGCTTCAACCTTGGCTGTGTCTTTCACAGGGGTCTGCTCAGTGCTGTCAGCGATTTCCTCTATCGAAGTAAAAGCATTCCCCGTCATCGACAGGCCCTTGTTCAAACCGAGGAAATAACCGCCCACAAACGAGGCGAGGCAGGCTGCGATGGCTATTGCCAGCCATGCAATAGTCTTCAGTCTTGTGTTATCTGTTTTTGTTTTCATATCCGGTTCTTCTTCATTTTCTATTATTCCCTTTTCTATCTCTTCCGTTGGTTCTTGTTGATGCATAACCGCAAGCGGCTCTTCCGCTGGCGGCTCCTCTTCCGCTGGCGGCTCCTCAATAGGAGATTCTTCCACTGGCGGCTCTTCCACGGGCGGTTCTTCCACAGGAGATTCTTCCACAGGCGGTTCTTCCACAGGCGGTTCTTCCACGGGCGGTTCTTCCACAGGCGGCACTTCTACGGTTGTTTCTTCAACAGCCAGCTTTTCCTCAGTCTGCTCAGCAACGTTCGGTGCGTCGTCAAACTCAACACCTTCGTTCAAGACAACCGTCTCAAACTGTGAGAAAGGCTTGTTCACCAGTTCCTTCATCGTCGCATCAGGCGTGAAAGATATTTTCTCGTGACCTTCTATAAGCACGCGCTCACCCGTATTGACATTCACACTCTCGCGAGCCTCAATATCAATCACTTTGAAGGTTCCCAAGCCCTTGACCTTCACCAGACGGTCAGTCACCAGCCCGTCCTTCACCACTTCAAACAGCGTGGTGGCGAATCGCTCAGCATCCTTCTTCTTCAAACCACTCTTGACTGTCAGGATAGCGGATAGCTCTTGTATAGAAATACGGTCCAACACTCCCATTACTCAGTCCCCCCGTTCTTTAGTTTGCCTTTCCACGTCGGACTGATCTTAAAGCCCAGAGTGAGTTTGGGCGGCACCAGCATACGCTGGCCCGTCGTCGGGTTCACGATAATACGCTCCAGCCGCTTCTTCACTTCAAAGCTGCCGAAGTTCTGCACGATGACGGTGTTGCCCTCCATAAAGCTGTCGCCCATAGCGTCGATAACCTGGTAAATCATCTTCTGCGTGTCAGTCGATGAATAACCCATCCGGCGGGCAAGTTCAGCTATGAATTGTTTATTGTTCACCTCTGTATAGTTTACAATTTACTCTCTTCTATTAACATTTTACCACCTCACCATAAAGGTCAAACTCCTCTGCATCAGTAATATGCACATCGTAGAACTGACCAGTCTCCAACTCGCGGTCGGCAGGAATCAGCACCTCAGGGTCGACCTCAGGCGAGCAGAACTCCGTGCGGCCCACGTAGTAGTCGCCCTCGCGGCGGTCGATGATAGTCTTCAACGTCTGTCCAATCTTGGCGGCCTCGATCTCAGCGCTGATATTCTGCTGAACGCGCATCAGCTTGTCGAGTCGCGCCTGCTTCACGTCAGAGGGCACGTCGTCCTCGTAGTGCTCTGCCGACCAAGTACCGTCTTCTTCAGAGTAGGCAAAGGCGCCCATACGCTCAAAGCGTGCCCACTTTGTAAACTCAATGAGCTCCTTAAAGTCCTCGTCAGTCTCGCCGGGAAAGCCCACCATCAGCGTTGTTCGCAGATGAATACCGGGCACCTCTCGGCGCAGACGTTCCACCAGCTCGTATGTCTCCTGCTTCGTCACGTGACGGCGCATACGGCTCAGCACCGGGTCGGAGATGTGCTGTAAGGCTATATCCAGATAGTTGCAGACGTTCTTCCGCTCGCGCATCACGTCGAGCAGTTCCCAGGGGAAGTGTGCCGGGTAGGCATAGTGCAAGCGAATCCACTCCACACCCTCAATATCGGCCATCCGCGACACCAGTTCAGCAATCTTCTGCTCGCCGTAGAGGTCAACGCCGTAGTAGGTCAGTTCCTGGGCGATAATCTGGAATTCCTTTGTGCCTTGACTGACCAGCCAGCGCACCTCACCGAGGATATCATCCATCGGACGGCTCTGGTGGCGGCCAGTTATCAGCGGTATGGCACAGTAGGCGCAATGACGGTCGCAGCCCTCACTGATTTTGATGTAGGCGTAGTGGCGGGGAGTGGTCAAGTGTCTGAAAGCCTCCCCAAGCCCCTCCGAGGGAGGGGATGTTTGGCTACCTGATGCTGCGGAGACAGGTATCTTAACATTCCTCCCTTTGGGAGGTCTTGGGAGGGCTTTCAGCAGTTCCTTGTAGTTGAACTTCCCATACCACCCGTCGACCTCAGGAATCTCTTCCTCAAGCTCAGCTAAGTAACGCTCTGGCAGACAGCCCATCACGTAGAGTCGCTCTATGCGCCCTTCAGTCTTTGCCTGTGCAAACTCCAGTATCGTGTTGATGCTCTCTTCCTTGGCGTCGTTGATGAAGCCGCAGGTATTGACAACGACTATTTCGCCCTGCGGATTGTCGCTGTCGTGGGTACAATGGAAACCGTTGGCCTCCATCAGTCCCATCAGTATCTCGCTGTCAACGAGATTCTTTGAGCATCCGAGTGATATGAAATCTATCGTCTTCAATTCTTAAACAGCGAATCTACGAACTCACGTTTGTTGAACAGCTGCAGGTCCTCCATGCCCTCGCCCAGTCCGATGTACTTCACAGGCACCTTCAGCTGGTCTGAGATGCCGATGACCACACCGCCCTTGGCAGTGCCGTCGAGCTTCGTGATGGCCAGCGACGACACCTGCGTGACGGCTGCAAACTGCTTGGCCTGCTCGAAGGCGTTCTGGCCGGTCGAGCCGTCGAGCACGAGCATCACCTCGTCGGGAGCTTCGGGCAGCACCTTCTTCATCACGTCCTTGATTTTCTTCAGCTCGTTCATCAGGCCAACCTTGTTGTGCAGTCGGCCGGCGGTGTCAATCAGCACCACGTCGGCTCCGTTGGCCTTGGCACTCTGCAGCGTGTCGAAAGCCACAGAGGCAGGGTCGCTGCCCATCTGCTGCTTTACGACGGGCACGCCCACGCGCTCGCCCCAGATGCACAGCTGCTCGACAGCGGCGGCGCGGAACGTGTCGGCAGCGCCAAGATACACCTTCTTGCCGGCGTTCTTGAACTGCCAGGCCAACTTACCGATAGTGGTGGTCTTCCCCACCCCGTTCACGCCTACCACAAGTATCACGTAGGGCTTGTGGTCGCCGGGCAGGTCCCAGTTGTCGTTATCCTCCGAGTTGTTCTCGGCCAGCAGAGACGCTATCTCATCGCGCAGGATGCCATTCAGCTCGCTGGTACTCACGTACTTGTCGCGAGCCACGCGCTCTTCAATGCGGTGAATAATCTTCAGCGTCGTGTCAACGCCGACGTCGCTCGTAATCAGCACCTCCTCAAGGTTGTCAAGCACGTCGTCGTCAACGGTCGACTTACCGGCCACAGCACGGGCCAATTTGTCGAACACCGACGTCTTGGTTTTCTCGAGTCCCTTGTCGAGCGTCTCCTTGTTCTTTTTACCAAAAAATCCAAAAATTCCCATATAGCTATATCTGTTTCGAATTGCAAAGGTACGGTAAAAATGGGAAACAGCCAAAGTGTAAGCCTCCATTTTTCCCTTATTACATAAACTTTCACAGTTTTTCAATCTTTTACGATAAGGAAAGGGCACATCACGCGCGTGAGGCGGCGCCTCATAATTCTGAAGCGGCGCCTCGTGTTGCTGAGGCGCCGCCTCGTACCAGACATCACAAATGTGGCTTGTGTCTTTTGGGCTTTACGATATTTGAGGTAACATGTGCAATAATTGTGATAATTGATATTCTATTAAAATAGAATAGAAATTATAGCGCCATAAACTATGATTGTTTTGCCTACAAGTTACGCGGCACTAGTCACTTTCACCCGTGTTTTTTTCCAATTTCTTTTGGTAGTATCAAAATTATGTGTACCTTTGCACCGCCGTTGGAGAAGGCCCCACTTGTAAACAGGGGTACCGGCGGTAAGATAAATTGCATAGAAATATGAAAGTAATGAAATTCGGCGGAACGTCCG
>CAMHHO010000126.1:0-7068 GCA_946184965.1 uncultured Prevotellaceae bacterium | reverse complement strand
TCGTGCATCGAGGGCTGCCCCGTGAGCATCGACATCCCCTCGTTCATCAAGAATATCGAGCGAGGACAGTTCCTCGCAGCCGCCAAGGTGCTGAAGAACACGTCGTCGCTGCCTGCCGTATGCGGTCGCGTCTGCCCGCAAGAGAAGCAGTGCGAGAGCAAGTGCGTCCACCTGAAGAGTGGCGGCAAGGCCGTCGCCATCGGCTATCTGGAGCGCTTCGCCGCCGACTATGAGCGCGAGAGCGGCAACATCAGCCTGCCCGAGATTGCGCCCTCGAACGGCATCAAGGTGGCCGTCGTGGGCTCTGGTCCTGCCGGCCTCAGCTTTGCTGGCGACATGGTGAAGAAGGGCTACGACGTCTACGTCTTCGAGGCGCTTCACGAAATTGGCGGTGTGCTGAAATATGGTATTCCCGAATTCCGTCTGCCCAACAAGATTGTCGACGTTGAAATCGAGAATCTGGCCAAGATGGGCGTACACTTCCAGACCGACGTCATCGTTGGTAAAACCATTAGTGTTGAGCAACTTGAGAAGGATGGCTTCAAGGGAATCTTCGTAGGTTCAGGAGCCGGTCTGCCCAACTTCATGAACATCCCGGGCGAGAACGCCATCAACATCATGTCGTCGAACGAATACCTGACGCGCGTGAACCTGATGGACGCTGCCAACCCAACGACCGATACGCCTATCAACTTCGGTAAGAACGTGCTCGTCGTGGGTGGCGGCAACACCGCTATGGACTCCTGTCGCACCGCCAAGCGACTGGGCGGCAACGTCACGCTAGTCTACCGCCGCTCAGAGCAGGAGATGCCCGCCCGACTGGAAGAGGTGAAGCACGCCAAGGAGGAAGGCATCAACTTCCTGACGCTGCACAACCCCATCGAGTACATTGCCGACGAGCAGGGTGCCGTCTGCAAGGCCGTATTGCAGGTAATGGAGCTGGGCGAGCCTGACGCCAGTGGCCGCCGCTCGCCTGTGCCCGTTGAGGGCAAGACTGTGACGCTCGACGTCGATCAGGTCATCGTGGCCGTCGGCGTGAGCCCCAACCCGCTGGTGCCGAAGTCTATCCAGGGACTGGAGCTTGGCCGCAAGAACACGATAGCCGTCAACGAGGGCATGCAGTCCTCGCGTCTGGAAATCTTTGCCGGAGGCGACATCGTCCGCGGCGGCGCTACCGTTATTCTGGCTATGGGCGACGGCCGCCGTGCTGCCCAGAACATGGACGAATTTCTTAAGAAATAATGAACGGACTTTATACCATTGTACTGCTCATACTAAGCAACATCTTCATGACGCTTGCTTGGTATGGGCATCTTAAATTGTCGGAGTCGGGTGTCAGCAACAACTGGCCGCTGATCGGCGTGATTGTGTTCTCGTGGGGCATCGCCTTCTTCGAGTACTGCTGTCAGGTGCCCGCCAACCGACTGGGGTTCATCGGCAACGGCGGTCCCTTCACGCTGGTTCAGCTGAAGGTGGTCCAGGAGTGCATCTCGCTGGCCGTCTTTGCCGTCATTGCCAACATCATGTTCCAGGGGCAGAGCCTGCACTGGAACCACATTCTGGCCTTCCTCTTCATCATCCTTGCCGTCTATCTCGTGTTTATGAAATGACGGAGCAGGAACAGCTGTTCAAGCGGCTCAACGAGCGGTTCGTACGGGCCTTCGCCACCTATCGGCTGTTAGAGGACGATGACTATGTGCTGATTGGCCTTTCGGGTGGTAAGGACTCGCTGCTGCTGACGGAACTGTTGGCCAGACGCGCACGCATCCTTCACCCGCGCTTTCGCGTAGAGGCCGTTCATGTGCGTATGGAGAACATCCGCTACGAGACCTCGGCCGACTACTTGCAGCAGTTCTGCTCGTCGCTCGACGTCCCCCTCCATCTCGTCACCACCCGCTTCGAAACCCTCCAGCCTGCCGCCACCGCTGATGTTCGCTGTGCTGCTGCGCCGCAGCAGTCCTACCCTCAAAAAGCCAAGCCTCCCTGCTTTCTCTGCTCCTGGCACCGCCGCAAGCAGCTGTTCAACCTGGCCCAGCAACTGGGCTGCAACAAGATTGCATTGGGCCACCATCGCGACGACATCATCCATACAACGCTGATGAACCTAACGTACCAAGGCCGCTTCGGCACGATGCCTGCCCTGCTGCGAATGCGCAAGATGCCGCTTGCAATAATACGGCCGCTCTGCCTTATCGACGAGGCCGACATCCGGCGCTATGCCGAACTCAGCGGCTACCAGAAGCTGGTGAAGCTCTGTCCGCACGAGCACGACACCAACCGCACGGCCATTGCCGACCTCTACAACCGCATCGAGCAGATGAATCCAGAGGCCCGCTATTCCATCTGGAGAGCGCTGGAGCAAGAGGGGAAATTGACCGAAGAGTATTAAAAACATATAATTCTTAGGGCCGGATTCACGATTATTTGATTTTTCTCCGTATCTTTGTAAATCAAAAACTTTTGAGATAATGAGAAAAATGAAGATAACAACCATATTATTAGCGGCCATGATGGCAATGCCGGTAATCGCCCAGAAGCGCAAAGCCCCTGTCAGAAAGAAGGTTGTGCCCGTTGTGGTAGAACTGTCAAGAGAGGAGCAGTTGTTTGAGGATATGCTTGAGGCAACCCAGCAGATTATGTTCATCGACAGCGCCGTGGTCGACAAGCAGAGTTTTCTGGAGTCATACCGCCTGAATGCTGAGGCGGGCACCGTCACGGGCTACAACAGATTCTTCAGGAGCGAGGACCAGCCCTACTCGACCGTCTACGTCAACCAGCTTGGCAACAAGTGCTGGTTTGCACAAAACGGACGGCTCTACACGGCCGACCTGCTTGGCAACACGTGGAGCGAGCCGGCACCGCTTGAGGGACTCGGACAATACCAGCGCACCAACTATCCGTTTATGATGTCGGATGGTACCACGCTCTACTTTGCCGCCATCAGCGACGAAGGGCTGGGCGGACTCGACATCTATGTGTCGCGCTACGACTCTGAGACAGGAAAATACCTGCTCGCCGAGAACATCGGACTGCCCTTCAACTCGAGCGCCAACGACTATATGTACGCCATCGACGAGATGAACGGCATCGGCTACTTTGCCACCGACCGCCGACAGCCTGAAGGGAAGGTGTGCATCTATACCTTTATTCCCAACCAGAAGCGCGTCACTTACTCGACTGAAGAACTCGACAAGGCGGCCATCAGGAGCAGGGCCAGGATTGAGCGAATTGCCGATACCTGGGGCGACGGGGAGTTGCGAACGGAAACGCTCGACCGACTGAACAATGCCGGCAGACGACCCAAGGAGGAGAAGAAGAAACAGCCTGAATTCACGTTTATCATCAACGACGACATTGTCTACAACAGCTTGTCCGACTTTCAGGATGCCGACAACAGCAAGCGCATCGCAAACCTGATGAAGATGCGCAAGTCGTACGACGAGCTGGGCACCAATCTCGAGAAGATGCGCGACTACTATGCCACAAAGGCCGACATTGCCGAGAGAAGCAATATGCAAGCCGAGATTCTTGGCTGCGAACAGGAATACTACCAGCTGGAGAGCGACATACGCCAGCTGGAGAAAATCATACGCTACGCTGAGATAAAAGCTATAAACCAATAAAACAAAACAAGCCCTATGACAACAAAAAGAACCTTCCCGGAATCTGAACTGATCATCAATAATGACGGTTCGTGCTTCCATCTGCACCTGAAGCCTGAGCAGCTGGCCGACCGCGTCATCCTCGTCGGCGACCCTGCCCGCGTAAATACCGTAGCCGACCACTTCGACTCTCGCGAGTGCGAAGTCAGCAGCCGCGAGTTCCACACCATAACCGGTATGTACAAAGGCAAGCGTATCACTTGTCAGAGTCATGGCATCGGCTGCGACAACATCGACATCGTGGCCAACGAACTCGACACGCTGGCCAACATTGACTACACCACGCGTGAGGAAAAAGACGAGCACCGCACGCTCACGATGGTGCGCATTGGTACCTGCGGCGGTCTTCAGCCTTTCACGCCGACAGGCTGCTTTGTGGCATCAGTCAAGAGCATCGGCTTCGACGGCCTGCTGAACTATTATGCGGGGCGCAACGTCGTCTGCGACATCCCGATGGAAAGAGCGTTCATGGAGCACATGAAGTGGGACCCCGTCAAGGGCAATCCCTATGTCGCTGTGGCCGACGAAGAGCTCATCGACCAGATTGCACAGGACGATATGGTTCGTGGCTACACCATCTCGTGCGGCGGCTTCTACGGCCCGCAGGGTCGCGTGCTTCGTGCCGACATTGCCGACCCACAGCAGAACGAGAAGATTGAGGCATTCGAGTATGAGGGCATGAAAATCTGTAACTTCGAGATGGAGAGTTCAGCCCTCGCCGGAATGGCTTCATTGCTCGGACATCGCGCCATGACCTGCTGCATGGTCATCGCCAACCGCTACGCGCTGAAGATGAACACAGAGTATAAGAACTCCATCGACACGCTCATTGAGAAAGTCCTCGACCGCATTTAACCAAAACTATTTTATACCATTATGGATCCAATTACACTTTACACACTCATTGTGGTAGCTGTGCTGCTGCTTGTCCTCTTCGTCTTCATTTCCTACGTCAAGGCGCCACCTTCGTTTGCGTACATCATCTCTGGTCTGTCATCCCAGCCCCGTGTGCTTATCGGTAAGGGTGGATTCCGTGTACCGTTCCTCGAGCGTCTCGATAAGGTATATCTCGGACAGATTACCGTCGACATCAAAACGGAAGAAAGCGTACCCACCAACGACTTCATTAACGTCGACGTAGACGCTGTGGCTAAGATTCGCGTGACACCTAATAACGAAGGTACACGACTGGCTGCCAAGAACTTCCTGAATATGATGCCTGAGGAGATAGCCACACAATTGCAGGACTCGCTGCAGGGTAATATGCGTGAAATAATTGGTACACTCGACCTGCGTTCGCTCAATACCGACCGCGACGGATTCTCTGACCAGGTGATGCAGAAGGCGCAGCCCGATATGGCCAAACTGGGCATCGAGATTATCTCGTGCAACATCCAGAACGTTACCGACCGCGAGGGACTTATCAAGGACCTCGGTGCCGACAATACGGCCAAGATTAAGAAGGATGCCGCCATCAACCGCGCTGTAGCTGAGCGTGACGTGAAGATTGAGGTGTCGAAGGCCGACAAGGAGGCCAACGATGCCCGCGTCGATGCTGATACAGCTATCGCCGTCAAGAACAACGACCTGGCTCTGAAGCGTGCAGCACTGAAGCGTGAGGCCGACACCGCTCAGGCTGATGCCGATGCCGCATACGCCATTCAGCAGCAGGAGCAGCAGAAGACTATCAACATCAAGACCGTCGAGGCCGAGATTGAGAAGACCAAGCGTGAGCAGATTCTATCGAAGGAGCAGATTGAAATCAAGATGAACCAACTGGCCGCAGAGGTCGAGAAGCAGGCTGATGCTGATAAATATAAGGTGGAAATCGACGCTCAGGCCGACCTCGAACAGCGCAAGCGTGTGGCTGAGGCTCAGAAGTACGAAGCTGAGCAGCGCGCTCTGGCTCAGAACGCCGAGTCTGATGCAGCCCGCTACCGGCTGGAGCAGGAGGCCATTGGTATCAAGGCCAAGGGCGAAGCTGAGGCCTACGCCATACAGAAGAAGGGCGAAGCCGAGGCTCTGGCTATGGACAAGAAGGCTGAGGCCTACAAGAAGTACAACAATGCGGCTATCGCTCAGATGATGATCGAGATTCTGCCGCAGATAGTCGAGAACGTCGCCAAGCCCATCTCGGCCATCAAGGATGTCAACATCTACAGCGCCGACGGCGGTGGTGTCAGCTCGCTCAGCGGCAATGTCCCTGTTGCCATCAAGCAGGCCTTCGACGTGCTCAAGTCTGCTACAGGTGTCGACATGGCCGACATCATGAAGGCCGGCAGCATCGAGGCCGTCACTACGCGCAACGTCAATCTCAACGACAAGGCAGCCGACGCCCTCTCAGGCATTGTAAAAGACAAAAAGTAGTAAATGAACATCCTCAACAACGACACCATCTGCGCCCCCGCCACCGCTGCCGGGGGCGCACTTGCCATCATTCGCGTCAGCGGCCCCAACGCTCTCCCCATCGTCAGCACCCTCTGCTCGCTATGCTGCGAAACCATCGCAGCCAACACCACCCACTTCACCCGTCTTGTCGAGTATGATGCTGTATCACAGCATCCCCTCCCCATCGACGAAGTCCTCATCACCACCTTCCGCGCCCCTCACAGCTACACCGGCGAAGACAGCGTAGAAATCTCCTGTCACGGTTCTCGCTACATCATCAACAAGATTTTGGAACTCCTCATCCAGCGAGGCTGCCGCATGGCTCGTCCAGGAGAGTTCACCCAGCGCGCCTACCTCAACGGCAAGCTCGACCTCAGTCAGGCCGAAGCCGTAGCCGACCTCATAGCTTCTACCAACCAGACCACCCATCGTCTGGCCATGAGCCAGCTGCGCGGTGGCGTCTCCACAGAACTCTCCGACCTGCGCGAACAGCTCCTGAAGCTCACCTCACTCCTCGAACTGGAACTCGACTTCTCCGACCATGAAGACCTCGAATTTGCCGACCGCAGCGAACTCCAGCAGCTCGCCCAGCGCATCGATGCTCACATCACCCGACTGGCCGACTCCTTCCACGTTGGCAATGCCTTGAAAAACGGCATTCCCGTCGCCATCGTCGGCGCCCCCAACGTAGGCAAGTCAACACTCCTCAACGCCCTCCTTGGCGAAGAACGCGCCATCGTCAGCGACATACAAGGCACCACACGCGATGCCATCGAAGACACCATCAACCTCGGAGGCATCACCTTCCGCTTCATCGACACCGCCGGCATACGCCACACCAGTGATGCCATCGAGAACCTCGGCATCGAGCGGTCCATAGCCGCTGTTCAGCGCGCCCAAATCATCCTGATGATGACAGAGCCCGGAGTCCCCTACCCCGACGTCCCCATTCGCGACGACCAGACCGTCATTCGCATCGTCAACAAGACTGAAGATTTCCAGGCCAAATACGGCGTAG
>CAMHHO010000125.1:0-7114 GCA_946184965.1 uncultured Prevotellaceae bacterium | reverse complement strand
ACATCAAGCACAAGACGGTGAACGGCAAGGACGTGACCTACCAGGAGCGCACCCCGCTGAGCCACTGGGGCATCCGCCAGGCGGAGGATGAGCAGCCGTGATGAAGGAGATGAGGAGTAAGGAGTTGAGGAGTTGAGGGGTTGAGGGGTTGAGGAGGTATCGGAATTCTCCCCCTGAGCCAGGGGGAGTTAGAGGGGGTCTGAACCCGCGGCCGGTCTGCTTGTTCAGACCACCCCTAGCCCCTCCTAACTTAGGAGGGGAATTGTCCGTTAACTCCTGATAACTCCTGTTAACTCCCGATAACTCCCGATAACTCCCGACGATAACTCCTGCTAACTCCTTACAAAACCCCTACAAAGCTATGAAAAACAAGCGACTCATTGAGCTGGCGGTGAAGGTGATAGTAGCCGCGCTCACAGCCTTTCTGACGGCACTGGGTACCATCTCATGTATGCGTGGATTCTGAAACTTAGAGAGAGAGACCGACCTCACACCAACGAGGCCGGCCTCTTCATTTTTTCGCCCTTTCGTTAAATTATTCCAAAAAAACGGGGAGGGGTGAGTTTTATTACGAACATAATTATTATATTTGCAATAAATTATTCGGGAGGCGGCTTATGAAGAAGTGGACGGGCATAACGGTAATGGGGACGATGATAATAACAGCAATAATAGCAGGGATTATGATGATGAACTCGAACGACAGAACGACGGCCGGAAACGGCGACGGAAGTGACACGACAATGGTGAGGCCGGCAACGCAGGCAGGACGATTCTACGAGCGCTCGCCGCGCGTGCTGAGCCACGAGGTGGACAGTCTGCTGGCGCTGCACAAAGAGGGCAGTGCCGGCGGCGAAAGAGTGGCGGCTCTCATCGTTCCGCACGCGGGCTACTACTACTCGGGCAACGTGGCGGCTTCGGCCTACATGGCTCTCGACACGGCGCGACGCTACGAGCGCATTTTCCTGCTGGGGCCAAGCCACCACGTGTGGCTCGACGGGGCATCGGTGGACAGCGCCTACGACGCGTACGCCACGCCACTGGGCGAGGTGAAGGTGGACCGGGCAACGGCACGGCAACTGACCGAGGCCGACAGCCTGTTCGGCTACAGGAGCGAGGCCCACGAGAGCGAGCACTGCCTGGAGGTGCAGCTGCCCTTCCTGCAGAGGCGGCTGGGCGACGTGCCCCCGATTGTACCCATCATCATATCGACGAACGACTACTCGAAGCTGAAGCGGATGGCGGAGGTGCTGAAGCCTTACTTCAACGACCGGAACCTGTTCATCGTGAGCAGCGACTTCTCGCACTATCCGTCGTACGACGATGCCTGCGAGGTTGACGCGCGGACGGGCAAGGCGGTGGAGAGCGGCGACCCTGAACGGTTCATTGCGGCGCTTGAAGCCAACGCCCGCAGCCGTAAGCGCAACCTGGAGACGAGCGCCTGCGGCGAGTTCCCGATTCTGACGCTGCTGCTGATGCTCGACCGCCAGTGCGAGGTGAAGCACTTGATGTACCAGAACTCGGGCGACGCAGCCGACCACGGGCGCGACCGCGTGGTGGGCTATCATGCCTTCGCCGTGGTGAGGCATCAGGGGTTCTGGCTGACCGACAATGAGAAGCGGCAGCTGAAGCAGATTGCGCTGCAGAGCATTCGCGACTCGCTTAACGGCAAGCGGACGGCGCCTGTAGACACGTCGCGGCTGGCCCACAACTCGGCGCTGCTGCAGAAGTGCGGGGCCTTCGTCTCGCTCCACAAGCACGGGCGGCTGAGGGGCTGCATTGGGCACTTCGGCGAGGACTATGAGCTGTTCAGGATCGTGGCCGAGATGGCACGTGCCGCTGCCTTCGACGACCCGCGGTTCCCCGAGCTGCAACGCAACGAGCTTGACGACGTCGACATCGAAATATCGGTGCTCACGCCCATGCGCCGCATTCAGAGTCTCGACGAGTTTGAGCTGCACCGCCACGGCATCTACATCCGCAAGGGCTATCGCAGCGGCACGTTCCTGCCCCAGGTGGCCGACGAGGTGAACTGGACGAAGGAGGAGTTTGTCAGTCACTGCTCGCAGGACAAGGCCGGACTGGGCTGGGACGGGTGGCGCGACGCCGAGCTCTATGTCTACGAAGCAATCGTTTTCTGATGGAGACGACGTACGAGTGCAGATACTACGAGCGACGGGATGACGGCTCGGTGGAGTGCCGGCTCTGTCCGCACCACTGCCGCATCGGCGAGGGCAAGACGGGCCGCTGCCGCAGTCGGCGCAACCGTGGCGGCCGGCTGCTGAGCGAGGTCTACGCGAAGCCCTGTGCGCTGGCCATCGACCCGGTTGAGAAGAAGCCGCTCTACCACTTCCACCCCGGCACGACGTGCCTCTCGATAGCCTGCACGGGCTGCAACTTCAGCTGCCTGAACTGTCAGAACCACGACATCTCGCAGGCGGCGCCCAGCCAGGTGGAGCACTACAACCTGACGCCCGACGACGTCGTCGGCCTGTGTCTGCAGCACAAGTGTCCGGGCATTGCCTACACCTACACCGAGCCGCTCACCTATATAGAATATGTGGCCGACACGGCACGCAAGGCCCACGAGAAGGGGCTCTGGAACATCCTCGTCACGGCGGGCTACGTCAGCCAGGAGCCGCTGAAGGAGCTGCTGCCCTATATCGACGCCGCCAACGTCGACCTGAAGTCGTTCAGCGACGACATCTACCGGAAGGTCAGCGGCGGCCGGCTTCAACCGGTGCTCGACACCATCGTTGCCATGCGCGACGCCGGCATCTGGATTGAGCTCACCAACCTCGTCATTCCCGGGATCAACGACGACATGGAGATGATTCGCCGCATGTGCCGCTGGTTGGCTGACAACGGCCTGGCCGACGCGCCGCTCCACTTCAGCCGCTTCTTCCCCCGCTACAGGATGAGCGACCGCCAGCCGACGCCCCTCGCCACGCTCCGACAAGCCCGCCAAACGGCTCTCGACGAGGGTATCAGGCACGTCTACTTAGGGAATGTACATTAATACTTAAAAACTATAAGAGAGATGAAAATTGTTATACTTGACGCGTACACCTCGAACCCCGGCGACCTGTCGTGGAAGGAACTGGAGCAATTGGGCGACCTGACGGTCTACGACCGCACAAAGCCCGAAGAGACGGTGGCAAGGGCTGCCGAAGCCGACATCGTGCTGACGAACAAAGTAATCATCGGCCGACGCGAAATGGAGCAGCTGCCGCAGTTGAAGTATATCGGCGTGCTGGCTACGGGCTATAACGTGGTCGACATTGAGGCGGCCCACGAACGCGGCATCGTCGTGACCAACGTGCCCGCCTACAGCACCGACAGCGTTGCCCAGATGGTGTTCGCCCACCTGCTGGCGCTGACCAACCGCGCCGAGCACTATGCCAAGCAGAACCGCAACGGCCGGTGGAGCTCGAATGCCGACTTCAGCTATCTGGACTCGCCGCTCCACGAGCTGGCTGGCAAGACGATGGGTATCGTCGGACTGGGCAATATCGGAAGCCGCGTGGCACAGATTGCCGCAGCCTTCGGCATGAACGTGAAGGCACTGACCAGCAAGCCGGCCGAGGCACTGCCCCACCCCATCGAGAAAGCGGCCGACCTCAACGAGCTGCTGGCGACGGCCGACGTCGTCACGCTGCACTGCCCGCTGACCAGCGACACGCGCCACCTCATCAACGCCGAGACCATCAAGCTGATGAAGCCGACGGCCATACTCATCAACACCGGCCGCGGACCGCTCGTCGACGACAACGACCTGGCCGAAGCGCTGAGCAAGGGACGGATAGCCGCCTACTGCGCCGACGTGGCTACCGAGGAACCGCCACGTGCCGACCATCCGCTGATGAAGCTGCCGAACGCCCACTTCACGCCCCACATCGCATGGGCGTCAGTCGAAGCCCGCATACGCCTCATCAAGACGGCTGCCGACAACGTCAGCGCATTCCTCAGCCATCGTCCGCAGAACGTCGTGTGACGCTTAGTTTTCTTCATCGAAGAAAGAGCCCGTAGGCATGGGAACGCCGGCGGCAATGCTGCAGTTGAAGCGTGCACGGCTGCGGCGCTCGCGGGCAAACATCTCGCGGGTGCCGGCCTCCGTCTGTTGGAACTCCAGGCGCTCGTCGATGGCGAAGGAGTCGGCCATGGCCTCAACATCGAGGTTGTCGGTGCCGATGAGGGTGAAGGTCCAGCCTTGTTTTTTCAGCTTCTCAATCATCGTGCGCACCATCTTCAACGTCCATTCCACGCTGCTGTTCTCCTCGCCGTCGGTAATGACCGTCACCAGCACATTGTCGCCCTCCGAAATCTGGGCGTTCACCTTGGAAATAGCCGCGCCCATGGCGTCGTAGAGGGGTGTGCCGCCGCCGGGGCAGTAGGCTTTCCAGCTGAGGTCGCGGGTGTGCGAGGCCGGCTGGTTGTCGTAGTGCCAGGTGGTATGGCCCGTGTCGAAGGTAACGAGTGTGACGCGCTGTTCCTGGTCGGGGAACTTCTGCTGCATCTGGCGGACGGTCTGAAGCGTCTCGTTCATGCCCGTGAAGGCCTGTCGGCGGATGATTGACATCGAACCGCTCTCATCGACGATGATCAGGTTGAACACGCGCTTTGTCTTGACTTCATTTGTTTGCATAATCGTAAATGTTTTTAATGGTGAATACTTCTGTTTTTCGACATGTCTTTATCTCTTTAAAGAAAAAAACGGCGAAAAATTAAGCAAGTACGAGATTTTTTTCGTAATTTCGCCCCAAAAATCAGAGTATGTACTATCAGCGGCTGTCTGACAACGAGATTCTGAGCGGTTTCCGCCGGGGCGATGCCCGCATCATCCGTGAGTATTTCTACGGGTGGTGCCTGACGGGCTACATCGTCTTTAACAAGCGCTATGAGCTTGACAGCAAGCAGAATCTCGACTTCATGTCGCTGGCCCACCAATATGCGCTCTACCTGATGGAGCACGAATGGAAGCCGCTTGAGGACCACTCGGCGAACGTGAGTCTGAAGACGTGGCTCATCAACGGGTTCCGCTATGTGGTGCTCGATGCGCTGAAGTGGTACAAGAAGGAGTATGGCAGCATCACGTTCCAGGACTATCTGACGTCGTTCGACGTGACGAGCGACCTGCGGCTGCAGTTCAACCGGATGGTGGAGGACGTGTGCGACCATGCCCCGCTTGACCGTCAGGAGCGGCTGATTATCAACATGCTGCTGTTGCAGGGATTCAAGTCGAAGGAGATTGCGGCGCAGTTGGGGCTGACGCCGTCGGCCATCTCGCAGAAGTACAAGAAGCTGAAGGAGCAAATCATCGTGCCCTATTTCAAGAAGAACTTCGACATGGATCTGGACATGCCGGAGGTGATGGACGAGCGGACTCTCACCACCCGCGAGGAGACGATGTTCGATATGGCGGAACCCGAACCTATTTCACCCAGGCGCATCAGTGTTTCAGTTGGCAAAAAAATATTTATGGAAAAGAGACGTACTACACCGGAGTTTATTACGACGCTGGCGCCGGACGAGATTTTCGTCTTCGGCAGCAATCTGAAGGGAATGCATGGCGGTGGCGCGGCCTACATCGCCTACCGCAAGTTTGGAGCCGTCATGGGCCAGGGCGTTGGTCTGCAAGGGCAGAGCTATGCCATCCCGACCATGCAGGGCGGCGTTGAGACCATCCGTCCCTATGTCGACGAGTTTATCGCCTTTGCCAAGGACCATCCCCGCCTGACGTTCCTCGTCACCCGCATCGGCTGCGGCATCGCCGGATTCACCGACGCAGAGATTTCCCCGCTGTTCAAGCAGGCTCACGACGTCGACAACATCGTGCTGCCGCCAAACTGGTAAATGAAAAAGCCCTCACGAGGGTGAGACCTCGCGAGGGCTTTACGTTAGTGGAGCTGGAGGGAGTCGAACCCTCGTCCGCACAAGGAAACCATACGCTTTCTACACGCTTATCTTGGCCTTCGTTTTCGTGCCGTGACAAGACCCAAGCCACCAATCACGGCCTTATCCCCTAAAACTTCATCAAGGCATCGGAGCCTGCCATGACTATTCCCGATTTAACCTGCGCCGCTTGATCTCCGGATTCGGAACAACATCCTCGGAGCGACGTCTCGTTCCTCTACCTTGTAGTGGAATTAAGCTCGTAATCTACTGTACTTCGATTAAGCAGCGAGAGCATACTCATTGTTGCCAATTAAATTTGCGCTGACTCAGATTTAGGAGGGAACCAACGAGCCTCCGCGTGCTTACGTACCATTTCATCTCGCCGTCAAATCCAGTCAACCCCATTTGGAAGATAACGTGAACGTCAACGATAACGACAACGTAATTTCGGGTGCAAAGGTACACTTTTTTCAGAATACAGCAAAACTTTTATGAAAAAATGTGTACCTTTGCAGCGTTTTTGACCTTCGAACACAATATTTCGTGGCTTCGCTGGTTATATAAATATAAATAGGTACAAACAGAATGAAACGAATAGCCAGTTTTCTACTCTGCCTTCTGCTCACGGCCTCGGTGGCATGGGCACAGTCGGGCATGACCGACAACCAGGTGATGGACTACGTCATAGAACAGAACGCCAAGGGCGTCTCGCGCCAGCAGATTGTGACCCAGCTGATGCAGCGTGGCGTCACCATCGACCAGATACGGCGTATCCAGAAGAAATACCAGCGCCAGATTAAGAACGGTGCCCTCGGTGCCGACGACATCACCGCCGGTTCGAAGGAGGTGAAAAGCCGCATGCGCGAGGCCAACGGCGAGAAGCGCCAGGACGAGCTGGAGCGCGAGAAGCGCAACGCCTCGAGCTACCGCATCAAGGAAAGCAGGCAGAAGACGAAGAAGAACACCTACGACGAGAAGGACGAGGAGTTCACGGAGATGGACGACGCGATGGACTTCATGATGCCCGACTCGCTGAAGTACTACATAGAGGAAGAACAGCCGACAGGACGCAAGATTTTCGGCCACGACGTGTTCAACAACCGGAACATGACGTTTGAGAGCTCGATGAACATCGCCACGCCGCAGAACTACCGCTTAGGCCCCGGCGACGTGGTGAACGTCGACATCTGGGGAGCCTCGCAGGAGAGCGTCACCGAGA
>CAMHHO010000124.1:0-7134 GCA_946184965.1 uncultured Prevotellaceae bacterium | reverse complement strand
CATGTTCTTCACACAGTCGACGAGCATTGGAATTTGTCTTGCTACTGCCATAGTTGTTAAAATTTTTGTTTTTCGGTTGTTAATAATGTGTGTGTTTCTCTCTCTGTCAGTTAGTCGGGCTAAGTGTGGCTGTTAGTCGTGCCAGTTGGCCGTGCTGGCGCAGCTAAGTAGCCTTTCGCCGCCTTCCTGATTGACGATGCAAAGTTACGAAATTCCGCCCTGACGTGCAAATTGCGGCCGCCGCAGTCTGTAAAAATATGTTAACACCCGAACGCCTGTGCCGATGGTGACTTTGTGACCGTGACTCTGTGACATTAGGCGCCCAGCTCTGTTTCCGCAGTCATTCTCCCCCCAGCTATATCCTATAAATTATATAATATTATAATATTATATAATTCTTATACCCCTCTCCCCATCATCTGCGAATATGCTTAACGTCACAAAGTATCATGTCACAAAGTCTCATGTAACAGAGGGACGGTTCTTTTGTTACATCCTGCTTATAATTGAGAAGCTGATACCGGTAAGCCTTTCAATCTGTCGGATGCTGGCACCCGAACGGCGCGCAAGTCTGATCACTTCGCGCTGCTCCTCGCGACTCATTTGCAGGACATCCTGGACCGCTCTGAGTCCAAACTCGGAGACCAGGAGCTGGCTGACCTCCTCGTCGGTTCTTCTCCGCTTGTTGTTTTCGATGTCGAGGATGCTCGCGGCGGCTGGCAGGGGCTCGTAGACCAGGGCCCGTAGTTCGTCAAGCTGCATGTGGCTGATAACGGGCTTTGTACTGCAGATGAAATCGCCGTTTTCAAATTCATGCCAGCTGCTCCAGCGGTAATCGGGCACGGAGTCGGCCAGGCCTGCTTTCAGCGGGTTCTGGTGAATATATCGCAGAAGTGTAAAGAAATAGGCATTGTCGTTGACCGGCTCGCTGCGGAATCGGTCTTGAAACACCGGCCCCTGATGCTCGTATTTCTTGTTGTAGTGCCAGGCGTAGGCCACTCCGAGGCTCTTCATCACCGATGCAAGTTTCTCCGCCTTCTCCTTCAGCAGAAGATGCACGTGGTTGGGCATCAGGCAATAGGCATAGACGTTGCAGAGGGGCGGCTTCGGCTGATGGCGCTCATCTTCAGGATGGGCCAGTCTTCTCAGCGTCTTGAGAAACGTCTCGTAGTCATTGGCGTCATAGAAGATGTTCTGACGGTTAATTCCCCTGAGCATCACGTGATAGATGCCCGTTCCGCTTGATTCTCTTGGCTTTCTCGGCATAAGCTTTCGATTTTTTTACCGATTGACGCTGCAAAAATAGGAAGAAAATTCCAATCAGCCAAATATATTCCTCAAAACTTTCGCAGAAATGTAACAAAAGAACCGTCCCTCTGTTACACTGTTAGATTAAAAAATAAATGGAGAGGTGCGAATATTCTCGAAAAATATTTGTACCTTTGCAATCACTATGAAGCAGAATAAGACGGCCAGAGAGATGCTGGCACAGATTGAGAAGGACTTCTTCAAGGGAGTCGGCCTCGCAGAGGCAAGTATATCAGGGGGTAACGAACGCAGGGCTTTCGTGCTCTCACAGGTGGAGCGGTTGCTGACAGAGAAGCATGGGCTGTTGCCGATGGCCATGCTGCTGTCGGATATGTTCTGGACGGCTGACGAAGGCAGGACACAGCCCGGGAAGCCTAACCCGCTGATGTTGCTACAGGGGCAGCAGACGCTGACGGACGAGGAAATGAGCCGTCTGCGGCTGATACTGGATGTGGCCGGGCTTTGCCATGACCTGTGTCTGCACTTTACGTTCGACCTGAAGGAGGCTTTCGGCATCAGGAAGAACGATTTCTGGGTGTCGAACAGGCAACTGGTGGAATGGCTTACTACTACAGAGTATGAACGGATAGCGATGCACACGGCTTACATCATGAAAAAGCAGGCCATCGGCGTGTATGAAGGTCTGCGTTACCAACCAGCTCAGGACGAGTTGGCCGAGCTGTACTCGTCGGAGTATCACGACCTGGTGCGCGACCCTGACAGGACGAAGATTCCTCCCCGCGAATATGTGAAGGCGATCATCGGCGCTATTCAGCAGATAGAGCGGCATTGGCAGCGGGGGCGCAGGCTTGGACTGAGGCCGGACGTGGTGATACTACACGACGAGATTTATGGCGTTGTGCCCCTCCGGTTTGGCAAGGGGGTGCTGGCGGCTGCTCAGGCTCTTTATGACTACATGGACAAGGAACTCTACGGGCGGCTGGTGCTGGAGGAGTATAATGAGGATGCCTGTTCGTGGAGTGACCAGCCCGAGTCTGTCAGGCGCACTTGGGCTGATGTCATGGGGCGCTTTGCCGAGAAAGTCCGTGAGGTGCGCTCGAAATATCTGGCTGGCGGCTGGGTGACCGACGACTCATTGTCGTTCAATTACCTGATGGCTCATGCTCAGATGTGTGGTCAAGGCTGGTGGCGCGAGGAGGACGATGCCTTATGATGAGCAGCAGTCGCTCGGACTATGGCTCGCCCGGGGAGTGGCTTTCTGCACTCAGGCAGGATGAGGCCTGGCTGAGTCAGCAGCAACGGCTACAAGCCTCTGCAGCCGCTGACGCCAAAAACCATCGCGATGATGCTCTCAGGAGAATCGGCAGGGGCGAGACCTTTGAATTCTGGGAGATCTACGGTCACCGGGTGGAGCCTGTGGTCATGGAGGTCTGGGAGATAGCCGAGCTGTCGCTGCCTAAGTTGAAGATCCAGGCCATAGGCATGCTGTCGATGGAGTGGATAGAGCAGAATCCGGAGGCAGGTATTACAAGAGAGGCAAAGAAGGCCCCTGCAAAGAAGAAATCTGCAATGCCCGAAAAGCCTCGTGAGACGATGACCTTCAGGCGAAGGGGTAGTGTGACTGAGCCGCACTTGCTGCTGTTGTATATGGCTCTGACTAAAGAGGGATGGATTGAGGGCAACGATGCCGACTTCAAGGCTCTGTTCTCGGGCAGCCGCGACGAGGACTGCGAGCTTGTGTGGCTGGGCAAGTATGGCAAGGGTACGCTGGTTGAGCTGTTCAAGCAGCTGGCTGAAGCATGTCTGATAGAAGTGCCACCAGGCTTTACGCTGCCTGCCATTCTTGAAGGCCACTTCAAGGACAAATCCGGAAATTGGCTCACGGGGCTTGACAAGGGCGACGCGGCCAACGACAAGGCCCTGCCGGTAATACAGGAGTGCATAAAGCAATTGAAAATTGATCCACAACGACTGCTCAAGGGTGATGACGAGGACGACGAGGATTTCAAGTCGAAATACGACCAGTTTGACCAGCAGGACTTGCATTGGCATAAGAAATAATGTAACAAAAGAACCGTCCCTCTGTTATAACAAAAGAACCGTCCCTCTGTTACATTCGGGAAATCTTCCGGGAGCCTGAAACTTTTTTTGAAAAATTTTCTCATTTAGCGGAATCTCTTTGAAACACAAGGGGTTCCGCTTTCTTTTTGTCTGTCCGCATAGGTGACTTTTGGGCGTTTCCCGAAAGTTTTCCCGAAAGTTTTCCCGAAGAAATCGGGGGCGGGTCGGGGGTTATGGATGCTGTCTCACGACGAGCACATCCGCCGAACCATTAAGACCCCGCTCGAAGGAGGCGGTAACAGAAAAACAATGAAACAACAGGATTTTAAAGAGCAGATTCTGCAGAACGCAGTCCAGATGGACGCGAGTGTGAACTTCCAGCTGAACGGCAACATGCTGATTGTGCCGTGCCCGTGGGAGAATGACAAGGAGGTGACTGACGGCAGTCGCGTACGTTATCGTGGCGGCATCGAGGTGGATGCCGACGGCCGCACCAGGGTGAAGCGCTACAACGACGGCAAGAACGGGCCAAAGCAGGACACCCTCTACGAGACGGCTCATGGAGCAGTGAAGATAACCCGCCCCATCTATCGTAAGACCCCGTGCGGCAAGCATAAGTGCGGCGAGCGGCTGATAGGCCAGGAATCCGTGTACGTCACGTTCAAGTTCCCGAAGAAGTACGGACTGGCGCTGATTCAAAAGATGTACGCCCGCGAGAATGAGGAGATTATGTCTTACTTTAAAACAAGAAAGGAGGAAACATTATGGAAATGATCGTGAAGCAACAGATGTTTACATGTATCGGTAAGGGGCACGGCGCCCCTTGCCTCCCAGCCACCCGCCGGGAATGGGAAGCGCTGAGAAGGGAGCCCTGGCTCGCACAGATGTGCGCAAGGATAGAACGTGGCGACGAGCAGTTGAAGCACCGTCTGCCTGTGTGGACCCCGTCGTGTGCTGAGTTCAAGAACAACCATCGGGCTGCGGCTGATGCACTGAAGCCGTTGAGCCGGCTGATGTTGGACTTCGACGAGAAGGGACATACGGACGAAATCAAGGCCCGGCTGACGGCTCACAGTCCGCTGACGGTGCTGCTGATTGAGGAGTCGGTCCGTCGTGGTACGCATGTGTTGGTGGAGTTGCCTGCAGGTATGTCAGCCGACGAGGCTCAGGCTCTGATGAAGGAGGCCACGGGTTTTGAGCCCGACAAGCAGGTAAAGGGTGTCGACCGCTGCATCTATATGGTGCCGGAGGATCATACGAAGTATGTCAGCGACAAGCTGTTTGAGGCCTCTGAGGGATGTGAGCTCAAAATTGAGCCGACATCCGATGTAACAAAAGAACCGTCCCTCTGTTACAGTTCCTCCCCTAAGTTAGGGGAGGCAAGGAGGGGTCTGAACAAGGGAATGTCGGGGGCGGCAGATGTAACAAAAGAACCGTCCCTCTGTTACAGGAAGGAGTTCAAGGGCGTGCCCTATACCTCTATTATATGTGAGTACTGGCAGAGGACGGGCGGCGAGCCCTCGGAGGGTGAACGGAACAAGCGACTGCACCAGCTGGCGGCTAATCTGCGGGCTGTCTGCGATAATAACGAGGACTGGTTGCTTGAGGTGATGCCCCGCTACGGGCTGTCAGTTCAGGAGATGAAGGCAATCATCCACTCTGCCTGCAAGGAACCGACCAAGGGTTCGCGAATGATGGACCAGATTGTGAATGCGCTCGAAATGGGTATCTCTTCGGATGAAATCGAGGATGCCGAGGCCGTTCAGGCTGAGACTGGCGTGAAGGTCAATGTCCGTATGCTGCCGATAGGCTTGAAGGAGAGTCTCATTGGCGTGCCCGTGTCGATGCACATGCCCGTTCTCTGCGGTGTTCTGCCGATAGCAGCAGCTTATGCCGACCAGGTGGAGGTTGAGTATTGCGACGGCAACGTGCAGCACTTGGGGCTGATGTCGATTATCCGAGGCGAGCAGGCCTCAAACAAGTCGGTGGTGAAGAACGCCGTCGATGTCTGGAAGCGCCAGTTCGACGAAGAAGATGCTCTGGCACGCAAGCGTGAAGAGGAATGGAAAGAGCGCAAAAAAGGCCGCAAGGCCAACGAGAAGGCTCCTGACGACCCGCACGTTCTGATAAGAATGGTGCCCGTAACGGTCAGCTGTTCCACGCTGTTGAAGCGATTCAAGAATGCCAACGGACATACGCTCTACTCGTTCGGCGAGGAACTTGATACCCTCAGAAAAACGAATGGTGCCGGCTCGTGGAGTTCGAAGTACGACATCTACCGTCTGAGCTTTGATAAAGGTGAGTGGGGACAGGACTACAACTCCGATGCCGCAGAGTCGGGAGTGGTGAAAGTGGCCTATAACTGGACGATGCTCGGCACGAACGGAGCCATGCGGAAGTGCTTCAAGCAGGACAATATCGAGAACGGCCTCAGCTCTCGAATCCTTGTGGCCGAGATGCCCGATTCCTCATTTCAGAAGATGCCGAAGTTCGGCAAGCGTTCGGCTGAAGACGAGGCTCGCATCCAAGAGGCCGTAACCCGTCTGCGCTCATTCTCCGGCCTCGTTGATACCCCTCGTTTGCGCAAGGCCATCGAGGAGTGGGTGGAAGAGAAACGTGTTGAGGCAGCCAAGGACATCGACCTTGTGAAGGACGTCTACCGCAAGCGTGCTGCCGTCATCGGATTCCGTTGTGGCGTCATCTTCCATCTTCTGGAGACCTCACCCAGTGGGTGGAGGAAGGAGGGGTCTGCTTGTATTAAGTTCGCCCTGATGATGGCCGAGTATTGTCTGCAGCAGCAGATCAAGACCTTTGGCGAGGCTCTGCGCAATGAGTACATCTCAGCTCAGGACGAATGTCAGCGCTACGGCTCGAACCACTCCGTCTTCGACCAGCTGCCGCCGACGTTCACTAAGGACGATCTGCGGGCGCTGAAGCGCGGACTCTGCGGCGATGTGGCTCTGCGCAAGATAATCTCGCGCTGGTATCGCGACCAATGGATTGAGAAGATTGACAAGACGCATTGGAAGAAAACTCTCAAGTGATACTTTGTGACATGTGACTTCGTGACATTAAGGAGAATTGAAGATATGGAACTGATACTGGAACGTATAGCAAAGAGGAAAGCCTACACCATAGGCAGACTGTATATAGGGACTCACCCCCAACCCCTCCCTGAGAGGGAGGGGAGTAGTTACCCTGTAAGCCAGAATTCTGCGAATAAACTATCTACGCCCCTCCCTAACAGGGAGGGGACGGGGGAGAGTCTTCTCTACTTCTGCGACACGCTCGAACCAACGGTGCTGGAACTGAAGACGACGGTAGACCCCCAGACGGTGATGCGCTCGCCGCAGAAGGTGCAGAGCCTCAAGCCGTTCGCCATACCCGAGGGACGCTACGCAGTAGTCATCACCTACTCGCCGAAGTTCAAGAAGTGGCTGCCGCTCGTGATAGGCGACCACTACTTCAACCGCCTCTTCAAGGGCATCCGCATTCATGCAGGCAATAGTGCAAGCGACACACGCGGCTGCATCCTCGTAGGCCGTAACCAGTTAGTAGGCCAGGTGCTCGAGTCGCGCAAGTGGCTCTACGAACTGAAGCAAAAAATTGTTGAAGCCAAGGCTCGTAGCGAGCCCGTCTGGCTTACCATCAAGTAGCTGAAATACCTCATAAATACATTTTTTCGCAAAAAAACGCTCAAAAGTTTGGCAGTTCGAAAGAAAATGTCTACCTTTGCACCCGCTAAACCAATATGGTGCCCGTAGTTCAGTTGGTTAGAGCGTCAGATTGTGGTTCTGAATGTCG
>CAMHHO010000123.1:0-7394 GCA_946184965.1 uncultured Prevotellaceae bacterium | reverse complement strand
CAGCCCAGCCGTACTCGTTCTCACCCATACCGTGCTGCAGATACAGAACGGGGAACTTCTTGGTGGGGTTGGTATAGTACTCATTGGGCAGATAGATATGGCAGCGACGCATCTGCTCTGTATAGGTCGACCAATAGAACACCTCGTTCATAGTGCCCTGCGGCACGTTCTTGACCTGCCAGAAGTCCTGATCGTCTGAAGGAACCTCGATACCGCTGCCCCAGCGGCTGGCGCCATAGTAGTAGAGGCTGTTCGGATCGGGCACGTTGGCACCGTCGATGTTCAGCTGATAGTAGTGGAAGCCCTCGTCCTGAGGTTCGGAAGTGCCCACCCAGTCGCCGTTCTCGTCCTTGGTCATCTCATAGATCTTACCGGCAATGTCGAGTCCGACGAATGTAGCCTTGGGAGCCGAAATCTTGGCACGCACCTGACGCTTGGAGTTCACGGCCGGGAACTGCTTGTTCTCCTGATTGGTGAGTGCAGGCTTGAAGTCTTCTACCTCTGCTTTAACTGAAGGAACGATGGGGTTCTGGCGGGGTGCGCCGAACTGTGCTGACGCCGTCAGACATGAGAGCGCCATCAATGAAAGAATGATTTTTTTCATAAGGATGAATACATTTGGTTGATAATATGCTTATACCATTTCTGACGGCATAATTCCAAGGAAGTTAAAAGGGCGTCAGCGATTGTTAAGGAAGATTAACAATTCTGAAAGCCTTACTGTCCTTGATATTTCGTAACTTTGCAGCCTATGAACCAAACGACAGAAGACGAGAGATACATGCGCCGCTGCCTGCAGCTGGCTATGAACGGGCGACAGAACGCCAAGCCCAACCCGATGGTCGGCGCCGTGCTTGTGGCTGAGGGACGCATCATCGGCGAGGGTTACCACGTGCGCTGCGGCGAGGGCCACGCCGAGGTAAACGCCTTTGCCTCGGTGAAGACAGAGGATGAACCATTGTTGAAGGAGGCGACGATGTACGTCTCACTGGAGCCGTGTTCGCACTACGGCAAGACACCGCCCTGTGCCGACCTGATTATCAAGAAGGGTATCAGGCGCGTCGTCGTGGGCTGTCAGGACGATTTCGCCGAGGTGCAGGGGCGCGGCATACAGAAACTGCGCGAGGCGGGCATCGACGTCACCGTCGGCGTGCTCGAGGAGGAGTGCCGCACACTGAACCGCCACTTCTTTACCTTCCACCGCTTCTCGCGCCCGTACATTATATTAAAATGGGCACAGACAGCCAACGGCTTCATCGACGACAATGGCAAGGCCCTGCAGATTTCGTCGCCCTTCACGCAGATGCTCGCCCACAAGCTGAGGGCCGAGGAGGACGCCATCGTCGTGGGCCGCGTCACCAACGAGCGCGAGCACCCGCAGCTGACCGTGCGCCACTGGCGTGGCCACAACCCGGTGAGGCTCGTGGTTGACCGTACCCACCCGCTGAACCTCGACAGTCTGCACGCCCACGGCATACAGTCGCTCATCGTCGAGGGTGGCACCCGCACGCTGCAGTCGTTTCTCGTGCAAGACCTCTGGGACGAAATCCGCGTCGAGACCAACCTCCGTCTGACGGTCGGCGGCGGCACCCGTGCCCCCCAGCTGCCAGCCAACGCCACCGTCATCAGCCAGGAGCGCTACGGCGACAACCAGATAGTGAGGTACAGGAAAAAGGAAAAATGAAATAAAAAACAAAGATTAAAAGATTTATAAGATTTCGTACTCTTCAACTTAGCAGAGTAACCACCAATCTTCTTAATCTTTTAATCTTTGTTTTCTTTATACTCTTGACACAGTCTCTTCTTTTATTGTGTCAAGCCCGGATATTTACTGGGCGAGGTTCACCAGGGCATTGCGCGAGGCAACGATCTTGTCCTTGGCATCGGCCATCTGAGCCTTCAGCTCGCTGACCGTCGTAGCGTTGAGCACCGTCAGCGGGGCGATAGCCTCGACGACCGGCGAAATCTCAGAGTCGTACTCCGTCAGACGGTTCAGGGCGTCCTGAAGCAGGATGATGCGGAACGTCACGTTAGCAGCAGCGTCGTCGGTGAAGGACGTCAGGAACTTGTCGGTGTTCTGCGAGGTGATATAGAGCTGCTCGACGAGCGACGAAGCAACGACCTGCCAGAAGTAGTTGATGCGGCCGTTCTGGCTCATGGCGCTGTAGAGCTCCTGTGCCGTCTCGTGGATGCCAGAGGTACCCTCGATGGCCTTGAACGACGGGTCGTTGATGTCGGCCACGAGCTTGGCGATGGCCTTGTCGAGTTCGGCGGTGTCCATGTCGTAGAGCTTAGCCACCTCCTTGTCGACCTCGAGGGCGCTGAGCACGCGGTACTTCTCAGAGAGGGTCAGGGCCTTGTCGGCAGCGGCGACATCGAGCAGATAGTCGGGCTTCACCTGCTTCTCGGCGTCGGTCAGCTTGATGGCACCGTCCTTCTGGATGATGGGCAACTGCTTGAGCTGGCCGAGCTGGCTGGCCAGGCTGTCGAGCTGCAGCTTGATGCTGGCCTCAATCTGCTCCTGCTCGAAGCTCTTTACTGAATCCTGTGCTTCCACGTTTTCGGTGGTCTTCTTGCCTCCGCAAGCGGCGAAGGTCAGTGCTGCAAATGCTACAGCGAGAATAGATAATTTTTTCATTTTGCTAAAATTTTAGTTATTAATAATGTGATTACGATAATACTCATAAACAGGAGGACGGCGACGTTGAACCAAAGGGTCTTGACGTGCCACGTGCCCAAAATCTTCTCACTGCTGTAGAACGGGGCACGCCCAAGATGGCTGCGGGGAGTGAGAAACACCAGTCCGGCGCGGGGCACGATGACACCATCGACGACGTCGAGCATGCGGCCCTGGTCAGCACCGACGACACTCTCCTCGAGCTTCAGGTTGTAGTTGTCGCGCTTCAGCTGCACCATGGCCGGCTTGCCGTAGCGGCTTATGTGGTCGGCCATCAGGCGGTCGCCCTTCAGCGTGGCTCGGTTGCAGCGGACTGAGAGCAGGCTCTCGGCCTGGTCCATATACTGGCGGAGCGACTCGTAGTCGCCGCTGCCCGCGTAGGGCTCCATGCCGAGGTATTCGGTCAGCATGGGCAGGTTCGTCTCAATGGTCTTCATGTGGTCGGGCTTCACCGCCCTGCCGCGCTGCTGCTCGTCTCTCATGGTCTCGAGCTGCGACTGCAGTTCGTAGAGCACGCCCATGTTATAGTACTGGTTTTCGTACTTCTCGCGGTCGGTCTCGAAGAACGGCTTCTCGTAGGCATTGTCGGCGAACGACGTCACGGCCAGGGCCTCGTAGGCCCAGCGCGAGGGAATGACGTCGCCTATCAGCGGCACGTTGCCCGTCTTGCTGCCCGGCGTCAGGTCTGAGAAGCTGACGACCAGTCCGCAGAGCAGAATCTGGGGTATGAGCAGCATGGGTATGCTGATGTAGATGGCCACCACCGAACTGAGACACTGCGAGAGCAGCAGTCCGGTAAGGCCGGCCAGGAAGGCGGTCACGAAGAGTATGAGCCACCACGTGGTGAACAGTCCGCCCAGGCCCATGATGGTATTGCCCACGAGGATGAACAGGAAGGTCTGCAGCAGTACGACGGCGGCCATGGTCAGTATCTTCGACCAGATGTAGCTGCCGTACGACAGGCGCAGGAACTTCTCGCGCTTCAGCAGGGCGCGGTCGCGGATGATCTCCTCGGCCGAGCCGCTCATGCCGACGAACGTGGCCACGATGACGGCCATGAAGAAGTAGGAGACCAGGTTCTTGTTGTGCATCACCGAGTAGCCCTCGGGCGGTGCGTAGCGGGTGAGCAGGGCGCACACCACGGCCAGCACAGGGGCCTCGAGCAGCGTGATGAGCAGGTATTGCAGGTTGGTGGCCTTGGTCTTGAAGTTGCGCTCGAGGAAGATGAGCAGCTGCTTCAGACGGCCGGGTTGGCGCTGGTCTGACGGCGGCACGTCGCTCACCGTCGGCGCTGCCATCAGCTCGCGGTTCTTCAGGTAGAGCTCGTGCCACTCCTGAGGTGTCGTCTTACGCTCGTCAGACTGTTCGCCGCTGCCCGTGAGCGCCTTCTCGTCGATGATGTTGAGCACCACCTCGGGGTTCACGTTGCCACAGGTGGGACAGGCGCTCGTCTCGGCGTCGGCGTAGCAGGCGGCCTCCTTGAAGTAGGTGATGGCGTCGATGGGGTTGCCGTCGAACACGGGGTAGCCGCCGCGGTCGAGCAGCCACAGGCGGTCGAAGAGCTTGTAGACGTCGCTCGACGGCTGGTGGATGTTGACGATGATGAGCTTGCCCTTGGTGGTCTGCTCCTTCAGCAGGTTGACCACCTTCTCGGTGTCGGCCGACGACAGGCCCGACGTGGGCTCGTCGAGGAAGAGCACCGCCGGCTCGCGTATCAGCTCCAGGGCGATGTTCAGGCGCTTGCGCTGTCCGCCCGAGATGTATTTGTTGATGGCCGAGCCGACCTTCAGGTCCTTGGCGGCGTCGAGGCCCAGGTCCTTCAGCGTCTTCATGACGCGGCGGTCGAGCTCGTCGCCGGCCATGCCCTCGAAGCAGAGGCGCGCCGTGTACCACAGGTTCTGGTACACCGTCAGTTCCTCTATCAGCAGGTCGTCCTGGGGCACGAAGCCTATCAGGGCCTTGGCTGCCGGCTCCGCGATGTCGTGGCCGTTGATGGTGATGGTGCCCTCCTGGGGGCGCAGCGTGCCGTTGAGCAGCGAGAGCAGCGTGGTCTTGCCCGTGCCCGAACCGCCCATGATGGCCAGCAGCTCGCCGCTGTTCAGCGTGAAGCTCAGGTTGTGCATGCCGTTATCGCTGCCGGGGAAGCGGAAGTTGATGTCGCATCCGCAGAACGCCACCGTCTGCACCTCCTCGGTCTGCTGGCCGTTGCGGCGGCGGTAGGCATCGACGATGGTACTGTAGTAGAGGGGGCTGGCGCCGGCCTTGAGCACACTGCTCTGCAGCCACACCTGATAGGCACCCGAGAGCACCGGCACGTCGTTCAGCAACACGGTGTCGCTGCCGCTGTAGGTGAAGATGAGCTGGCCCGTCTCCGGGTCGAAGAGAGTCTTCAGCTGACCGTCGACACCGTCAATATGATGCAGCATGACGCGCTCGGTCTCCGTGCCTACCACGTAGTCGGCATAGTCGCGGAACTGCGTTTCGGGAATGTGGAACTCCTTGGCCATCGCCTTGAACATGATGTTGGGCTTGCCCTCCTCGAAGCCACAGAACTCCATGATACGGAGCAAAAGCAGCGACTCCTCTCGCATCGTAATCTTGCCGTGCAAATTGGAGCAAATCGAAGCCACGACCGACGGCGTGTTAAGGTCGGCGGTCATCTCGTAGGCTCCGCGAAGGTCACTATAAAGGTCGACGTAGGTGTCGGTATTGCGTATACCGAAATGGTGACGAAGATAGCTGACAAGCATGGTCTTAGCCCATGTCTCGTCAACCTGCTCTTCTTTGCCAAACAAGGCAAACAAGCTAAGAAAACTCGATAAAACAACGTCTGTCATCTTCTCTTAGCGCGCGTACATACTGTAAATTGCGTGCAAATATATGAAAATTTGCAGACTTAGGGCTTGTCGTAAGGGTTAAAAAGAATTAAAGAGCAAGTATTTGGCCTATTTACGCCCAAAGTCGGCGGGCACTTCGCCCCACTTCGAGGTCTCCCACTTGACAATAGGGTTATGGTAATCGTGGGTGCGCAACCAGTTTTCGGCCCGCGCAATGATCTGGTAGAGCGGCTCCGTCTCGGGCGTCCGCTCCAGCTTCGTCTTGCACTGCCGCTTCTTAACCCAAAGGATGGCGTTGTAGGAGTCAGAGTAGATGGTCTTCTGCGGCAGTCCCTGCTGCCAACAGAGTGCCAGAGCGTGGACGATGGCCAAAAACTCGCCGATATTGTTTGTCCCCTTCATCGGTCCGAAATGGAACACGCGATAGCCCGTCGCCAAGTCAATGGCTTGGTACTCCATCGGCCCCGGGTTGCCCGAGCAGGCGGCGTCCACAGCCCAAGCGTCGGCCGTCACCTCCATAGGCAACGGCAGCACGGTGTCATTTCGGTAGTCGGGAGGATTCTGTACCATTACATTCGTTCGGGCACCTCGATGCCTAGCAACGACATGCCGCTTTTGATAATCTTGGCCACGTTGCGAGCCAGCATGAGGCGGACGGCGCGCTTGTCGGAATCGGGCTCGTTGAGGATGGAGTAGTCGTGGTAGAACTGGTTGAACACCTTCGTCAGCTCGTAGCAGTAGTTGGCGATGCCGCTGGGGCTGTAATCCTTGCCGGCCTGCTCGACGGCTGCGCCGTACTCATTCATCTTCTGGATGAGCTCCACCTCCTTGGAGGAGAGACTACTCCCATCTCCAGCCGGAGAGGGGCTAGGGGTGAGGCTTTTCCTCAGAATACTGCGGATGCGGGCATAGGTATACTGGATGAAGGGACCGGTGTTGCCGTTGAAGTCGATGCTCTCCTCAGGGTTGAAGAGCATGTTCTTTCGGGCATCGACCTTCAGGATGAAATACTTCAGGGCACCCATGCCGACGATGCGGGCAATTTCGCGGCGCTCCTCCTCGGTCATATCGGCAAATTTCCCCAATTCCATCGAGGTTTTGTAGGCATCCTCGACCATCAGGGCCATCAGGTCGTCGGCATCGACGACGGTGCCCTCGCGGCTCTTCATCTTACCGTTGGGCAGCTCGACCATGCCATAGGAGAAGTGCGTCAGCTCCTTGCCCCACTTGAAGCCGAGGCGGTCGAGCAGGATGCTGAGCACCTGGAAGTGGTAGTTCTGCTCGTTGCCCACGACGTAGATCATCTTGTCAATCGGGTAGTCCTCGTAGCGCATCTCGGCGGTGCCGATGTCCTGGGTCATGTAGACGGAGGTACCGTCGCTGCGCAGCAGCAGCTTCTGGTCGAGGCCCTCGTCGGTGAGGTCGGCCCAGACGCTGCCGTCGTCGTGGCGCTCAAAGAGTCCCTTCTTGAGGCCCTCCTCGACCTTGGCCTTACCCTTGAGGTAGGTCTGGCTCTCGTAGTAGATCTTGTCGAACGAGACGCCCAACCGGCGGTAGGTCTCGTCGAAGCCGGCGTAGACCCAGGCGTTCATCTTCTCCCACAGGGCACGCACTTCGGGGTCGCCCTGCTCCCACTTGACGAGCATCTGGTGGGCCTCCTTGATGAGGGGTGCTTCCTGCTTGGCGCGCTCCTCGTCCATACCCTGGTCCACGAGCTGCTTGACCTGCTCGCGGTAGTGCTTGTCGAAGCTGACGTAGTAGTCGCCGATGAGGTGGTCGCCCTTCTTGCCGCTCGACTCGGGCGTCTCGCCGTCGCCGTATTTCAGCCAGGCGAGCATCGACTTGCAGATGTGTATGCCGCGGTCGTTGACGATGTTGGT
>CAMHHO010000122.1:0-7794 GCA_946184965.1 uncultured Prevotellaceae bacterium | reverse complement strand
GTAAATCGTAAATAATATCGTGGATATATCAGTAGTAATACCTCTTTATAATGAGGACGAGTCGATTCCCGAGCTTTACGCTTGGATAGAGCGGGTGATGAAGGCCAATGGCTTCACCTACGAGGTCATCTTCATCAACGACGGCTCCACCGACCGTTCTTGGGACATCATCACCGAGTTGAACAAGCAGCAGCCCGACATTGTCAAGGGCATCAAGTTTCGCCGTAACTACGGCAAGTCGCCAGCCCTTTACTGCGGCTTTGCCAAAGCCCAGGGCGATGTGGTCATCACGATGGACGCCGACCTGCAGGACTCGCCCGACGAGATTCCCGAACTCTACCGCATGATCAAGGAAGAAGGCTACGACCTCGTCTCGGGCTATAAGCAGAAGCGCTACGACCCGCTGTCGAAGACGCTGCCCACCAAACTCTTCAACGCTACGGCGCGCAAGATAAGCGGCATCAAGAACCTGCACGACTTCAACTGCGGTCTGAAGGCCTACCGCAAGGCAGTGGTGAAGAACATCGAGGTCTACGGCGAGATGCACCGCTACATTCCCTATCTGGCCAAGCAGGCCGGCTTCGACAAGATAGGCGAGAAGGTCGTCCAGCATCAGGCCCGCAAGTACGGCCAGTCGAAGTTCATGGGCTTGAACCGCTTTGTCAACGGCTATCTCGACCTGCTGACGCTCTGGTTCCTCTCCACCTTCGGCAAGAAGCCGATGCACGTCTTCGGATTCTTGGGCACCATCGTCTTCTTCATCGGTTTTCTGGCAGCCTTCGTCATTGGTGCCGGCAAGGTGTGGTGCCTCATCCACAACATCCCCCAGCGCCTGGTGACTGACTCTCCCTATTTCTACATCTCGCTGACGATGATGATGATAGGCACGCAGCTCTTCCTGACGGGCTTCATCGGCGACCTCATCAGCCGCTCGTCGGCAGGGCGCAACGATTATCAGATAGAAGAAACGATATGATACGTAAGCTGACCGTATTCCTCGTCGGACTGCTGACCGTCTGCGCCTGTTCCTCCATCGACTGTCCCGTTCAGCACTCGGTGCGAACCTATTATGCCGTCTACAATGCCGACCAGAAGGCCGACACGCTTAAAGACACGCTCTCGGTCATGATTCATCGTACCAGCTATCCTGACACGCTGCTGCTCAGCACAGCTTCCAACCGCACATCCTTCTCGCTGCCCGTCAGCTACTATGGTACCGTCGACACGCTTTACTTCGTGTTCGGCCAGAAAGTGGTAAGGGCCGTCGACACAGTCTGGGTGAAGAAGGAGAACATTCCCCATTTCGAGTCGGTCGACTGCAACGTTCAGTACTTCCACCATATTCTCGAAGTCAGCTGCACCCATCATGCAATAGACTCAATCACCATCAATAACCCAACGGTAGATTATGATCCTCAGGCAATTCACTTCCATCTCTATCCCAAGAGTCGCGATTAGCCTCCTGCTCCTGCTGCTCACGTCGACGGCAGGCGCACAGAAGCTCTTCAAGCTTGAGAAGGACTCCATCCCCCTGATGCGAGGCTTCCAGGTCTCGTTCGACCTCTTCGGAGCCGGGCAGATGATGCTGAGCGATTACGGTCAGTATGAGGCGGCGCTGCGCCTGAACCTGCACGACCAGTGGTTCCCCATCGTCGAGGTGGGCTATGGCAAGGGCGCGCGCGAGGACGACGTCGTGACGGGAATCACCTATAAGACCAAGGCGCCCTACTTCCGCGTAGGCATCGACTTCAACCTGCTGAAGAAGAAGCATCAGTCGAATCGCCTGTTCGGAGGCATCCGCTATGCCCGCACGTCCTACAAGGTCGACCTGTCGCGCCCCAGTCTCGAAGACCCCGTTTGGCGTACCGTTGAGACCTTCGGCGTCGCTGGCGACAAGTGCTCGCAGCAATGGCTCGAGGCCGTTGTAGGCGTCGATGCCAAAATCTTCGGTCCGCTGCATCTCGGCTGGAGCGTCCGCTACAAGCAGCGCCTGAAACATGATGACGGCATCATCGGCAAGACTTGGTATGTGCCCGGCTACGGCATCTGGGACTCGTCCGAACTTGGCGGCACGTTTAACTTCATCATCGATATATGAAATGGTATAAGCTCCTGTTCCTCCTGCTGCTCATTGTGGGCACCGTCCTCATCATCCGCCAGCAGCGCGCCATGCCCTATCAGCATGACAACGGCTTCATCTTCGGCACCGTCTACAACATCACCTATCAGTGCGAGGACAACCTGAAGACCGAGATTGAGGCCGCACTCCAGCAGGTCGACGGCGAGTTCTCCATGTTCAACGACACGTCGACCGTTGCCCGCCATAATCGCGGCGAGAAGGTCAGCGAGAGCCCCATGTACAAGGAGGTCTACAAGCTGGCCCAGACCGTTCATCAGGAGACCGACGGCGCCTTCGACATCACCGTTGCGCCGCTCGTCAACGCCTGGGGCTTCGGCTTCAAGCACGAACAGATGCCCACTAAGCAGCAGGTCGACAGCCTGCTGCGCATCCGCAATCAGTACGACTTCTCGGCCATTGCCAAGGGCTACGGTTCCGACGTCGTGGCCCGTCTGCTGCGCCGTCGTGGCGTCACCAACTTCATGGTCGAGATTGGTGGCGAGATAGTCACTCAGGGCATCAGCGAGCGCCGCCTCCCCTGGAAGATTGGCGTCACCAAGCCCACCGACGACTCGCTCTCAGTCAATGGCGAGCTCCAGACGGTGCTCAACATCACCGACATCGCAATGGCCACCAGCGGCAACTACCGCAAGTTCTATTACAAGGACGGTCAGAAGTATGCCCACACCATCGACCCCAAGACGGGCTACCCCGTGCAGCACTCCCTGCTCTCGGCCACCGTGCTCGCCAAGGATTGCGCCACAGCCGACGCCTACGCCACCTCGTTCATGGTTCTGGGCGTTGAGCGCGCCAAGGCCGTTCTCGAGAAGCATCCCGAACTGATGGCCTATTTCATCTTTGCCCGTCCCGACGGCACCAACGACGTCTGGTTCTCGCCCTCCCTGCAGGATAAAATCGCCGAATAACCATCACCCATCACCCAACCATGCAGCTCTACGACCATCTGCTACTGTTCCCCCTGTTTCAGGGAATGAGCCGCGACAATCTCGCTCAGGTTGTCGGCCAGACCAAGTTCGGCTTCATGAAGAGTGGGGTAGGGCAGACCATTGTGCGCGAGGACGATTCCTGCACCCAGCTCTATTTCCTCCTCACGGGCCTGTTGCGCGTTGAGAGCCGTTCCGACGACCATGCTTACTCCGTCGTCGAGCAGTTGCAGGCCCCCTGCATGCTGCAGCCCGAGGCCATCTTCGGCTATAATCAGCGATTCACCCACACCTTCACGGCTGCTGCCGAATGCAGCTTCATCACCATCAGCAAGGACGAGGTGATGCGTCTCAGCAACCAGTTCCTCGTGTTCCGTCTCAACCTGCTCAACCTCTATGCCACCCAGTCGCAGAAGCTCTTGCGGCAGCCTTGGCACCGTTACCCCGCTACGCTCTCCGAGCGCATCGTCCGCTTCCTCAGTCAGCGCTGCCTCTATCCGGCAGGTCCCAAGACCTTCTATATCATCATGACCCGCCTTGCCGACGAGGTCGGCGACAGTCGTCTCGACGTCAGCCGGGCCCTCAATCAGCTCCAGCACGCCGGCCTTCTCCGTCTTCATCGCGGCCGCATCGAGGTTCCCCAGATGGAGCGCCTGCTCATGTAGCTGGAGTCATACTCCCTTTTGAATACTAACCCTAAAACCGAGACAATATGAAAAAGATTCTTTTGACAACCGTAATGATGGTCATAGCCTTGATCGTGAATGCGCAGACGAGCGTATGTGCTTATATTTTAGACGCCAGCGGCACACCCACCAACGTCCGCAATGCCCCCAATGGCAAGGTGGTGCAGACGCTGTCTGACGTTGATGGCGGCTATGTAGTGGAATTGCTCGAAGTGAAGAACAACTGGTGGAAGATTGCCCCTGAAGTTGAAGTTTGCGGCGATGTGGACGATGAAACCCTACAGCTGAAAGGCTCGAAAACCGGCTATTGGGTTCATTACTCTGTGCTGGGCTTCGGCATAAGCGGTGACCCTGAGAACGTGCTGCGTGAAACGCCGTCCACAAAAGCGAAGCCCCTGAAGTTGGGACGGGGCTACCTGTTTGAAGTCGGCCTGCGCCCTCTCGAGATTCGCGGTAAATGGATTAAAGTCATCACTACCGACAAGCGCCACACTGGGTGGATGCCCATCGACCGCATTTGCGACAATCCGCTCACCACCTGTCCGTAATCTTTGAGTCATTTATGTTAGGAGCAATAATAGGAGATATAGCTGGTAGCCGCTGGGAGTTCACCCCCACGAACGACTACAATTTTGAACTGTTCTCGAAGAAGAATGGGTTTACTGACGATACTATCTGTACCGTAGCGGTGGCCGATGCCATTCTGCATCACTCAGATGACTACGGGAAATACATCCATGACTGGTGCCGCAAGTATCCGCGCCCGATGGGAGGCTATGGCGGCAGGTTCGCACAGTGGGTGCGAAGCGACCATCCCGAGCCCTATGGCAGTTTCGGCAACGGCTCGGCCATGAGAGTGAGCCCTGTGGCTTGGGCATTCTCCAGCAGGGAGGACGTTCTTGAAGCCGCCAGACTGACAGCCGCGTGTACCCACAATCACCCCGAAGGCATCAAGGGAGCGCAGACCGTAGCGCTTGCCATCCACTATGCCAGACAGCTCAGTGCGGGCTATGAAAAAACGATTGGCGAGGACGACTTGAAGCAGCTGATGACGTTAGTGACACAGTTCTCCGGCTACCGGATAGAATTCAGGAAGGAAGACGTAGAGAATCGCTTCAACGAGACCTGTCAGGGAACCGTGCCCGTAGCGCTGTGGGTTATCCGCCAGAGCGACGGATTTGAGGATGCCGTCCGCAGGGCCGTCAGCCTGGGTGCCGATGCCGACACGCTGGGAGCCATTGTCGGCAGCATTGCCGAAGCCCTTTGGGGCATACCTAATGATCTGAGAATATTTGCCATGAGCTTTCTTCCCGACGAAATGAAGACTGTTATCAGCCAGTTTCAGGTCACCACCGACAGCATCAAGAGTTTTGCAGAGAGGAATATCGACTATCTGAGCCATCATTATAAACTTGATTCATCGTATCGTGCCTTCTTTGGCCCCAAGTTCCCAAACGATTGTCGGAAATACGGCTTTGAGATGGACATTGGCCAGAGTTTCATAGAGGCCTATGGCGAGTGCGCATGGCATCATCTCGACTGTCTGGAGCCTATCATAGACAAGGTAGACGACATCAATATCATTGGCTCGGCACTCTTTTCGAAATGGCGGTTCTTCAACCACTGGTCGTGCTCTCCTCCCGAAGAAGACGACATCAAGTGGTTCCTGCTGCTGTTTAGACGTCTGCGTGATCTCTCGGAATGACTGTCAACAACCGAAAAAGCACCGGCCTCTCTCTCTGACTGAAGCCGGTGCTTTCTCGTTTCATTTACCCCTTGAGCCGTTGGGGCGTCTTTTTAAAACTGTATTCTGTATTCTGTATCACGTACCCGCGGTTCATCCACGTGCGGATCATCTTGATCGGAAGGTGACCCTCGTTGTCGAGCCCCTGCTGCAGCCTCACGCGCTTGGCATCGTCGAGCGTGAACTCGTCGGGCAGCAGCTCCAGCAGGTTCTGCGGGCCGCGCTTGCCTATGCGGCTGTCTTCGTCGCTTTCTGCCCTTTCTATGTCCTCGCCGAAGAACTGCATCTTGCACCACAGGTCATACTGCAGCGACCACCTGACGAAGTCCTCGATCGTCCGCTCCCACTTCTGCCCGTTGGCCACGTAGAGCACGCAGGCCTTCAGCCATGCTATCACGCAGGCGCGGTGCGACAGGTTCCAGTAGTTGTTGCTCAGTTAGGAGGGGCCAGGGGTGGTCTGAACAAGCAGACTGGTCGCGGGTTCAGACCCCCTCTGACTCCCCCTGACTCAGGGGGAGAATCCAGCTCCCTCCGATTTCCCCTCCTGAGTCAGGAGGGGCCAGGGGTGGTCTGAACAAGCAGACTGGTCGCGGGTTCAGACCCCCTCTAACTCCCCCTGACTCAGGGGGAGAAATGTTGTGACAAAAGCTCCGCTGTCACATGTGCCTGTTGGCCTTCATGCGCAAGATGTCGTGCACGTTACTGGCAATGCTCATCAAGCCGAGACTCATCAGCAGGGCAAGGATGGTGGTGGAGAGTGTGCGGGAGTTGTCGGCAAGCCAGAGGAGAATGCTCGACTGCACGTGGACGGTGAACAGGGGCACGTCGGCAGGCATGGAGAGTACGAAGGCCAAGGTGACGGCTCCGCTGACGATGCCAATGACGAAGGCGGCGACCATTGCCATCTTGTAGCGACGGAGGGTGGCCTCCTGGTGCTGACGGACATACTCCACAGCATCGAGCCGGCGGGTGAGTGCAGCCATGAAGCCGGTCTGGTCGTCGAAATGTGGTTTCTGGGCGAGGAACAGTTCCTCGAGTGCTTTGTCTTTGTTCATAGCTTCAGTCTTGCTTTTAGTTTGTCGCGACCTCGCGAGAGCTGCTTCTTCACGGCGTCCTCTGAGGCATCGGTAATGGCGGCAACCTCCTTGATGTCGTAGCCGCTGAGATAGTAGAGGGTGATGGCCGAGCGCTCCTTGGGCGGCAGGGTGCGCAGGGCGAGATAGAGGTCCTGGTGCTCAAAGCTGTCGTCGGCGGCATGGGGGCTGACGAGTGTGCGGGCTTCGTCGAGTGTCTCTGTCGTGCGACTGCTCGCCTTGTGGTTGAGGAACGTGTTGTGGGCAATCTTGAAAAGCCATGAGCGAAAACGGCCCATGTCCTGATAGCCTGCCGACGAGAGGTAGGCCTTCACCAGCGAGTCCTGCGCCAGGTCGTCGGCCTGGCTCTTGTTGCCGCAGCAGAGGGCGAGCAAGAAGCCGCGAAGTGCCTCCTGCTCACGCTCTACTTGGGCTATGAACTGGTTGCGTGTCACAGTCTATGCCTGAAGTGCGGTTACACGTTTCTCCTCAGCCTCAATCTCCTTGGCGAGCATCTTCTTGCTGATATGATAATGAGCAAGGAAGGCGATGCCAATGGCCAGAAGGATGCCGCCTGTAAAGTATATACGAATAAGGTCGTTAGGGTCCATCCCGCCCCTATAGTCAATCAATAATGCATAAACCAAAATACTGATACCGAACAATGCGATAACGCTTCCCCACAACAGATTCGAGAGCAGTTTCTCCTTCAGCAGCTTCTTCTTCGGCGAAATCTTCTTCATCAGTTCCTCGATGTCCATTTCCGGATTCTTCTCAATAGCAGCCAGCACGATTTGGGTTCGCTGGTTGGTTTCGTTCATCTTCTGGCGAATGCCAAGCCAGATGACAACGATGGGGAGCACGCATCCACAGCCGAGGGGGATAAGCAGAGCAAAGATTTGTTCCATAATTCTTCTTGTTTTTTTATTGTTTAACTTCTGTTTTTCTTGAACCGATTCACTACTATAACAGTTCTGAAGAGCAAAAGGTGACGTCGGCACTGAAAAAATTCACAAAATGTCCCCTTTTGCGTACTTCCCCTCCTGAGTCAGGAAAGGCTACGGGTAGGCGAGCTTGCTCGGGCGCTCGGCCCACAGGGACGCTTTGCTTGCAAAGAATGGGGCCAGGGGTGGTCTGAACAAGGGGAACGGTCGCGGGTTCAGACCCCCTCTGACTCCCCCTGACTCAGGGGGAGAATCCTGCTCCCTCCGATTTCCCCTCCTGAGTC
>CAMHHO010000121.1:0-8099 GCA_946184965.1 uncultured Prevotellaceae bacterium | reverse complement strand
GCCGTCCAGAAGCCCACCTGGAAGTGGGCGGCGAGGATGCCGTCCTCGGTGTTGGCAAGCTCCAGCATCTGGAGAATCATCACGGCAAAGAGGATGCCGCTCATGCCCGCCACGAGTGTCAGCACGATGCTCTCGCTGATAATCTGACCGAGAATCATGCGGGGCGTGGCGCCGATGGCACGGCGGATGCCAATCTCTGTGGTTCGCTCGCGGACAGTGACCATCATGATGTTCGACACGCCGATGGAGCCGGCGAACAGGGTGCCGAGACCCACGAGCCAGATGAGGAAGTTGACACCCTTGAACAGGTTGTCGAGCAACTGGAAGAGCACCTCGGTGTTGAACACCATAGCACCCTGCTCATCCGTTGGGTCGATGGTGTGGGCACGTGCGATGGTCTCGCGGATGCGGTCGGTGAGGCTCGACATCACCACCCCCTGACGGCCCGTGACGGCAATCATGTCGACGGCGTTGCCCCGGTTATAGGCCTGCTGCATGAAGGTCAGCGGCAGGATGACGCTCGTACCGGCCTCACCGCCGAAGCTGATGGCCTCGGACATGTTATAGTCGACACCCACTATCTGGTAGTAGATGTTGTCGATGCGGATGCGCTTGCCGCAGGGGTCGCCGCCACCGGGGAACAGTTCCTTGTAGGTCTTCTTCTGTATGACGCACACCTTGCGGTGGTCCTTGATGTCGGCCTCATCGATGTAGCGGCCATAGAACATCTTCGGTTCGTTGACTTTTCTGTAGTCGGGCATGGCACCGTTGACGCCGACGGTGGCCTTGCGGTCGCCATAGTAGGCCGTGCCGCCATTGCTGAATAGCAGGGGCGTGACGACATCGAGCTCGGGCACGCTGTGGTGGATGCGCTCCACGTCCTTGTAGTCCATGTGCCAGTTGCGGCCCTTGCGGAATCCCTTGTAGGCCTTGCTCGTAGGCTGTGCCCACACCATGGCGCTGTTGGTGGCGAAGCCGGCGAAGTTCTGCTCCAGCAACTCCTTCAGTCCGTTGCCGCCGCCCATCAGTGCCACGAGCATGAACACGCCCCAGAACACGCCGAAGCCCGTCAGAAACGAGCGGCTCTTGTTGCGCGTCAGGGTGTCGAGCACCTCGCGATAACTGTCTATATCTATTCTCATAACTTACTCTGCTCTTAATGCTTCAATAGGACGGATGCGGCTGGCCTTGTAGGCGGGAATCATCCCGGCCATGGTGCCGGCAATAATCATCACCATCGTAGCCTCGAAGCACACGTCGAGACCGACGGTGGGGTCGAGGAACATCGTGGCCTTGAACAGCCCCGTGTCGATGGTCTCATGTCCCAAGGTGGCATCCATATACTCGTTGGCGGCCACGCCCAATACCATGCCGATATAGCCGAAGAACGTGGTGATGATGACGCTCTCGACGATAATCAGCCTGAGGATGCTCCACGGCTTGGCACCGATGGCCTTGCGGATGCCGAACTCATGGGTACGCTCCTTGACGGTGATCAGCATGATGTTGCTGACGCCCACAATGCCGCTCAGCAGCGTGAACAGACCCACAATCCAGAGGGCGGTGCGGATGATACCGATGCCCTGCTCCATCTGCAGGTTCTGCGTGAAGCGGTTCCACAGCCAGACGGCATCCTCGTCCTCCGGGTGGGCCTGGTGTACGGCGTTCAGACGGCGGCGGTAGTCCTTTTCGAAGGCCTCGTTGGCCTCTTCCGTCGGCAGTCCGTGGAAGGTGAACTCTATGCGGCCGGCATCGTCGGTGTTGGCACCATAGATGCGCTTGATGGCCGAATAGCTGCTGAAGACGTTGGCGCGCCCGTTCTCCTGCTCCTTGTAGATGCCCACCACCTTGAAGGCGAAGTTGCCCACGTTGACGAAGTCGCCGATGCCGCACTTCAGCTCCTTGGCCTGCTTGTTGCTCATGACGAGCACCTTGCGACTCTCCTTCACGTCGATTTCGTTGATGAAGCGCCCGTGGAGCATCTCCACCTTGTCGATGTTGATGTGGTTCGGGTAGACACCGCTGATGCTCGTCGAGATGTACTGCTGTCCGAGGCTGATGACGGCACTGGTGTTGTACTGCGCCCCCACCTCGTCGACATTCTTCTTGAACTCCTTGGCGGTAATCTCCATGTCGCTTTCGTGCAGGCGTATGTCGCGGCCCTCCTTCAGTCCCTGGTAGGGCTTCGACGTCCATCCGCCGAACACCACCATCGACGACGAGAGGAAGCGGTTGCTCTGCTTCAGGTTGGCATTGATCAGACCGTTGCCCGCACCGAGCAGCACGATGAGCATGAAGATGCCCCACGCCACGGCAAAGCCCGTCAGCGTGGTGCGCAGCTTGTTGCGGCGCGCCGTCTGCCATATTTCTGTGATGATATCTCTCATAGCCTATTTCATCAGTCCTCCGCTGCCGAACGGTGAGGCATCGTGGTTGAGGTTCTCCTCAATCTGTCCGATGACGCCGTCCTTGATGTGTACTATTTTATTTGTCTCGTTGGCTACGCCGCTCTCGTGCGTCACCACGACGATGGTCATGCCGTCGTCCTGGTTCAGCTGTTTCAGCAACTGCATCACCTCCACAGAGGTTTTCGAGTCCAATGCGCCCGTAGGCTCGTCGGCCAGGATAATCTGCGGGTGGGTGATGAGTGCCCGGGCTATTGCCACGCGCTGTTTCTGTCCGCCCGACAGTTCGTTGGGGTAATGTTCGGCCCAGTCGAGGAGCCCCAGACGCTCCAGGTACTCCAAAGCCAGGGCGTGGCGCTTCTTCCGGCTCACGCCCTGGTAAAATAATGGCAACTCAACGTTTTCCACGGCAGTCTTAAACGAGATGAGATTAAACGACTGGAAGATAAAGCCTATCATACGGTTACGGTAGTCGGCGGCCTTGCGCTCCGACAGGTTCTTGATAGGTACGCCGGCTAATTCGTACAGGCCCGAGTCGTAGTTGTCGAGGATGCCGAGGATGTTCAGCAGCGTCGACTTGCCGCTGCCGCTGGCACCCATAATGCTGACGAACTCGCCCTTCTCGATGTCGAGGTTGATGCCCTTCAGCACGTGGAGCGGCTGTGCGCCGAAGTAAGTCTTGTTGACGTCTTGTAAGTGTATCATATTATCATTATTCTTTATTCACCAAAAGATGGGCATGGCGGCACCGTTACGTCCCTTGGGGAACCGCTGGAAGTTGAATGTCAGCTTCAGCATCACGTACTGCGAGACGACGTTGGTGTAGGTCTCCGTGCGCCCCTGCTCGTTGATGTTGTAGCGGCGGTTGCTCAGCTGGCCCAGCAGGTCGAAGCCCTCAAGACTCAGCGTCAGCACCTTCTTGATTAGCGGACGGCTCACCTTCGCCCCCCAGATCAGCTCGTCGCGGTTCATGTCGGGGTCGCTGTAGCCGCGATGGCTGTAGTTGACGAGCGTCGTGCTGAGCTGCAGCTGCCAGGGCAGCAGCAGGAAGGCGGAGACGCCGTAGCTGAAGTCGCCGGCGTTGATGCGCTGGAAGTCCTCGCGGTCGCTGGTCACGTGGTTGTAGGAGCCGCGCACGTTGGCGGCTATCTGGTGCTGTCCGCGCCCGTCCTTGTTGGCGCCGAACTTGAAGGTGAACTTCAGCTGGTCGCTGAGGGTGGTGTTGTGGACGATGCTGTTCGTAGCCTCCATGCCTGCCACGTTGTTCAGGTCGACGCTGTGGCTGTAGTTGGCATTGAGCTGGTTCTCGAAGCTGAGGCGCTCCTTCTTGTCGAGGGGCCGGCCGTAAGAGCCTCCGAAGCCTGCCTGCCAGTTGCCGTTGACGTTGACGGGCTTCGTCGTCGTTCGTCCGCTCTGCTTGTCGTAGACCATGCTCGTGGCCACGGCGTCGTAGGTGCGGCTGTAGTTGGCCATCACGTTCAGGGTGTGCTTCTTCGGCCCGCCCATCAGGTAGTAGTAGCCCATCAGGCTGAACGTCCGCGTCTTCTTCAGGTCGGGGTTCGAGTAGCTGACGCGCAGCGGGTCGCTGTCGTCGCGGTAGTTGACCAGCGACATGATGTCGGGCACGCTGGTGCGCAGCGAGGCGTTGATGTTGGCCCGACGGATGGCCTGCGAGGGCAGGTCGTCGGCAAACCAGTTGACCTTCTCCTCCGCCTTCGGGGCATACTCGATGCCTATCGACGGGTTCAGCAGCCAGTTGTTCTGCGACAGCTCCTGGCGGGTCTCGCGGAAGTAGTCGAGCGTCTTGCGCTCGTAGTTCAGGGGCAGCTCGATGCTGACGTGGCCTTCGCCCAGGAAGCGGGGCTTCAGAAACAGGGTGGCCTTCAACTGCTGGTTGTCGTCCTTGCGGGTGTAGTTGTAGCTGTTGGGCGAGTCGAGCACGCTGAGCAGGGCTTCCCTGGTCGACGGCAGCAGGTCAATCTGCGTGGAGTCGTGCCCGGCCAAGCGGTCCAGGCGGTAGAGGGCGTTCTCGTTGTCATCATAGGAGTGGCTGTACTGATATTCGAGGCGCAGGCCGTGATTGCCCAACCCGAAGTCATAGCCAGCACCCAGTTCGGCATCCCAGCTCTTCGAGGGTGCGTCGGTGTAGCTGTTGCGGAAGTCACGGCTGCCGCCCGTCTTCATATACTGCAGGTCCTGCAGCTGGTAGTTGTGCGACTTGCTGTTGTTGTAATTCACGCCTGCCGAGAGCGAGATGACGTCGGCCATCACCTTCACGTCGGCATTGCTGTAGATGCTCAGGTTCAGCGCCTCGTTGTCGTTCTGGCTCTGCGTCTGGCGGCGGTTGAGGGTCAGCTGGCGGTACTTGTCGGGATTCACGAAGAGGTCGTCGAGCAGGTCGCCATACTGCGCTGGGTCGGCATCAAACTGTGCCGAGCGGTTGGTGCCCCAGCTGTCGCCCGACGTATAGTTCAGGCTGAGCCTGGTTCTGCCTACGAACCCCTCCGGCGAATAGTTCACAGTAGCATTGGCACCGAGGCTCTTCGAACGGTTGCGGTTGTAGTTGGCCTGCCGACTGTAGGTGTCGCCGCCGGCGAGGTAGGTCTGCGACGAGGTCCACGTGTCGGTGTGGCTGTTGTTGTGCGAGCCGTTGACGCTGATGCCTGCCGAGAACTTGTCGTCGAAGTTGCCATAGTTGTAGCCGATGTTGGCCATACGCATCGTGGTGACGCCCTGGGCCGTCTGCGGCTCGAAGGCGGCTGCGTCGGCCCCCATCGCCGTGAAGCCGTAGCTCTGGTCGTTCAGGTTGTTGAGAGAGCCCTGCACCGACAGGCGCGACTTACCCTTCGTGTGGACACCCAGCAGGCTGGCCAGGTAGCGGTCGTCGGTGCCGCCGCCCACCTGAGCATTGCCGAAGGTGCTGACGGAGTACTTCTTCTTCAGGCGCACGTCCATCACGAAGCTCTTGTCGTTCATGTCGCGCCCCATCATCTGCGTCAGCTTGCCCTTGCGGTCGAACACCTTGATCTTGTTCACCGTGTAGGCGGGCAGGTTCTCGAGTGCCGCCTTGGGGTCGCCCTCGAAGAAGTCGCGCCCGTCGACCAGCAGGTTGTCTATCTTCTTGCCGTTTACCTTGATCTCGCCGTCCTTGTTCAGCTCGGCTCCGGGCAGCTGGCGTATCAGTGCGTCGAGCATTGAGCCCTCGGCCAGGTTGAAGGCGTCGGCATTGTAGACGATGGTGTCGCCGCGCGTCACCATCTTGATTTTCGTGCCTGTCACCGTCACCTCGCCCAGCATCTTCGACTCGGGCCGCATCTCGATGCGGCGCACGTCGATGTCGCCCTCGCGCTTGTACTTCACCTCGAAGGGCTTGTACTGCGTCTTGAAACCAAGACACGACACGCGCAGCAGGTACTTGCCCTTCTCCTTGACGGGCAGCTCGAACATACCGAAGTGGTTCAGCAGGAACGTGTCGGCAGGCTCGGGGTGGAAGGTGGCAATCACGCTGCTGTCGGCAGCCGCCATCAGCACGATGGAGGCATCGGGCAGCGGCTGGTTGGTGAAGGCCTCTACCACGCGCCCCGACACAACGCGGTTCTCACCGCGCTGTGCCGAGGCATGGGTAGCGGGCCATAGTAAGGCCAGTGTAAACAGTAACAGGCTATACAGTTGATTCATTCTTTTGTCTTCATTTTACTCTTTAGACGCAAGAAGGGTCAGGATTGTTGCATCTCGTACGCAACTTTAACATCTTCTAACGTGATGCCCAGCAGCTGCATCTGCCGGAACAGTTCGGGCAGGCGCTCCTTCATGAACGCCCGCTTGCGCTCCTTCAGAATCTGCTTCTTGGCACCGGGAGTGACGAAGTAGCCCAGACCGCGCTTATTATATATAATGTTCGCGCGAGCCAGCTCGTCGTAGGCCTTCACTGCCGTGTTGGTATTTACCTCAAGCAGCACGGCGTACTCACGTACCGACGGTATGCGGTCGTCGTCCTTGTACTTGTCGGCCAGAATCTCGTCCATCAGCCTATCGGCCATCTGGATGTATATTGCTTTGTCGTTAGTGAAATTCATACGTTCGCAAATTTATGGGTTACAACCTGCCAGCGGCAGAACAGCCAGTAGGCCAGCCAGGTGAAGAGGACGGTGAGGCCAGAATTAGCGATAATCCAGAAGATTATTTGTTTCGTAACTTCATCTTGCGCAACTGGTGTGTCACGGTACCCCAGCATATTGGCCGTTGCGACGATGCAGGCAAACGCGATGACAACCACGGCAGAGGTGGCAATGAAGTGGAACTTCTTGAAGAACACGCCGCCCAGCAGGAAGAAGGCATGGATGGCAATGAGGGCGGTGTACTGCGAGGTAACACTCAGCGGGTTGTCGCCCGTGTACTCTCCAGAAGGGAAGGTTCGCGTATGGGGGAATATCTTGAAGAAATCGTCAGCAGCCGACTGCACGGGGTAGTCTGTCATCGTGAGGTAGGCCATGTGAATCAAGTCGGCTACGAAGAAGGGTAGAAATCCTCCTACAATAGAGAATACTAACAGGTAAATCCAGCGCGACAGGAATTTTTCCATGTTCGAGGCCGGCAGCATCAGCCAGGCAATGCGCTGCTGCTTCTTCTGCTCGCCGCGATAGAGCGTGCTGGCGCTGATGAGAAAGAAGATGTACATGGCCATTACGCTGAACACCCCGACTGCCTCGCAGATGGCGCTAACCCTCATCATCATCCGTGTCTCAGGGTTCTGTTCATAGTCAAATCTGGAGTCATGGAAACCTATCTCATGGGCAAACCAGAAGAAGAACAGATAGAGCAGCACCATGCATAGCGCACCCCACATCATGGCCTTGCGGCCCTCAAAGAAATCGAGCTTCAGCACGCGCCCGAAGCGTGTCATATCAAACTGTTTCATTTTACCAATCCTTTCGTTACAGCGTTAAACAATAATTCCAAGTTCACCTGTGTCTCGGCCTGTCCGTCGCGGCGGAGAGCCATCACGGCATTGCCCTGAAGCGTAGGCTCAGCATAGAGCACACCGTCTGCCATGTCGGGTGTAGCGCGTAATCGCGCGTCCATCGCGCCGGGCTGGCGGTACTCAAAGACGTACTTCTCCATAATCTCTGCCACGCTCGCATTAAGCAACAGCTCGCGCTGGTTCAGCATCAGGATATGGTCGAGCAGGGCTTCCACGTCGTGTACCTGGTGCGTCGAGATGATAATCGTCTGGTCGTCGCTCATGTTCTGCGCCACCGTCTTGCGGAACTGCGACTTCGAGGGGATGTCCAGTCCGTTGGTCGGCTCGTCCATCAGCAGCAGCCGCGTGTTCGTGGCCAAGGCAAACGACATAAAGACCTTCTTCTTCTGACCCATCGACAGCGCGCCGAGGTCGAGGTCGGCCGTCAGTTCGAAGTCGCGCAGACAAGCCTCCAACCGCTCCTGGCTGAACTTCGGGTAGAACGGCGCCATCAGCTCCACATACCGCTTCAGCGTCATCGCCGGCAGCTCAAACTCCTCCGGCACGAGGAAAATCTCCTCCTGCATCTCCGCCTGCCGCTTGTCTGTTGCGTATGTTGCTGTATTACAGCAACAAACGGAACCGGCCTGCGGCCGCAGCAGACCCGCAATGAGGTAGAGCAGCGTCGACTTGCCCGTACCGTTCTTACCTAACAGCCCGTAGATTTTGCTCTC
>CAMHHO010000120.1:0-8317 GCA_946184965.1 uncultured Prevotellaceae bacterium | reverse complement strand
CGGATGCCGTCGAACAGCGAGACGGGCCACAGCCAGCTTGAGAACCAGGTGTCGAGGGCATCCTCGTCCTGACGCAGGTCAGCATCCGTCATTGCGGGATTCTTCTGCTGGGCCAGTTTCAGGGCTTCCTCGCGGGTTTCGGCGACGACAAAGTCGTTGTCGCCCTCGCCGTAATAGTAGGCGGGAATGCGGTGTCCCCACCACAGCTGGCGGCTGATGCACCAGTCCTGAATATTCTCGAGCCAGTTCTTATAGGTGTTGACGTACTTCTGCGGATAGAAGTGCATCTCGCCGTTGAGCACGGGCGGCAGGGCGATGTCGGCGAAGTGCTTCATCGACAGGAACCATTGCATCGACAGGCGCGGCTCGATGGCTGTGTCGGGGTTGCGCTCCGAGTAGCCCACCTTATTAGTATAGTCCTCGATTTTCTCCATCAGTCCGGCTTCCTTCAAGTCTTTGGCAATCTGCTTGCGGCAGTCCATGCGGTCCATGCCGACGTAGATGGGCGACTGCTCCGAGATGGTGCCGTCGGGGTTGAAGATGTCGATGGTCTCAAGGTTATGCGTCTTGCCCAGCATGTAGTCGTTGGTGTCGTGGGCAGGCGTCACCTTCAGACAGCCCGTACCGAACTCGATATCCACGTAGCGGTCCTCGATGACGGGGATGACGCGGCCCACCAGAGGCACGATGACCTTGCGGCCCTTCAGCCACTGGTTCTTCGGGTCTTTCGGGTTGATACACATGGCGGTATCGCCCATGATGGTTTCGGGGCGGGTAGTGGCGACGACGGCGTAGTAACCCTTCTCATCCTTGTGGATGACGTCGCCCTCGCTGGCTGCGATGTTATCACAGCATACGGAACCGTCGGCGTTGGCTACGTAGTATTTCAGGTGGAAGAGGTGGCTCTGCTCCTCCTTGTAGATGACTTCCTCGGTGGAAAGGGCGGTAAGGGCCTTGGGGTCCCAGTTCACCATGCGCAGGCCGCGGTAGATGAGGCCCTTGTTGTAGAGGTCGACGAAGACCTTGATGACGCTCTCCGAGCGCGTCTCGTCCATCGTGAATGCCGTGCGGTCCCAGTCGCAGGAAGCACCGAGCCGGCGCAGCTGCTTCAGGATGATGCCGCCGTGCTCGTGGGTCCAGTCCCAGGCGTGCTCCAGGAACTGGTCGCGCGTCAGGTCGTGCTTTTTGATGCCCTGCTCAGCCAGCTTCTTCACCACCTTGGCCTCGGTAGCGATGGAGGCGTGGTCGGTGCCCGGCACCCAGCAGGCGTTCTTGCCCTCCATGCGTGCGCGGCGCACCAGGATGTCCTGGATGGTATTGTTCAGCATGTGTCCCATGTGGAGCACACCCGTCACGTTGGGCGGGGGAATCACGATGGTGTAAGGCTCGCGTCCGTCGGGTTTGCTACTGAAGAGTTTGTTGTCCAGCCAGTACTGGTACCATTTCGATTCGACCTCTTTCGGGTCGTATTTGCTTGCTATTTCCATATACCTATTTATAAATTGGGTGCAAAGGTACAACTTTTCTGCCAAAACTCAACAAGATTTTGCTAAAAAGTTGGCTGTTTGGAAAATAATGCTTACCTTTGCGGTTGAAAAACAGAATAACGACGCAAGAAAAATGCATACACGAGAAGAACAGATGAAGGCTTTCGGGCGCCTGCTCGACGTGCTCGACCAGTTGCGCGAGAAGTGTCCGTGGGACAAGAAGCAGACCAACGAAAGCCTGCGGCCCAACACGATTGAGGAGGTGTACGAACTGTGCGATGCCCTGATGCGCAACGACCGTAAGAACATCTGCAAGGAGCTGGGCGACGTGCTGATGCACGTGATGTTCTATGCCAAGATAGGCTCCGAGACCGGCGACTTCGACATGGCCGACGTGTGCCAGATGCAAGCCGACAAGCTGATATTCCGCCATCCCCACATCTACCATCCATCGCAGGTGGGCGCCGAGGAGCCTAAGCCGCTGCCCTACGTCCCCGAGGAGGCCGCTGCCGACGAGTCACGTCGCGAGTTCTCGGATGCCAAGACCTCGGAGCAGGTGCTGCAGAACTGGGAGCAGATCAAGCTGAAGGAGAAGGACGGCAACAAGACCGTGCTCTCGGGCGTTCCCGCCTCGCTGCCCTCGCTCATCAAGGCCTATCGCATACAGGACAAGGCCCGTAACGTAGGCTTCGACTGGCAGAAGAAGGAGGACGTCTGGCAGAAAGTCCATGAAGAGCTGGCCGAGTTGGAGGCTGAGCTTGCCCGCGATGACAAGGAGCGCTCTACCAATGAGCTTGGCGACTTCCTCTTCTCAGTCATCAATGCGGCCCGGCTCTATAAGCTGAATCCCGAGAATGCGCTGGAGCGTACCAACCAGAAGTTTATTTCGCGCTTCGGCTACATCGAGCAACACAGCATCCGTGCTGGTAAGCCACTGACGGAGATGTCGTTAGAGGAAATGGATGAACTTTGGAATGAAGCAAAGCGCAAGGAGCAGGAAGACTAAAAAGATGACAATACTATGAGCAAGAACTATTTCGTTTGGCTGATGATTGCCGTTGCCGCGATGACGGCCAGTTGTGACAACAAGAGCTCCCGTCAGACGACGGAAGTAGCCCCCGACTCGACGGCTGCCGACGTGGTGGACCGCGACTTTACGCTCTATGGCGTCTGTGGTGACGGTTCGGCCATGAACACGCTGCAGCTGATAACCGACGAAGGCGATACGGTGGACTTGAGCATCGGCGATGCTAACGACAGAGGCCTGTGCTTCGGCGGCTTCCAGAGTGGCGACCGCATGGCAGTCATCCTGGAAGAGGACGAGACAACTGCCAGCCAGGTCATCAACCTGACGGCCTTGACGGGCGACTGGGTGACCTCTGACCCCGCCAACTCGCCATCGGGCATCCGCCTGAAGGAGGATGGCGTGGCCGAGAACATCGGTGACGGGACGGTGGAGTACCGGTCGTGGCGTCTCTTCAACGGCCGGCTCTTGATAGAGTGCGTGCGCGACGGGGCAACAGAGACGGGCTCCTACGAAATCGTGTCGATAGGTCCCGACTCGCTCGTGTTCAAGGACAATGCCAGAAGATTTGAATTTAGCCGTAAGTAGCGCCGTGGAGCCGTTCAGAGTCCATATCTTAGGCTGCGGCAGCGCACTGCCCACGCTGCGCCATTATCCCTCGGCCCAGATAGTCGAGGTGCGCGAGAAACTGTTCATGGTCGACTGTGGCGAGGGTGTGCAGATGCAGCTGCGCCGCTGTCATGTACGCTTCACGAAGGTGAGCCATGTTTTCATCTCACACCTGCACGGCGACCACTGCTTCGGACTGATAGGCATGATTTCAACCTTCGGACTGGTGGGGCGCACGGCCACGCTGCACATCCATGCCAACGAGCTACTGAACGACATGCTGCAGCGGCAGATGGCCCTCTTCTGCCACGACCTGGGCTACGAGGTGGTGTTCCATCCGCTCGACGCCACGCGCCGTGACATCATCTACGAGGACCGCTCGCTGACTGTGGAGACCATACCCCTGACCCACCGGCTGCCCACCTGCGGATTCTTGTTCCGCGAGAAACCCCTGCTGCCTCACATTCGCCGCGACATGATTGACTTCTACCAGATTCCAACCTCGCAGATACAGAACATCAAGAACGGCGCCGACTGGACGCTCAGCGACGGCACCGTCGTGCCCAATGCCAGGCTGGTGACTCCCGCCGACGCTCCCCGCAGCTATGCCTACTGCAGCGACACCCGCTACATGCCCGAACTGCACAAGCAGCTCAAGGGCGTCAGCACGCTCTACCACGAGAGCACCTACGGCGAGGACAACCTCCAGATGGCTCAGAAGTACAACCATTCGACGGCCCGTCAGGCGGCAATGGTGGCCCGCGATGCCGGCGTCGGCCAGCTCGTGCTCGGTCACTACAGTTCGCGCTACGAGGACGAGACGGTGCTGCTCAATGAGGCCCGCGAAGTGTTCGAAAATGTGCGTCTGAGCAACGAAATGGACGTCATAAACGTCTAAAAAGGGCAAATATTGCATTTTTTCGTGAAAAAATTTGGTAGTTAATCAGAAAAACCGTATATTTGCACAGGAAAAAATATATGCATATATGACGAAAAGACTACTTATAATTTCATTAGCAGGGCTTTTGATGGCCTTTGCGCCTCAGGAAGTGCTGGCCTCCGAGATAGAATCCGTCGCCGTTGAGCAGACGGAGGATCAGGTCGAAGTCAGCGTTGAGGGGCAGACGGCATACGTTACCGGAGCCCAGGGGAAGGAGTTGATTGTGGTTTCGCTTACGGGCCGTCAGTTGCTGAAAGTGAAGATTGACAGTGCCTCGCAGCGTATAGAATTAAACATTCCAAAAGGTTGCTACATTTTGAAAGTTGGCAAGGTGGTAAGAAAGATTCAGGTTCACTGATTTCTGCGCTGCTCTTTCTGGCTGTTCTGTTCGTGCTGGCAGCCTGTGAGGACACTGCAACCCCTGCGAAGCGACAATTGTCATTAGAATCCTTCGACGACATGAAGGAAGACGGATATGCTCTAAACTCTCAACTGATAAGAGAGTATTTAGAGCATATTTCGCGTGCAGACAAGGACAGCAACCTCTCGGCCAGCCGCGTCAGGAAGTACTATCGCGAAAAGGGAGGCTTCGTCTGGATCGATACCAAGGGCGTCGACGGGCGTCCAGGCACGGTGGTCAGCACTCTGCAGGCCCGTCTGCCCGAGATGGGTTTCAACACCAACGTCTTCAACGTGAAGCAGATTAACGACGACTTTGAGCGCATGCAGACGCTCAACTTCGACGAGAAGAACGACATTAACCATGTGGCAGCCCGGCTGGAGTACAACCTCACTAAGGCCTATCTGCGCTACGTAACCGGGCAGCACTTCGGGTTCATCAACCCCGACTACGTTCTGAACCACTTTGAAGCGCAGGAACGCGACACCGCTGGCAATGTGCGCTCCTACCGCCACCTGTTCGACGTCGACATGGAGCACCCCGACGATGCCTACACGAGGGCAGCGCTGCAGCGGGCAACCCCCGACAGCCTCGATGACTACATGACCCAAGTGGCCACGCACGGCGACTTCTACAACCGGCTGATGGAGAAGCTGGCCGCAGCCACCGACTCACAGAAGCGCCGCATACTCATCAACATGGAGCGCTGCCGCTGGAAGAACAAGATACAGCCCAAGGCCGACGAGAAGTACGTCGTGGTCAACGTGCCCGCCTACCACCTCTGGGCCGTCAGCCCCGACACCGTCATCGACATGCGTGTGGCCTGCGGAGCCCTGAAGACCAAGACGCCGCTACTCTCGAGCCGCATTACCCGCATGGAGGTCAACCCCGAGTGGTCGATACCCATGAGCATCATCCGCGCCGACGTGGCCCGGCATGGCGGCGACGAGGGCTACTTTGCGCGCCGGCGCTACTACATCGTCAACCGTAAGACGGGCAAGCGCGTACCGGCAAGCCAGGTGTCGGCAGGCTCGCTCTACAGCGGCAACTACCGCGTCATTCAGCAGGGTGGGGCGGGCAACTCGCTCGGGCGCATCGTGTTCCGCTTTGCCAACAACTTCTCGGTCTTCCTCCACGACACGTCGAGCCCGGGAGCCTTCGGGCGCGACAACCGCGGCGTCTCCCACGGCTGCGTCCGCGTGCAGCGCCCCTTCGACCTGGCTCGCTTCATGATGGAGAAGGACGCCGACGAGTGGCTCGTCGACAAACTGCGACTCTCAATGGGCCTCGAGCCCGAGACTGACCAGGGCCGCGCCTACCGTGACTCACTGCCGCCCGGCTCGAAGTCGCCAAGCCTCGTCCACCGGCTGGACGTCACTCCGCGCGTACCTATTATTATTACATATTATACAATGTTCCAGACTCCCGACGGACTGATCCAGTCGTATCCCGACGTCTACGGCTACGACAAGCCCATCGGCGAAGCCCTAAGACCCTACATACAATGACAGACGACAGACTCCTCATCGAACAGCTGTCAAACCCCAAGACACAGCGCAGGGCATTCGAGACAGTGGTACGCCAGTACAGCGAGCAGCTCTACTGGCAGATACGCCGTTTCGTACTGTCACATGACGATGCCAACGACGTGCTCCAGAACGTCTTCATCAAGGCATGGCAGGGCATCGGCTCTTTCCACGGCGACTCCAAGCTGCTCACCTGGCTGTCGCGCATAGCCATCAACGAGAGCCTCGACTTCCTGCGACATCAGAAGAACATCGTCACGCTGAGCACCGACGACGAAGAACTCACGGTAGCCAACACGCTCATGGCCGACGAGTACTTCGACGGCGACGAGACCGAGGCACAACTGCAGGAAGCCATCGCCCGGCTGCCCGAAGTGCAGCGCACCGTCTTCCTGCTGCGCTACTACGACGACATGAAGTACAGCGACATCAGCCGCCAGCTCGGAACCAGCGAGGGAGCCCTCAAAGCCTCCTACCACATAGCCGTCAAGAAAATATCCGAATTTTTTAAGTCACACGATTAAACCTTTCAACATAAATAGCGTCAATAGAGTATGATGAACGAAGAAATGTATATCAAGAGCCGTATGGGCCAGGAAAATCCCTTCCGAGTGCCCGATGGGTATTTCGACAGCTTTGCTGCTGAAATGATGAAGAAACTGCCCGAACTGCCCGAACAGTCCGAACAGCCGAAGACAGGCCTGCTCGTCAGGCTAAGGCCGTGGATGTATGCAGCTGCTTGCATGGTAGTCGCCATCTTCACAGCCACTCTCTATTTTGTCAACGATACACCGAGCCAGGAAGTGCCGGCAGCAGTCGCAGCAACCAGCGATACATACGTTGAAGACGTTGCCGACTACATGATGGCCGATAATCTTGACATCTATGCATGTCTGGCAAGCGAGTACTAACTGATTCGATGCAATGAAACGACTAACTACTATCCTGTTCACACTCCTGATAGCCACCGCCGGAATGGCACAGGGGTTCGGCCAGCGCCCGCAAGGCTTTGGTCAGCACTCACAGGGCTTTGGCCAACGGCCTCAGGGCTTCGGCCAGCAGCCGCAGAAATTCTCGCCTGAGAAGTTCCAGGCCGATCTCGAGCAATTCATCACCAAGGAAGCCTGCCTCACACCGCAGGAGGCAGCCAAGTTCTTCCCCATCTACAAGGAGATGCAGGCCAAGCAGCGCACCGTCTACGAGCGCCAGCGCCAGCTGGGCTTCGGCAAGCCTGCCGACGAGAAAGGCTGCGAGAAGAACATCCGTCAGCGCGACGAGTACGACCTCGAGCTCAAGCGCATCCAGCAGACCTACCACAACAAGTTCCTCAGCGTCATATCAGCCTCCAAGCTCTATGACGTTCTGAATGCTGAGGACCGCTTCCACCGCCAGATGCTTCGCGGCTGGAACCAGGGTGGCGGGCAGATGATGCGCGGCTGGAACCAGGGTGGTAATAGGCGTAACAACAACGGCAACAACAGGTAATCGCTGCCCACAGCAAGAAAAAACAGAACGGGGAACTCCACACGCACCGAGTTCCCCGTTTTCTTTTTATGCATAATAAAGATTTCTTACTTTCCTACTATCGCCCCGACTCGCTCGGCATCCGGCAGGGTGAGGCTTGTGTTTGGTCGCAATAAACGCCCGCTTTATTCCGAGCCGACAGTCCGTTTACTCCGAGCAAACACAAAAAGAACCTTTTGCGCACGGAGGGGGCTGGGGCGAAAAAATGTGGGAAATGTTTTGTTATCCCGCCAAAATGCAGTACCTTTGCACCCAAATTTGAAAAGTTTATGGCAAAGAAGAGAAGGTGGCACTGCCTGTCGGGCCAGGAACCGACTGAGCTCGACAAGCAGGTGATGTACTGGGAATCGAAAGGAAAGCTGGTGCCTACGCGCGAACTGATTAAGACGCCCGAACAGATAGAGGGCATCAGGCGCGCAGGAGTGGTGAACACTGGTGTGCTCGACGAGGTGGCCAAACATATTTGTGCCGGCATGTCGACACTGGAGATTGACCAGATTTGCCGGCGCTACTGCGACGAGCACAACGCCGTGCCAGCCTGCCTGAACTATGGCGGCGACGAGGAGACCATGCCGTTCCCGATGTCGGTGTGCACGAGCATCAACGAGGTGGTCTGTCACGGTGTGCCCAAGGCCGAGGATGTGCTTGAGGAGGGCGACATTATCAATGTTGACTTCACGACGATTGTCGACGGCTACTATGCCGACGCCTCGCGTATGTTTATAATCGGTAAGACGACGCCCGAGAAGGAGCAGCTGGTGCGCGTGGCCAAGGAGTGTCTGGAGATAGGCATGGAGGCTGCCAAGC
>CAMHHO010000119.1:0-8326 GCA_946184965.1 uncultured Prevotellaceae bacterium | reverse complement strand
CCCATGTTGAACACCTGGTACATCTCGCGCCAGTCGGTGCCCGAGCAGTCGTGAATGGCTTGGAACAGGGGCGGGACTGGGAACATATTGTCCTTCACCACGCGGCAGTTTTCGCCGACGAAGTGGAGCACTTTGGTCTGTGCGCCGCCCGTACAGTGTACCATACCGTGAATCTCGGGGCGCATCTCGTCGAGAATCTGCTTGATGACCGGTGCGTAAGTGCGGGTGGGGGAGAGAACCAGCTGGCCGGCATCAACGGGGGAACCATTGACGGCATCAGTCAGGTGGTACTTGCCGCTGTAGACGAGTTCGTCGGGCACAGCGTGGTCGTAGCTCTCCGGATAGCGTTCGGCGAGGTATTTGGCGAAAACGTCGTGGCGGGCTGAAGTAAGGCCGTTTGAGCCCATGCCGCCGTTATAGCGATTCTCGTAGGTGGCTTGCCCGGTAGAAGAGAGACCGACGATGACGTCGCCCGGACGGATATTGGCGTTGTCGATGACGTCACTGCGCTTCATGCGGCAGGTGACGGTCGAGTCGACGATGATGGTGCGCACAAGGTCACCCACGTCGGCAGTCTCACCGCCAGTCGGCCAGATGCCTATGCCCATCTCGCGCAGTTCCTGAAGCAGCTCGTCGGTACCGTTGATAATGGCCGAGATAACCTCGCCGGGAACGAGCATCTTGTTGCGCCCGATGGTAGAACTGACGAGTATGTTATCGGTAGCACCCACACAGAGCAGGTCGTCGGTGTTCATCACGATTGCATCCTGGGCAATACCCTTCCAGACACTGAGGTCGCCCGTCTCGCGCCAATACATATAAGCCAGCGACGACTTTGTGCCTGCGCCGTCGGCGTGCATGATGTTGCAGTACTCAGGGTCGCCACCCAGTATGTCGGGTATGATTTTGCAGAAAGCCTGCGGATAGAGACCCTTGTCGATGTTCTTGATGGCGTTGTGTACGTCCTCCTTGGCGGCACTCACACCACGTTGCATATATCTGTTGTCAATCATTTCTCTTTTCTTATTTTTCGTGCCAGAACTCCCATGAAGCGAAGGCTTGTAATAGCAGCATTTCAAGACCATTCTTCACCTCGGCTCCTTGTTCGCGTCCAAGCTTCATGAAGAGGGTCTCATCGGGGTTATAGATGAGGTCATATAATATGGTGTGATAGTCCATCGCCTCATAAGGCAACTTAGGACACTCCTCCGTATGCGGATACATACCCAGCGGCGTGCAGTTGACGATGACGTTGTACTCGCGGATAACCTCAGGCGTGATGCTCTCGTACTGGATGGTTCCCGGGCGCTGGTAGCGACTGACAAATACCGTTTCAAGCCCCAGCGACTTCAGACCGTAGTTGATAGCCTTCGAGGCACCGCCCGTGCCCAGAATAAGCGCTTTCTTGTGCCAGTTGGAGTCGAGCATCGGTTCAATACTCTTGGTAAACCCGATGACGTCGCTGTTGTAGCCCTTCAGCTTGGTCTTCTTACCTTCGTGGCTGACGCGAATAACGTTGACGGCTCCAATGGCCTGGGCTTCGGGCGTGATGCTGTCAAGAAACTCAATCACCTTTTCTTTATAAGGAATAGTGACGTTGAGTCCGCGCAGGTTAGGGTTGGTGTCGAGCACCTCCTGAAGCTGGTCAATGCTCGAAATCTCGAAGTTCTCGTATCGGGCGTTGATACCCTCGTCAGCAAACTTGTCGTTGAAGTAGCTGATGGAGAACGAGTGTCCCAGTGGGTAGCCTATTAAACCGTACTTGTCCATAATTATCCTGTTTTATTATTTGGTTGCAAAATACATCGTGCAGATGCCGAAGGTAAGCCGCTTGAACGTAGCCTCGCTGAAGCCGGCCTTCATCAGAATCTCAGTCATGCGTTCGCCCTGAGGAAATGCCTCGATGGTCTTCGTCAGATACGTGTAGGCGCTGCTGTCCCGGCTGACGAGCCGTCCGTATACCGGCAGCACCGTATGGGAATAAACGTGGAACAGCTGCTTCATCGGGAAACGGGGCGGAGTGGTCAGTTCGACAACGCTGAGGTGGCCGCCCTTGCGAAGCACGCGGCACATCTCGCTTAGCCCGCGGTCGAGGTCGGCGAAGTTGCGTATGCCGAAAGCTGCTGTCACGGCGTCGAATGTGCCTTCGTCATAGCTCAGGTTCAGACAGTCCTCCTTGCTGAACGTGATGACATCGGCCAGCCCCGCGTCTTTCACCTTCTGTCGGCCAATCTCCATCATACCCTCGCTGATATCAGCCCCAACTATCCGGTCGGGCTTCAACATCTGAGCCGCCAGAATGGCAAAGTCGCCTGTGCCCGTGGCAATGTCGAGTACGGACTTCGGCTGAAAGGGCACCAGCTGGCCGATGGCCTTGCGGCGCCACCCTCGGTCGATGTCCCACGACAGGCGGTGGTTCAAACGGTCGTAGGTGGGCGCAATGTTGTCGAACATCTGCTCCACCTGTGCGGCCTTCTCACCGTCGCTGTAGGGCTTTATTTCTTCCTGGCGGTAGCTCATGGGCTATATGAGGTTATTGGGCTTTCAGCCAATCAGTTACGTTGCGCTCGATGCGTGCAGCGATGTCGCCCTCTTCTGTGGCCTTGTCGAACTTCTCGCCCACGATGTTCTCGTAGAGCTCGATGTAACGCTCTGAGACACTCTCGGCATACTCGTCGGTAATCTCGGGCATCACCTGTCCGGGTTCGTTCATGAAGTTGTGCTCGATGAGCCACTGACGTACGAACTCCTTCGAGAGCTGTCGCTGCGGCTCGCCCTTGGCCAGCTTCTCCTCATAGCCGTCGGCATAGAAGTAGCGGCTCGAGTCGGGGGTGTGAATCTCGTCGATGAGGATGACCTTGCCGTCGCGCTTGCCGAACTCATACTTCGTATCCACGAGAATCAGTCCGCGCTTGGCGGCAATCTCCTGACCGCGCTTGAAGATGCGGCGTGTATAGTCCTCCATCACGGCGTAGTCCTCAGCCGAGACGAGCCCCTGGGCTATGATTTCTTCCTTCGAAATGTTCATGTCGTGACCCTCGTCAGCCTTTGTCGTCGGCGTGATGATGGGCTCGGGGAACCGCTCGTTCTCCTTCATGCCGTCGGGCAGACGCACACCGCAGAGTTCGCGGCAACCGTTCTTATATTCGCGCCAAGCTGAGCCGGTCAGGATTGAGCGGATAATCATCTCCACGCGGAAACCCTCGCACTTCAGTCCGACAGTCACCATCGGGTCGGGCGTAGCCAGCTTCCAGTTAGGGCAGATGTCGGTAGTGGCATCAAGGAACTTGGCGGCTATCTGGTTGAGTACCTGTCCCTTGAAGGGTATACCCTTGGGCAGCACCACGTCGAAAGCCGATATGCGGTCGGTGGCCACCATCACCAGCAGGTCGTCGTTAATGTCGTACACGTCGCGTACCTTACCATGATACACGCTCTTCTGTCCCTCAAAATGGAACTCAGTCTTTGTCAATGCTTTAGCCATATTTCTCTTCTATGATTGATTTTTGCCTGCAAAATTACAAAAAAAATTCCGAAACGCATTTGTGTTTCGGAATATTTTTCATGCAATATGGTTTATTGATGTTGCTCGCGCAAAAGGTCATTGACCGTCTTGACGGGATTGAAGGTACCCAGAGGCACTTCGACGAAGACAGTGTTCCAGTCGCTCATGGCTCCGTTCCATAGTCCCGGTAACTCTAAGGCCTTCAGCTCCTTACCGTTCTTCGATTTAGAAGAGATGAAACCTGTTGACGGGTCGACGAACTTGGGCAGGTCGAAGGGCTGACCCTTGTAATCCTTAACGGCGCAGACGAGGTCGACGGGATTGAAATGAGTGCCGTTGGTGAACATCTCCATATACTCGCGGTTGTTCTTGTCAATCTGCGACGACTCAAGAATCTGGAGCGAGATGGTACCATCGTGGTTATAGGTGAGGAACGGGCCTCCGCCAGGTTCGCCGACGTTTTTCACCACGCCGCAGACGCGCATGGGTCGGTTGAGCTTCTTCTTGAGATATTCAGCCAGTTCGGCATCCGACAGCGAAGCGATGTCAGGACGGCGGCAGAAAGCATGCTCTACGAAGTGCTGTATTTCGCGCAGTTTCTCGTGCGAGGGCGTACCTTTCTCCATCTCGTTCAGATACTTGAAGGCAATCTTCTGCAGATTGACGAGCACGCCGGCGATTACCTGCTTGTAGTCGACGGTTTCCTGTTTCAGACGATCGGGCACGACGTTGTCGATGTTCTTGATGAAGATGATGTCGGCATCGATTTCGTTGAGGTTCTCGATGAGTGCGCCGTGACCTCCGGGACGGAAGAGCAGCGAGCCGTCCTCGTTGCGGAAGGGCGTGTTGTCGGGATTAGCGGCGATAGTGTCGGTCGACGGCTTTTGCTCTGAGAACGAGATGTCGTACTTCACGCCGTACTTCTGGGCATAGATGTCGGCCTTGGCGGCAACCTTCTTCTTGAACATGCCCATGTGCTCGTGAGAGACGGTGAAATGGACGATGGCCTGACCGTTGGAGGCGGTGTAGAGCGCGCCCTCGACAAGATGCTCCTCAATGGGGGTGCGTGCCCCCTCAGGGTACTTGTGGAACAGCAGCATACCCTTCGGCAACTGCCCGTAGTTCAGGCCCTTCTCAAAGAGCATGTTGGCAACGACAGCCTTGTAGTCGCCCTCCTGCATGAGATACTTGATTGACTTGCCCTCGTTCTTGCGGCAGACGGCGTCGAGTGCGTCGTAGAAGGCGAACTGGCGTATGTTGTCGAAGAAGTTCTTCTCGAACGGTGTGGTCGGCACCTGGTAGTCGGCGTCGAGGAATGCGAACATGTCCTTGAACATGCGGCTTGCAGCACCGCTGGCAGGTACGAACTTGACAATCTTGTGTCCCTGTTTCTTGTAGTCGTCCCAAGCCTTGATGTAGGCTTCCTTGTCGGCCTCGCCGGTGGCCACGATGCCATCTTCGATGCTTGCGGCGGCCTTCAGTCTGAGGAACGGGAAACCGTTCTTGAAGTTGGCCAACTGGGCGTTGATTTGCTCTTCAGTAATGCCTTTAGCGGCAATTTGTTTTAGGTCGTTTTGTGATAACATAATACGAGCATTTTTGTTAGTTTTAAGATTTCATCGGCAAATATACAAAGTTTTTGGGAATTATTGCAAAAAAAACTGATTTTTTTCTTAACTTTGCATGAAAAATAGGAAAAAGGATGATAGATAAATTCGAATTTACGCCTGAAGAGCGTTCTGAGGCGCTCCAACTGATATCAGAACTGAAGGAAAGGGTAGGGGACTCTCTGCTGCCCGGAGACGAGCAGAAGATACGCTCAATGCTTAGGCAACAGACCGAGCAGCAGCAGTTGACGCGCGACGCCTTCGGACTAAATCCCGTAGTGACCGGCTTGCAGACAGCACTGATACTGGTTGACGAGACTGGACTGAAGCGCGACGCTGTTGTGGCCATACTGCTTTACAACAGTGTTGTCTCTGGCTTTGTTGATATCGACGATGTCCGTCGTGACTATGGTGAGTCGGTGGCCAGAATCATGCATGGACTGTGCCGCATTCAGGAACTCTACAAGAACAATCACGTCATCGAGAGCGAGAACTTCCGCAACCTGCTGCTCTCGTTTGCTGAGGACATGCGCGTGATTCTGATTATGATTGCTGACCGCGTGAACCTCATGCGCCAGATACGCGATACGCAGAACGAGGAAGCCAAGAAGGAAGTAAGCCTCGAGGCTGCCTATCTATATGCGCCGCTGGCTCATAAGCTGGGCCTCTACAAACTGAAGTCGGAGCTTGAGGACTTGTCGCTGAAGTATCTTGAGCACGATGCTTATTACCTGATAAAGGACAAACTCAACGAGACGAAGAAGAGCCGAGACGCCTATATCGAAAACTTCATCAAGCCCATCGAAGAGAAACTGACGGCTGCCGGACTGAAGTTCCATATCAAAGGCCGCACCAAATCGATTCACTCGATATGGCAGAAGATGAAGAAGCAGAAGTGCGGCTTTGAAGGTGTCTACGACCTGTTTGCCATCCGCATCATTCTCGACACGCCCCAGGAGAAGGAGAAAATGCAATGCTGGCAGGTTTACTCGATTGTGACCGACATGTACCAGCCCAATCCCAAACGTCTGCGCGACTGGTTAAGTGTGCCAAAGTCAAACGGTTATGAGTCGCTGCACATTACCGTTCTGGGACCTGAGCAGAAATGGGTTGAGATTCAGATTCGTACTGAACGTATGGATGAAGTTGCTGAGCGTGGCGTTGCTGCCCACTGGCGCTACAAAGGCGTGAAGGGACAGAGCGGCAGTATGGACGAGTGGCTGACATCTATCCGCCAGATGCTGGAGACCAGCGACGGCCGCGAGGCTATGGACCAGTTCAAGATGGACCTGTACGAGGACGAGGTCTACGTGTTTACGCCGAAAGGCGACCTGCTGAAGTTTCCCAAGGGCGCTACGGTGCTCGATATGGCATACCACATTCACTCGAAGATTGGTTCATCGTGCGTAGGCGCGCGTATTAATAATAAGGTGGTGACGTTCCGTCAGGTGCTGCACAGCGGCGATCAGGTGGAGATTATGACCTCGTCGACGCAGAAGCCCAAGCAGGAATGGCTGTCGGTCGTGAAGACCAGCCGGGCAAAAGCCAAGATCCGACTGGCGCTGAAAGAGACGCAGGTAAAGGAGGGACTGTTTGCAAAGGAAATGATTGAGCGCAAGTTCAAGAACCGCAAGATTGAACTCGAGGAGGCCGTCATGCAGCAACTCGTCAAAAAGCTTCGATTCAAAGAGGTTTCCGAATTCTACAAGCAAGTAGTCGACGGCACGCTCGACATGAACACGCTGATAGACAATTATTTAGAGATTCAGCAGGGGCTCAAGACACCAACTGGCGACAAGCAGACCCGTAGTGCCGGCGAATTCGTTTATGAGGAGCAGACGACGCAGACGCAGAATGACGATGTACTGATTATCGACCGCAATCTGAAAGGTATCGACTACCAGCTGGCGCGCTGCTGTAATCCCATATACGGTGACGACGTTTTCGGATTTGTGACCGTCAGCGGAGGTATCAAGATTCACCGCACAGACTGTCCGAATTCGCCCGAAATGAAGAAGCGTTTCGGCTATCGCATCGTTCGTGCCAAATGGTCGGGAAAGGGCTCGTCGCAGTATTCTATAACACTTCGCGTGATTGGAGTCGACGATATCGGCATTGTCAACAACCTGACGAGTATCATTTCAAAGGAAGAGAAACTCGTGTTGCGCAGCATCAACATCGACTCTCACGACGGCTTGTTCCGAGGGAATCTCGTCGTCATGATTGACGATATCGCCAAACTCGAAGCACTCATCAAACGCCTCAGAACAGTCAAGGGCGTCAAGCAAGTTGAGCGAATTTGATAAATATGCCCATTTGGAATATAATAGGTATTATGATAAATAAGAATAACGAAGAATAAGAAAAGTGGCAGGATTATCTCCCCTGCCACTTTTTTATCTGCTTCGCCCTAAAATCATTGCAGAGCTTTTAGAAGCTTCAGAAGACTCTCTTCGTCGGTCCAACTGAAGTCCGGTAGATTGACGAAAGTCTTCAGCATGCGCTGTTTATCCTTAGGTAGAATGCGGCCGAGATTACGCTCGTGTGTGCGAACGAACTCACCGTTATACCGATAATAGAACAAATCGATGAGCGGGAATTTGTAATCGTCCTCTGTGCTAATATCGATATGCGACGTTTGAATCTGGTCGCCGAAATCAATGTTCGTAATAACCTTGTTGTTTCTCAGCTGCTGATAGTAAGCAGGCATGTCCATCACTGTAGCACGATAAAGCGCGTCGTTGCCGATGGTATCGACCAGATAATAGAGCATCGTATCAATCTTGATATACTGACGATCGTCAAACTTCACGCTGATGATATTGTCCATATTGGCCTCCATCGAGTTCGTACCGTTCATATAGAGCAGCGACGAGTTCTTCAGGAATATGTTCGTCAGCGGCTGTTTCAGCTCGCGTCCGTCCTTCAGCATGATGGTTGAGGGTTTGAATTGCTTGTAGACAGTCAGTTTCTCTGTACGAATCTGCGCACTCAGCGATTGTGCGACAAGCATCATTATGATAAATAGTGTCGATGTTCTCATTTTTATTATCCTTTCTTTCTTTTTATAATGTTGTTATATGTCAGTACATTGGTCACAAAAAAAGCCCAACGGAACCTTTCAGTATCCAGTGAGCTTTCTTGCGGTGCGTACGAGACTCGAACTCGTGACCTCCTGCGTGACAGGCAGGCATTCTAACCTACTGAACTAACG
>CAMHHO010000118.1:0-8369 GCA_946184965.1 uncultured Prevotellaceae bacterium | reverse complement strand
TTCCAGCACCACAGCCGCGACGAGTACAAGCTCCTCATCGAGCAGAATGGCGGCAAGAACGTCGGCTCCATCAGCGGCAAGACCTCGTTCATCTTGGCCGGCGACAACATGGGACCGTCGAAACTCCAGAAGGCCGAGAAGCTCGGTATCAGAATTGTCAATGAGGACGAATTCCTCCAAATGATAGAATAATGAGAAATCCAAAGACTGTTATTATTGAGATTGACGGAGAGAGGCATCGCTTGGAGCCTGTAAACGATGATGCGTTTATTTGCATTCCAGAGAAATGCTCCCTTTACAAATGGTGTTATGAAGGCTATGGCAATGCCTATATGAGATTGTGCGAAAAGTTCTTCAAACGGACAAAGTACAAAAGCTATCATTTCGTTGATGAAGAAATAAAGCAATCATGAACATCATCGTATCAAAGGAAATAGAACAGGTGTGCCCCCGGTTTGTGGGGGCCGCCGTCGAGGCACAGGTGGTGAACAGTGAATACTGCGCCCCGCTTTGGGACGAAATACATGAGTGGGAGGAGCGCTTCCGGCGCGAGCTGACCACTGAGTCGCTGAAGGAGCTGAGCGGCATTGCTGCTACGCGAGCCGTCTATAAGAAATGCGGCAAAGATCCCTCGCGTTACCGTCCGGCTTCCGAGCAGCTGATACGCCGGATGCTGCAGGGCAAGGAACTCTACCAGATTGACACGCTCGTCGACCTGGTGAACCTTGCCTCCATCGCCTTTGGTTATAGTATCGGTGGTTTCGATGCCGACAAGTTCGTGGGCGACACGCTCACCCTGGGCGTGGGCCGTGAGGGTGAGCCTTACGAGGGCATCGGCCGCGGAATGCTCAACATAGCCGGACTGCCCGTCTATCGCGACGCGCAGGGTGGGGTGGGGACGCCCACCAGTGACAACGAGCGCACGAAGATGACGCTTGAAACCACCCATCTCCTGGTGCTTATCAACGGCTACGACGGCGATGCCGAGCGTGTGCGGCAGAATGGTGAATTCATCCAGCAGCTCGTTCGGAAGTACTGTCAGAGCGACGGGGGCACTGTTACGCTATTTGGCCGTGATATTCAGACTGCCCGACTTTAGCTGGCTGGCCGAGCACGACAGATTAACTACTCCCTGCGTTTGGCTGCTCTGTATCAGCACCTGCGCCAGTCCGTTGAAGGCGGGAATGCTGAACTGGCGGCAGTCCTTGTCGCGCGGGTGATCCTCGCCAAGAAATGAAGGGTCGCCATTGCCGGCACCCAGTATGCGGCCGTCGCCTTTGAGCGAGAATGTCAACAGCGGACAAGCGTCAGGAACGATGCGCCCACGGGCGTCCTGTATCTCGACGGTGACGACGCTCACGTCGCGCCCGTCGGCAGCAATGGTCTGGCGGTCTGCCTTCAGTACAATCTTAGCAGCGGGCTTTGTCGTCTCGATGGTTTCGGTGAGAAGCCGTTTACCGTTCTTATAGCCTGTGGCTACGACGCGCCCGGGCTGGTAAGTGGCCTTCCACTTCAGGTGGCCGTTACGAGGCATCTGCTGTCGTCCCAGCTGTTTGCCGTTCACTGTCAGTTCCACTTCGTCGCAGTTGCTGTAGGCCCATATTTCCACCTCCTCGCCCTCGTGCCCTTGCAGGTTCCAGTGGGGGAAGATGTGAAGCACGGGCTCATCCGTCCACCACGCTTTCAGATACCATGCCTCGTCTTTCGGGAATCCGCAGTAGTCCAGAATACCGAACTCCGAATCGTGGGCGGGATAGCTCAGTGGGTTAGGCTCTCCCCGATAGTCGCAGCCGGTCCAGTAGAACAGTCCTGCCGCCCAGGGGCGCTCGGCATAGAACTTCCAGCCGCGCTCGATGATGTTTTCATAGCCTTGCTCGTTGGTGCGGTTGAGACTCACCATGCGGCCTGGGTATTCCGATTGTTTGAAGTACCAGCCGCGCGTGCCGCATCCCGTCGTCTCTTCGGTGCCCACGATGCGCCACGAGGGGTTCTGCCGCTTGCGGTTGTCGACGTCGTTTTGCACAATGTAGTTGAATCCCACCACGTCGAGTCCCTTGATCAGTTCCGTGCCTCCAGCATTGGCAACAGTGCTGGGACGTGTGGGGTCGTAGAGGCGGGTGTATTCGCGCATGGCCTCAGCAACCCGTGTGCCCTGGATGGTGTTCTCCAGCCCCCACTCCTCGTTGCCGTCGCTCCAGAGGATGATGCTGGGATGGTTGCGGTCGCGCCTGATCATCCGCTCCAGCAGTCGCAGGTGCTCGTCGTTGATGCCCATCAGTCGGTTCTCGTCGATAACCAGTATGCCCTCGCGGTCGCAAATATCGAGCAGGGCAGGCGTCATCGGGTTGTGTGAGGCACGATAGGCATTGCAGCCGAACTGCTTCAACTGCTTGATGCGCCACGCCTGCAGGGCATCGGGAATGGCAGCCCCCACGCCGGCGTGGTCCTGGTGCATGTTCACGCCCTTCAGCTTCAGCGGCTCGCCGTTCAGCAGGAAACCACGTTCGGCATCGAAACAGATGTCGCGGATGCCCGTTGTGGTTTTATAGATATCCACCACCCGACCGTCTACCTTTACCGTCGTCTCTACCTGATAGAGATAGGGGTCGGCAGTGCTCCACAGGTGAGGGTTGTTGACTTTCAGTATATGCTGTGTCTTGCGCGTTTCCTTGGCCTTGAGTGGGTTGACATGTCCAGTGGCATGCACCATCTCACGCCCTTCAGCGTCCAAGAGCCGTTGCTCCACCTCATACTGCTGCGTCGTGAGACTGCTGTTGCACACCTCAGTCTTGATGTGTAGCAGGGCCACGTCGTAAGGCTGCTTGAGTTCTGCATACACAAAGGTGCCGAAGGGTGCCACGCTTACCTCAGCGGCTTTCTCCAACCACACGTCGCGATAGATGCCTGCCCCTTCGTAGAACCAGCCTTCCTCGAGTGAGGCGTCGGCCCTTACACAGATCAGATTCTCTTCACCATACTTGATATAAGGGGTGATGTCGTAGACTTGTGTCGCATAGCCGCTGGGTTCTGTTCCCATGTAATAGCCGTTGAACCACACCTGTGCTGAGCGGAAGATGCCGTCAAAGCGCAGCATCAGCCGTTTGCCCAGATCCTCTTTGCCAATAGTCAGCTTCTTGCGATACCAGCCCACACTCGTTGCAGGGTACTTATAGCCAACGGTCTTGTAGCCGTGCGAGTGACTGGCTCCTGGGGCGTAGGGCAGCGTGGTGACCCAGTCGTGGGGCACACGTACGGTCTGCCAGGCCGAGTCGTTGAATTTCTGCGAATACGGTCCCTCGTTGTGTATGGAGTTGGCCTTCGTCAGATAGTTGAAGTACTCCGTTCCGCAGCCGAAATCCTTCTTGGGGTCGGCGGCATTGCCGAAGGCGAAGCGCCATCCTTCGTCGAGTCTTGTCACTTCGCGCACGCTTTGTGCAATTGCCGTGAAAGTTGCCGTGCAGGCAAGCAGCGCCACGAGCAGCCGATGAGTCCATGTCTTGTTCATAGGTTGTGTAATTGGGCTTGTTTGTAGTTTTCATCTGCAAAGGTAAGACAATAACTCCAAAAACAATGCCACTTTCTTGCTTTTATTCGACTTTTTTCGTATTTTTGCACCGAATAAAAACAAACCAGACATGATCAAGACACTCTATAAGCAAATCGGCGACTACTGGAAAGCGTCGCTGCTGACGCCCGTCTGGACGGCTCTTGAGGTGGTGATGGACGTGCTCATTCCCTACGTCACGGCCTCGCTTATCGACAAGGGTATCAATGCGGGCAGCATGGAGAATGTGTACCTGTATGGGGCCGTTATGATTGGTATGGCGTTCCTCTCGCTGGGCTTCGGCATACTGGCCGGGCGCTCGGTGGCCTACGCCGCCACGGGCTTTGCCGCCAACCTGCGGCGGGCGATGTACCGCAACATCCAGCGCTTCGCCTTCTCTGACATCGACAAGTATTCCACCTCGGGACTGGTCACGCGCATGACCACCGACGTGTCGAGCCTGCAGAACGCCTACCAGCAGATACTGCGTATCACCGTGCGTGCTCCGTTCCGGCTGGTGCTGAGCATCGTGATGTGTCTGGTTATCGACGCGCGGCTGTCGTTCATCTTTATCATTGCGATGGTCGTCCTGAGTTTCTCGCTCTACAACATCATCTCGCGGGTGGCACGACTATTCCAGCAGGTATTCGTGAAGTACGACGAGCTGAACCAGAGCGTGCAGGAGAATATCCAGGCCATCCGCGTGGTCAAGGCTTTCGTCCGCGAGGACTTTGAGAACCAGAAGTTCTCGCGTGCCGCCGAGGGCCTTTATAAGTTATATGTACGCGCGGAGAGTCTCATGGCGCTGAACCATCCCGTAATGAACATCGTGGTCTATGGCTGTATCATCGCCCTCTCGTGGTGGGGCGCGCAGTTTGTCGTCGGCGGTACGCTGACCACGGGCGAGCTGACCTCGCTCTTCACCTATGTGATGTCAATCCTGCAGTCGCTGATGATGCTGTCGATGATCTTTGTGATGCTGACGCAGAGTGCCGCCTCGGCCAAGCGCGTCAGCGAGGTCATCGAGGAGCAGCCCGACATCGTGAATCCTGACAATCCCGTCTACGAGGTCAGTGATGGCAGCGTGGAGTTCCGGGGGGTGAGGTTTGACTATACGACCAAACAGACCCACCCCCAGCCCCTCCCTGTTGAGGGAGGGGAGACGATACTCCAATCCGAGACAAAGTTGGCGAACAAGGTAATTGCCCCCCTCCCTCAACAGGGAGGGGCAGGGGGAGGGTCCCTTCACCGCCGCTCCGCCCTCTACAACGTCTCGTTCAGCATCGGCAGTGGCGAGACCATTGGCGTCATCGGCGGTACGGGCTCGGGCAAGTCGACGCTCGTCAACCTCATCTCGCGGCTCTACGACGTGGGACAGGGCGAGGTGCTCGTCGGCGGGCGTAATGTCAAGGACTACGACCTGGCTACGCTGCGCAATGAGGTGGCCGTCGTGCTGCAGAAGAATACGCTCTTCTCGGGGACGGTGCTTGAGAATCTGCGCTGGGGGAAACTCAACGCCACACTGGAGGAGTGCCGCGAGGCGTGCCGTCTGGCCTGCGCCGACGAGTTCATCGACCAGATGCCCGACGGCTATGACTCGCGTATCGAACAGGGCGGCACCAACGTCTCGGGCGGACAGAAGCAGCGCCTCTGTATTGCCCGCGCCCTGCTGAAGCGGCCGAAGGTGCTGGTGCTCGACGACTCCACGTCGGCCTGCGATACCCAGACCGACGCCAAGATTCAGCGCGCCTTCCGCGAGGAACTGCCTGCGATGACGAAATTCATCATTGCCCAGCGCATATCGTCGGTTGAGCATTGCGACCGCATTCTCGTGATGGACAATGGCGTGGTCACTGGCTACGACACCCACGAGCAGCTGCTGAAGACCAATGCGCTCTATAAGGAGATATACGACATACAGACCGCCGACTGCGGCGACTTTGACAAGAAAGGAGGTGCAGCATGAGACAGCCCAACTTCGGAGGACCGCGTGGCCCGCACGCCCAGAATCAGGGCGGCATACAGAAGATTGACCGCAAGACGCGCAACATCATCTGGCGCATGGCACGTCTGGTGCTTGGCGACTATAAGCTGAGCATCGGCGTGGTGCTGGTGTGCATCGTCGTCACATCTGTCACGACGCTCGCCTCGACGCTCTTCACGCGTACCTTGATTGACGACTATATCGTGCCGCTGACGCAGACGGACAATCCTGAATACCATTCTCTGGCTCAGGTGCTCTTCAAGCTCGGTCTTATCCTGCTGGTCGGCGTCGTCTGCTCCTACCTCTACAACCGCCTGATGATCAACGTGTCGCAGGGCACGCAGCTGAAACTGCGCAAGCTGATTTTCGAACGTATGGAGCGGCTGCCCATCAGCTATTTCGACCAGCGGCAGCATGGCGACATCATGTCGGTCTATACCAACGACGTCGACTCGCTGCGCCAGATGATTTCGACGGCCTTGGCCCAGGTCTTTAATTCGGTCATCACCATCGGCGTCACCTTCGCTTCGATGATTGTGCTCAGTGTGCCGCTGACGCTCGTCAGCTGCCTGATAGCCGCCGTGATGATGTTCACCACCACGAAGCTCGGCCAGCGGTCGCGGCGCTATTTCCGCATTCAGCAGGAGAGCCTTGGGCGCGTCAACGGCTTCATCGAGGAGATGATGACCGGCCAGAAAGTGGTCAAGGTGTTCTGCCGCGAGCAGCAGGCCATCAGCGACTTCGAGGCCATCAACGAGCAGCTGCGCTCGTCGGCCTATAGTGCCAACCGTATCGCCAACATCGTGATGCCCGTCAACGGCAACCTGTCGAACCTCGGCTACGTGCTCATCGCCGTCGTCGGCGCAACCATAGCCCTTCACCCTTCACTTATCACCCTTCACCTCTCACTTGGAACGATAGTGGCCTTCCTGACGCTGAACAAGAGCTTCACGCAGCCCATCACCCACGTGTCGCAGCAAATCAACTCCGTGCTCAATGCCGCTGTCGGTGCCGAGCGCGTCTTCACGCTAATGGATGCCGAGCCAGAGGTGGATGAGGGAAGCTGGGTGTTAGGTGATGGGTGTTGGGTGAATGGTAATAGCCAACCCCCAACACCCACCACCCATCACCCAGTCATGGGCGACGTCGACTTTACCGATGTGGACTTCAGCTATGTGCCTGAGAAGCAGGTGCTCTTCGACATCGACATCAACACGCAGCCTGGTCAGAAGATAGCCTTCGTGGGCGGCACCGGTGCCGGCAAGACCACGATTATCAACCTCATCAACCGCTTCTATGAGACGCAGTCGGGGCAGATTCTCTACGACGGCATACCCATCAAGGACATCAGCAAGCATTCTCTGCGCCGTTCGATGAGCATCGTGCTGCAGGAGACGCATCTCTTCACCGGCACCGTGCTCGAAAACATCCGCTACGGACGGCTCGACGCCACCGACGACGACTGCATACGGGCCGCCCAGCTCGTCGGTGCCCACGACTTCATCCGCCGCCTGGCCAATGGCTACCAGACCGTCCTCTCAGGCGACGGCGGCAACCTCAGTGCTGGCGAGCGCCAGCTCCTGGCCATCGCCCGTGCTGCCGTGGCCGACCCGCCCGTGCTCATTCTCGACGAGGCCACCTCATCGATTGATACGCGCACCGAGCAGCTCGTGCAGCGCGGTATGGACACCATTATGCGGGGCCGCACCACCTTCGTCATTGCCCACCGTCTCAGCACTGTCCGCAATGCCGACCAGATCATCGTCCTCGACCACGGGCGCATCATAGAGCAGGGCAGCCACGCCGAGCTCATGGCTCAGCGTGGCCGCTACTATCGGCTCAACGTCGGTGGCGACAGCGACCTGCTGAAGTGATTGGCGCTGCTATTCCTTAAGGGGAGACTGATATTTTGGGGATGCGAGGCCCCTTTGAGGGGGTGCAACACAGGGGGGCAGGAACGATGTGCAACTGAGAGTCCCCGTCCTGGCTACCCGGCGGTAAACGGTGCGGAAGGTGCCGATAAACGCGGGGTTTACTGGCGGGTAGAAGCGAGTGTGGGCATGACGAAGTAAGAAAGTAGGAAAGTCACTTGATGACAGGAAGGAAAACGGAGTATGCGGAGCGTTGACATGAAGTGGACACGAAGTGAAGATTATATGTATAATTTATTTATATATATTATTAATATAATACCTATATAATTACTATATAATTTCCTTCTATTACCACTAAAAAAACATTCCTGTCTACAAGTGACTTTCTTACTTTCCTACTTTTTCCCCTCATCTTGTTGGGGCATATCGGAAAAAGTTCCAAGAATCGGCGGAACAGGTCCACTTGATTCACTTTTTTGAAAAATAATCCCGTCCATTTAAATCTTTTTGAGAACTTTCGTGTCTTTATGTCAGATGCATCTCAAAAAAAGTAATGAAATGAATAAAGAAAACAACATCACAAAGGATGGACTCACAGAACATCTGCGACAAGAACAACCCCACTTGATGAGGTATGCCTGTTACCGTCTCGGTGACGCAGAAAATGCCAAGGATGCGCTGCAAGATGCCTACTTGAAACTATTCGACAAGCTCTCCGACGGGACGGGCAAGGAAGTGAAAGACTGGCGAAGCTACATCTTCCGAACGCTTTCGAACGTCTGCACTTCATGGCTTTCACGGTCGAGCCGACTCAAGACAATTCCCATGGATACTCGTCTGGACTTGGCAGACATACCGTCAGAAAACAATGAAGTGGACTACCAGCGAATCGTTCAACTTCTTGCCGAAATTCCAGAGGAACAGGCCGAAGTTATCCGTCTCCGAATCTATGGCAACAACAGCTTTG
>CAMHHO010000117.1:0-8419 GCA_946184965.1 uncultured Prevotellaceae bacterium | reverse complement strand
CGACGGTGTTGATGAGCACGCGGATGATGTCGATGTTCTTCCACTCGTTGAAGCCGCCGATGTTGTAGGTCTCGGCAATGAGGCCCTGATGGAAGATGAGGTCGATGGCACGGGCATGGTCCTCGACGAAGAGCCAGTCGCGCACGTTCTCACCCTTGCCGTAGACGGGCAGCGGCTTGCGGTGGCGTATGTTGTTGATAAACAGCGGTATCAGCTTCTCAGGAAACTGGAACGGGCCGTAGTTGTTCGAACAGTTGGTCACGATGACGGGCATGCCGTAAGTGTCGTGATAGGCCCGCACAAAGTGGTCGCTCGAAGCCTTGGCGGCTGAGTACGGCGAGTGGGGGTTGTACTTCGTGCTCTCCAAGAAGAACTTGTCGCCATAGGCCAGATGGTGCTCGGCGCTGGAGGCCGTTGTCGTGAACGGCGGCTCAATGCCCTCAGGGTGCGTCAGCTCCAGTGCGCCATACACCTCGTCGGTCGAGATGTGATAGAAGCGCTTACCTTCATAGCGCTCAGGCAACGACTCCCAATAAATCTTGGCGGCCTGGAGCAGGCTCAGCGTGCCCATGACGTTGGTCTTGGCAAACGTGAAGGGGTCCTTGATGGAGCGGTCCACGTGGCTCTCGGCAGCAAGGTGGATGATGCCGTCCACCTTCTTCTCCTGCATCAGCTTCAGGAAGGCATCGAAGTCGCAGATGTCCATCTTTACAAACTCGTAGTTGGGCTTGTCCTCGATGTCCTTGAGGTTGGCCAGGTTGCCGGCATACGTCAGTTTGTCGAGGTTGATGATGTGGTAGTCGGGGTACTTGTTCACAAACAGGCGCACCACATGGCTACCTATGAAGCCTGCGCCGCCGGTGATTACAATCGTTCTTTTCATTTCTTATCGCTTAGTGTTATTACTTCCAAATCCTTAAATTCGCGACCGTCGATGGTCAGCCGCACCAGCGTTCGCTCAGGATGCCAGCCCTGAATGCCAGCCGCTCCCGGATTGATATGGAGCAGCCCCAGCGTCTTGTCGTACTTCACCTTCAATATATGCGAGTGGCCAGCTATGAACAGCTGCGGCGGGTTGGCGAAGAGCGTCGAGCGGACAGAGGCATCGTAATTGCCCGGATAGCCGCCGATATGCTTGATGAGCACGTCGACATCCTCGCACTTGAATCGGTTCAGCTCGCGGTACATCAGCCGCAGGTCGCCGCCGTCGCAGTTGCCATAGACAGCCCGAAACGGGCGGAAAGCCGCCAGCCGCTCGGCCACTTCGACAGAGCCGATGTCGCCTGCATGCCATATCTCGTCGCAGGGTTCAAAGTAGTGCAGATACTTGTTGTCCCAGTAGCTGTGCGTATCGCTCAGTATGCCTATCCTCTTCATATCTTAAAGCGTTTGTGTATGAAATCGGCTATGAGCCGTGCCGTCTCATCAGCGCCAAGAATGCTGGAGTCGACGCAGAGGTCGTAGCTGGCAGCATGGCCCCACTTCTTGCCTGTATAGTAGTTGTAGTACGAGGCCCGCCGACTCTCGATGTGCTCAATGCGCTTGACGGCCTCGTCGTGGCCAACGCCCTTCTCCTTCATAAAGAGGGCTGCACGGGCTTCGAGCGAGGCGGTGATGAAGATGTTGACCACGTTGGGGAAGTCGCGCAACACATAGTCGGCACAGCGCCCCACAAAGACGCACGACGACTCCTGGGCGGCCTTGATGATGGCGTCGCTCTGGAACTTGAACAGGCTCTCCTGCGAGAAATTGTTCTGGTAGAAGCTGTCGCCGTCCATGGTGCTGGCTCCCGGCAGGTGAAGAATGGTGCGGAAGAAGCCCTTGCGCTCGTCGCTGCGCTTAAGGAACTCCTCCGAGAAGCCACTCTCGCGGGCTGCCAGGTTGAGCAGTTCGCGGTCGTAGTACTTGGCATGAAACTCCTCAGCCAGCAGCCGGCCTATTTCAAGGCCTCCAGCACAGACCTGACGGCCTACGTTGATGATGATATGTTTACTTTCCATAAGCTTTCAGTTTCTTGAGATACCACAACAGCAGCGGCCACGTCATGGCGAACGAGCCGAAGTCGCTGGCGGGCATTGAATACCACACGCCGTCTAAATCCATCCACAAGGGCAACAGATAGGCCAGCGGCAGAAGCATGAGCAGCTGGCGCGTCAGCGAGAGGAAGATGCTGATTTTCACCTTGCCGATGCATTGGAAGAAGTTGGTGATAACGGCCTGCGAGGCAATGATGGGGAACACCAGCATATCGAGACGGATACCACGTGCCGACATATCGAGCAGCGTCGGGTCGGTGGTGAAGATGCGGGCTATCTGCCACGGGAACAGCATGGCCAGCGCCCAACCGACCAGCAGGATGGATGTTGCCACCGCAATGGCCAGCCAAAGGCAGCGCAGCATGCGGTCGAACTTCTCGGCTCCGTAGTTATAGCCCACGATGGGCTGCATACCCTGCGTAACGCCCATGACGAACATGAAGAAGACCATCGCCATTGAGTTGGCTATCGAGTAGGCACCAACGGCCATGTCGCCGCCGTAGCGCACGAACTGGTTGTTCATGAAGATGACGATGATGCACGACGTGACGTTCATCAGGAACGGCGAGATGCCGATGGCGATGATGTTCTTCACCAACTGCGACTCCAGCCTGTAGATGCCCCGCTTCAGGTGAAGCAGCTCGCGCTTGTCGGAGAACACCCACATCTGCCAGCACAGGGCCAATGTCTGCGAGGTAATGGTGGCCAAAGCTGCTCCGCGTATGCCCCAGCGGAACCACCACACGAAGGCCACGACCAGCAGGATGTTCATGCCGACGGTAAACAGCGTGGCATACATGGCGTGACGGGGCTTGCCCGCCGCTCGCAACACGGCGTTCATGCCGAAGTACATGTGGGTAATCATGTTGCCCAGCAGAATGATGATCATGAACTCGCGGGCATAGGGTAGCGTGGCATCGGAGGCGCCGAAGAAGCGGAGGATGGGATTGAGGAACACCAGACAGACCACCATGAACAGGAAACCCACAATCAGGTTCAGCGTCACCGTGTTGCCTAACAGGTGCTCTGCCGTCTTATAGTCCTTCTGCCCCAGCTTTACGCTGATACACGTTGAGGAGCCCACGCCGACGGCTGCACCGAAAGCTGCGCTCAGGTTCATGAACGGAAAGGTGATGCCCAAGCCGGCTATTGCCTCAGGGCCCACCATCTGGCCAATCATGGCTCGGTCGATGATATTATAGAGGCTCGAAGCGGTCATCGCCACGATGGCCGGCAGGGCATATTGCCACAGCAGACGGCCTACAGGTTTGGTGCCCAGTTCGAGCGTTGCTTTCATATTATCCATATTCAACGTGCAAAATTACATTTTTTTCCGCATTCAGCCAAATTTTCCGAAAATAATTCTTACCTTTGCACTGTGATACGCATCTTTACCTTAATTATAGCCCTCCTGTGGGGCCTGACCGGCCATGCTGCCACCAAGAAGAAATACCCTGGTGGCAAACAATACATGTACCGGCTCACGCTGACCGACAAGCACGACTCGCCCTACTCGCTCGACCACCCCACCCGATGGCTCTCAAGCAAATCCGTAGAGCGCCGACAGCGACAGGGACTGGCTCTCGACTCAACCGACCTGCCCGTCACGCCGCGCTACCTGAAGGCCATCGGAGCCGTGAGGGGTGTCAGCATCGTCGCTCAGAGCCGATGGAACAACACCGTCGTGGCACGCACCGCCGACACGCTGACCGTTCAGCAGCTGCGACTGTTGCCCTTTGTCAGCAAGACCGAGCTGGTGTGGGTGTCGCCCGACTCCATTGAGAGAGAACTGCCACGATGGAACGTCCACGACCACTACAACCCCTGGGACTCGGTGAAGAACGAGCGCTACGGCTACGGCAAAGACCAGATTGAAGACCTCAACGGCGACAGTCTGCACGCCGCCAGCCTGCGCGGAAAGGGCATGACCATTGCCATCTTCGACGGCGGTTTCCAGAACGTCAACCGCATCCCGGCATTCCGGCACACCCATATAGCAGGCACCCACGACTTTGTCTGGCACAACCCGCAGATTCCCCAACGCGACGAAGACAACGACGACATCTTCAACGGAGCTGATCACGGTACGCGTGTGCTGTCGGCTATGGCCGCCAACAGTCCGAAGGTGCTGGTTGGCACGGCCCCCGAAGCGCGCTACTGGCTGCTGCGCTGCGAAGACCAGACAACGGAGCAGCCCGTTGAGGAAGACTACTGGGCGATGGCTGCTGAGTTTGCCGACTCTGCCGGCGTCGATGTCATCAACAGCAGTCTGGGCTACAACGACTACGACGAACCCCACCGCAAGCTCCTGCTGAACGACCTCGACGGACAGTCGACGCTCATCTCGCGCACGGCCTCGATGCTGGCCGGCAAGGGCATCATCCTCGTCAACTCGGCCGGCAACACGGGTATGGGCCCCTGGAAGAAAATCTGCGTGCCTGCCGATGCCCGCGAGATTCTGACCGTCGGAGCCCTGAACATTCACGGAACAAACGCCCCGTTCTCGTCGGTCGGACCTTCGCAGGACGGGCGGGTGAAGCCCGACGTCATGGCCATCGGCTCGCCGGCTGTGCTCATCTCTGGTCGCGGCTCGGTTGTCCGCGATATGGGCACATCGTTCTCTACGCCCGTCGTCTGCGGTCTCGTCGCCTGTCTGTGGCAGGCATTCCCCAACAAGCGTGCCACCGATATCATCGACCTCGTCCGCAAAGCTTCCGACAACTATCTGACACCCAATAACATCTACGGCTACGGCAAGCCCGACTTCTGGCGGGCGTATTTGTTAGGAAAAGAGGAAAGCAATGAGTGAAAAGAGTCTTACCCTCCTCGAGCTCAACGGTCTCGTTCGCGAACTGATTGAGATGGAGATGCCCAACGAGTATTGGGTAGAGGCCGAGCTGTCGGAGTGCCGCGAGAACCGAGGCCATTGCTACATGGAACTCATCCAGCGCGACGACCGAGCAGCCACGCCCGTCGCCCGAGCCTCAGCCAAGTGCTGGGCTTCGAAGTGGAGCATCATTCGCCCCTACTTCGAGCGCACCACGGGTCAGCAGCTGCGCGCCGGCATCAAGGTGCTGATGAAAGTGTATGCACAGTTCCACGAGGCCTACGGCTTCTCATGGATTGTTACCGACATCGACCCCAACTACACCCTCGGCGACCAGGCCCGCCGCCGTCAGGAGATTATCTGCCAGCTGAAGGAGGAGGGCGTCTTCGACCTGCAACGTGAGCTCCAACTGCCCCTGTTCTGCCTCAACATCGCCGTCATCAGCAGTCAGACGGCAGCCGGCTACGGCGACTTTGCTGCCCAGCTGGCCGACTCTCCCTTTGCCTTCCGCACCCAGCTCTTCCCAGCCACCATGCAGGGCGAAGGCGTGGAACAGAGCATCATCGCCGCCCTCAACCGCGTCTTTCTATGCATCAACAATGTTGATGCCGTCGTCATCATCCGAGGCGGCGGAGCCACCGCCGACCTCTCCGGCTTCGACACCCTCGCCCTCGCCGAGAACGTCGCAAACTTCCCCCTGCCCATCATCACCGGCATCGGCCACGACCGCGACGAGTCAATCCTCGACATGGTCAGCCACCAGCGCGTAAAAACCCCAACAGCCGCCGCTGCCTTTCTCATCGATCACGCTCAGGCGGTGCTCGACGCCCTCAACGACAGCCAACAGCGAGTTGTACATGCAGCTCAGCACAAGCTCTCAACCCTCAACGCCCAGTTCTCTATACTCCAAGCTGCCATTCCACGCTTGTTCTCCATCGTTAGGACTCGCCAAGAGGCCCGCCTCGACCAGCTGTTCCAGCGTCTGACCAGCCTCATGCTGCAGCTCACAACAAACCAGCAGGCCCGCCTCGATACCATCGGCCAGCGGCTGCCGCTCATCGCAGGTCGCAAGCTGACCACCGAGCAGCACCGCCTCGAACTGGCCGCCGAGAAGCTGAAAGCCCTCGACCCCAACCTGCTGCTCAGGCGTGGTTACAGCATCACACTGAAAGACGGCCACGCCGTGCGCGACCCCAAGACGCTCCGTCAGGGCGACGTCGTGGAAACCCGTCTCGAAAAAGGAACCATCAAATCCACCGTTATATGAAACAGGAAATGAAATACGAAGCCGCCTTCGCGGAACTCCAGTCTATCGTCCAGCGCATGGAGAACGATGAGCTCGACATCGACCAGCTGACCACTCAGCTCAAGCGTGCCCAGGAACTCATCAAGCTCTGTCGCGACAAGCTCACCAAGACTGACGAGGAAATCAAGAAAATACTGACCGAGGAGTCATGAAGACAATAGCCATTTATACACTCACGTCAGAGCTGCACGACGAGGCGGCTGTGGCAACCGTAACCAAGGAATTCTTAGCAAGCCTCGAAATCGATTATGACTTCAAGGGCAACGACTACACCGACTACGGCTGCCATGCGCTGAGCCTGATTTATGTTCGCACGGGTGGAACGGAGGGCATCTTCCTACGGCTCTTGCCGGAACTCTTGGCAAAATCACAAAAGCCATTCTACCTGCTGACATCGGGAAAGAGCAACTCGCTGGCCGCCTCGATGGAGATTCTGTCATACCTGCAGCAAAACAACCTGAAGGGTGAAATCATTCACGGCCCTGCGGAATACATCGCCCGCAGAATCAAGGTGCTGGAAAAAGCCAGCGAGGCGCGGCAATGGCTTGACGGCTCTCGGCTCGGCGTCATCGGGCGTCCCTCTGACTGGCTCATCTCCAGCCACGCCGACTACGACACGGTCCGCAAGCAGATGGGCATTGAGTTGGTAGACATCCCCATGCAGGAGCTGCTTGATGCCGTCGCAGCCAACGACATCTACGGAGCCTTGAAGACGCTCATCGCCCGCCACCGGCTCAAAGGTTTCACGCTTCGCTGCTTCGACTTGCTGACAGCGTTGAAAGATACGGGCTGCATGGCCTTGGCAAAGCTGAACGCTGAAGGCTATGTCGCAGGTTGCGAGGGCGACGTGCCTGCTATGCTGTCGATGATGGTGGTGCGCTCACTGTCAGGCGTTTCAGGTTTCCAGGCCAACCCCGCCAGCATCAACCCAGAGACAGGTGAGATACTCTTCGCCCATTGCACCATCCCACTCGACATGGTAGAGCGTTACGAGCTGGACACCCACTTCGAGTCGGGCATCGGCACAGGCATCCGAGGCTTTATGAAGGAAGGTCCTGTCACCATCTTCAAACTCTCGGGCGACCTCAAGCGCCACTTCATTGCCGAAGGCCAATTGGTGCGCAACCAGTCGAAGCCCGACCTCTGCCGCACGCAGCAGGTCATCCAGCTCTCCGACAAGAGCCAAGCCAACTACTTCCTGACGCAGCCCATCGGCAACCACCACATCATCATGCCCGGCAACCAAAAGGCTTTCTTGGAAAGCATCGTCATGTAGTATCTCGCTGGGCTCAAAAACAACTGCTAACTTTGCATCATAGATGAAAGATCGTTTACTAATATTTCTGTTGTTCGTTTTAGGATTTCAGAGTGTTGCCAGCCAGACAATGGAGGATGTCTTTATGAATCCTCCTGCCGAGGCCAAGCCAATTATGATATGGCAATGGATGGACGGTCTGATAACCAAAGAAGGTATAACCGCCGACCTGGAGGCTTATCAGAAGGCAGGCATCGGTGGCGTGCAGAACTTTCAGGTGGGCGGTACTGCACAAGGACTGGTGAAGGACACAACCAATGCCATTGGCTCCGAGCACTGGCAACAGCTGATGAAGTTTGCCATTAGCGAGTGTCATCGATTGGGGCTTTCTTATGGTACGCACAATTGTCCTGGATGGTCATCGAGTGCCTATCCGACTGTCAAGCCCGAATTTTCCATGCAGAAGTTGGTTTGGACGATGGCGGAGTCGCAAGGCAGGCGGCATGTCAGACTGGCACAGTCTGAGGCTAATTTTGGCTATTATGAAGACATCGCTGTTGTTGCTGTTCCTGATGACAGCATCGTGCAGAAAGAGCAAGTCATCGTTTTTCCTGATGTTGCCGCCGTCCGGCTTCCTAAAGGACTGTGGAAAGTCTATCGCTTCGGCCATACGGCTAATGGCAAGACCAATGGTAGTACGTCACCTGAAAGCGGTACTGGTCTGGAGTGCGACAAGATGAGTCGTGAGGCTGTTACCCACTATTGGTCGGGCTATCCCTCCATGCTGCTCAATCTGGCTGGTGATGAGACTGGCAAGACCTTCCAGCGACTGGAGATTGACAGTTATGAGGCAGGCGGGCAGGAATGGACCAAGCGGATGCCAGAGGAGTTCCTGAAACGAAGAGGATATAATATACTTAAATGGTTGCCTGCCTTAGCGGGGGTGGTCATCGACAACCGTCAGGCGACAGAGCAGTTCAAGCGTGACTGGCGTG